>DATDGU010000250.1:0-4607 GCA_036521915.1 Acidimicrobiia bacterium | reverse complement strand
GCGGGCCAAGGCCGTCGCCTCGGTCGGTGAGTCGGTGTCGAGCAGCACGGCGTACGCCGCGCCGCTCCCCGCGAGGATCGCCGGCGCGCCCGCCGCAGTCTCGAGGTCGGCGCGGAAGTCCGCGAGGCGCGGCTCGACGCGCTCGGCGGCGAGCTCGAGGTCGTTGCTGAGCTCCTGGGCGAGCGGCGCGACGGCCCGCGGCGCCGGCACCCGCCGTTGGGCGATCGGGCCGCCGAGCTCGTCCCACGCGGCGTACACGTCCGGCGTCGCCAGCTGCAGCGGGGGGAGCGCCAGCGCGAGGACGAGCGGGCCGGCGAGCCGGACGGGCTCGACCAGCTCCCCGCGGCCGCGCAGCCACGCCGCGCCGCCGATGAGGCAGAACGGGACGTCGGAGCCGACGCCGGCGGCGAGCGCGGCGAGGCGCTCCGGATCGATGTCGACGTCGAGCAGCCGGCGCACCGCCGCGAGCGCGGCGGCGGCATCAGCCGACCCGCCACCGAGCCCGGCGCGCACCGGGATGCTCTTGCGCAGCCACATGCGCACGCCGTGGCCCGAACGGCCCGCGTTGATGAGGAGGTCCTCGGCGGCGCGCACCGCGAGGTTGTCCTGCCCGGGCGGGACGTCGTCGGTGACGCCGACGACCTCGAGCGTCACGCCGGGCGGATGCGGGACGGCCTCGACCTCGACGACGTCGCTCGGGTCCGCGATGGACACGGCGAGCGCCTCGATCTCGTGGTAGTCGTCGTCGCGCCGCTGGTAGACGGCGAGACTCAACGTGAGCTTGGCGTGTGTCGTGGCGCGCACGCGCCGAAGCCGCCCGGGCTGCCTGAGTTCATTCAAGGACGGGAGCCCACCGCCTCGGCGAGCCCAGCCCAGTCATCGATCGTGAGGGTCTCCGCCCGCGCGCTCGGCGCCACGCCGGCGGTGGTGAGCACCGCGTCGGTCCTCGCCCCGAGGACCGGCCGCAGGGCACCGCGGAGCATCTTGCGCCGCTGCGCGAATCCGGCGCGGACCAGCGCGAAGAGCCGGTCCGGGTCCGCGACGCGCACCGGTGGCGTCGCCCGCCGGACGAACCGCACCAGCACCGACTCGACGTGCGGCGCCGGCACGAAGACCGTCGGCGGCACCGCGCCGACGACGCGCGCCTCCGCGTAGTAGGAGACCTTCGCCGACACCGCCCCGGCCGCGCGGTCACCCGGGCGCGCCGCCAGGCGCTCCCCGACCTCGCGCTGGGTCATCACGAGCAGCGTCTCGACGCTCGGCGCGTCCTCGAGCAGCCGGACCACGACGGGCGTCGCGATGTTGTACGGCAGGTTCGACACACACGCCCAGGGTCCCGGCCCGAGCGACGCGACGTCGACGTGGAGGGCGTCGCCCTGCACGACCGTCACGTCGCCGCTCCCGGCCACCGTCGACTCGAGCAGCGGCACGAGCCGCGCGTCGAGCTCCAGCGCGACGACGTGCGCGCCCGTCTC
Source organism: Acidimicrobiia bacterium (assembly GCA_036521915.1). Classification (GTDB taxonomy): domain Bacteria; phylum Actinomycetota; class Acidimicrobiia; order IMCC26256; family PALSA-555; genus PALSA-555. The sequence continues at coordinate 3,132 of DATDGU010000250.1, read as the reverse complement.
GGCGAGCGCGACCGTCAGCGACCCGAGCCCGGGTCCGATCTCGAGCACGTGCGCGCCGGGCTCAAGGTCCGCGAGCCGCGCGATGCGGCGCGCCGTGTTCGGGTCGGCGAGGAAGTGCTGCCCGAGCGCGCGGTTCGGCGAGAGGTCGTGATCCGCGAGCAGCGCGCGCACGGTCGTCGGGGTGAGGATCATCGGGACGACGGTACCGCTCGGCATGGCGCGGCCGTCAGCCGAGGCCGAGTTTCCTGCCGCATCCCCACGCCCCGAAGCCGTATCTGGCCCGGATGCGCTCGGCGACGACGATCTGCTGCTCGCGCGTCGCGTACCCGGGGTTCGACGCGAACTGCTGGCCGCCGAAGGCGTTCCACGTCCCGTTGTAGATCCCGAGCCCGCCGGAGTACGTCGGGCCGACCATCGACCAGTTGCCGCCCGTCTCGCAGCGGGCGATCTCGTCCCAGCGCGGGTCGGCCTTCGAGCCGATGTAGTGGACCGGCGGGACGGCGACGACGACCGGCACCTGCGAGATCGGCACGTTGGCGACCGCGGAGCCGTTGTTCGTCGTGATCTCGTACGTGATCCGCAGCACGCCGGGCGTGCCGGGCGTGTCGTGGGTCTGGCCGACGGGCGTGTTCGGGTCGTTCGCCGTCAGCTGGGGGAGCGAGTACGGCACGTCCTGGCTCGTCGTCGCGAGGGCGACGCGCGTGACGGTCACGAACGGGTTGTCGACCGGGATCACCGAGCTCACCGACGGGGTGGTGAAGTCCTGGGGCCCGAGCACGATGCGGTAGTTGGCGAGCAGCTCCTGGACGGTGAGGACCGGCAGGTTGAAGTTCACGGCTTGCCCGTCGACGGCGAGCGTACCGACGCGGCGGGTGTTGAGCTCGACGTGCGCGCCGGCCTGCAGCTTCGGAGGCCCGCTGAGCATCGCGACGTCGGGCGCGAGCTTCAGGCTGGCCATGAGGTCCCTCGGCTGCGAGTACGCCGTGTAGACGACCTGGGCGTTGCCGTCGATCGTCACGCTGACCGGGAAGGCGCGCACGATCCGGACGGTGAGGCCGTCGGAGAGCGCGGTGGCCGCCTTCGGCTCGACCTGGTCGGCGGGACCGAGCTTGATGTCCTCGTCGTGCAGGAACGCGCCGACGGTCGACGCGCTGCTCTGGGCGCTGATCTGGCGCCCGTCGACCTGGAGCTGGACGTGGTCGCCGCCGCCGCCCAGGAGCTTCGGGACGGCGTACACGCCGAGGACGAGCGCCGCGGCGACCGCCGCCGCGACGAGGGCCCGCCGCGGCGGGATGGCGAAGCGCGTGCGTCGCGTCGGCCCGCCGGCGGGCGGGGCGGCCGTCGTCGCGAAGTCCGGGTCGACGAGCTCGGTGATCTCGGGCAGGTCCTCGACCTCGGGCAGCGGCAGCCACGACGCCTCGTCGTGCGGCTCGGCCCGCGCCGGCGACGGCGGCGCCGGGGTCAGGTCACGGGCCGGCGGGAGCTCGGCGGGCGCGTCCGGGGTGAGGAGGTCCTGGATGGGTGGCAGGTCCTCGATCTCGGGCAGCGGCAGCCACGACGTCTCGTCGTGCGGCTCGGCCCGGGCCGGCGAGGGCAACCCGACGGGGATGTCCCGGGTCTCGGCGGCGTCGTCGGTCTCGGTGCGCAGCGCCTCGATTGACGGCAGGTCCTCGATCTCGGGCAGCGGCAGCCAGGACGTCTCGTCCGGCGCGTCGGCGCGCGCGGGCGACGGGTGCGCGACGTCGGCGACGTGCGCGCTGGACGGCCGGCCGGCGCCTCTCACATGCCGACGGCTGAACAGGCTGGGCCGGTCGTGGTTCGGGATGGGACTCCGCCTCTCGAGACTCCGGTGCGCGCCCGCGCGCCACCCCGTCGACACCGTCGAGGAGTGACCGGGACGGTACCCAAGGGGGCATCTTGTCGCAACCACCCATCCCGAACCCGTGATGGAGCGGATTTGCGCAGGTCAGCGGCCTGGGAGCGGTCCGAACACCGAGGCCGCGCCCGCCGCGGTGGCGTCCGCCACGGTCTCTAGGTCGTCGGCCCGCGCCGCGGCGACGGCCGCGCCCACGACCGCGACCAGCGCGGGCTCGTTCGGCTCGCCCCGGTGCGGCACCGGTGCCAGGTATGGGGCGTCGGTCTCGACGAGCAGCCGGCCGAGCGGCGCCAGGGCGGCCGCGGCGCGCACGTCGTCGGCGGTGCGGAACGAGACGATCCCGCTGAACGACAGCCACGCGCCGAGGTCGAGCGCGCGCCGGGCCTCGTCGGGGCCGCCGGTGAAGCAGTGGAGCACCGTCCGGTCGGGCGGCCCCTCGTCCTCGAAGATCCGGAATGTGTCGTCCCAGGCGGCCCGGCTGTGCACGACCAGCGCGAGGCGAAGCGCCTTCGCCAGCCCAATCTGGCGGCGGAAGGCCCGCTCCTGGTCGGCGGCCGGGCTGTGGAGATAGTGGTAGTCGAGGCCCGTCTCGCCGATGGCGACGACTCCATCTGCCGCGGCGAGCGCGACGAGGTCGGCCCACTCGTCGTCGAGGCGGTCGGCGTCGTGGGGGTGGAGCCCGACGGTGGCCCGAACCTCGTCGTGGTCGGCGGCGAGGGCGATCGAGGCCGCCGACGAGGCGGCGTCGGTGCCGACGCAGACCACGGCGTGGACGTCGGCGGCGTGGGCGCGGGTGAGCGCGACCGCCGGGTCGAGGTCGAGCATGGAGAGGTGGGCGTGCGAGTCCACCCAGGACACGGGCGCGGCTCAGCCCTCGAGGCGGGGGAACAGCGGCTGGCCCTTGTCGAGCGTCGTGCCCGCGGGCCCGAGGCCCCACGCGGCCCCGCCCGGGATCCGCTGGTCCTCGGGGCTGCCCGGCAGGCCGAGGCGTCGCCAGAGCGCGGCGCTCGCCGCTGGGATCGCCGGTGACGCGAGGAGCGCCACGATGCGCAGCGCCTCGAGGCAGTCGCCGAGCACCGCCGCGGTCGCCGCGGCGTCGCCGGCCTTGTGGAGCCGCCACGGCTCCTCGGCCTCGATGTAGGTGTTGGCGGCGCGGATGAGCTCCCACACCGCGGCGAGCCCAACGGCGAAGTCCAGGCGTGCCATCCCGGCGGTCATGCCGTCGAGCGCGTGCGCCGCGGCGGCCACGAGCGGTG
>DATDGU010000249.1:0-7778 GCA_036521915.1 Acidimicrobiia bacterium | reverse complement strand
GTACTGCAGCGACGAGTAGCGCAGCAGCTTGTGCCACATGTGGTTGGCCTGGATCCGCCGGATCGTGCCGCTCTTGGACCGCATGACGAGCGACTCGGTCGTCGCGCCGTCACCCCGGTAGCGGACGCCCTGGAGGAGGTCCCCGTCGGTCACGCCGGTGGCGGCGAAGAAGACGTCCTCGCCGCCGACGAGGTCGTCGGTGTGGAGGATCCTGTCGAGGTCGTAGCCCCGGTCGAGGGCCACCTGGCGTTCCTCGTCGTTGCGGGGGTAGAGCCGACCCTGGATCTCGCCGCCGAGCGCCTTCAGCGCACAGGCGGCGATGACGCCCTCGGGGGTGCCGCCGATCCCGAAGAGGATGTCGTAGCCCGTGTCGGGCCAGCCGGTGGCGAGCGCGCCCATGACGTCCCCGTCGGGGATCAGCCGGATGCGGGCGCCGGCCTCCCGGCACTCGCGGATCAGGGCGGCGTGGCGGTCCCGGTCGAGGATCACCGCGGTGACGTCCTTCACCTGCTCGCCTCGGGCCTTCGCCACCGCCTCGAGGTTCGTCTTCACGGGGGCGTCGAGGTCGATCAGGTCGACGGCCTCCGAGCCGACGGCGATCTTCTCCATGTAGAAGCACGGCCCCGGGTCGAACATCTCGCCCCGCTGCGCGAGCGCGATGACCGACACGGCGTGGTTGCGGCCCAGCGACGTGAGCGTCGTCCCGTCGATCGGGTCGACGGCGATGTCGGTCGCCGGCCCGCCGCCCGCGCCGATCGACTCCCCGTTGAAGAGCATCGGGGCCTCGTCCTTCTCGCCCTCCCCGATGACCACGACCCCGTCCATCGGCACGCTGTTGAGGACGAGGCGCATGGCGTCCACGGCGGCCTGGTCGGCGGCCTCCTTGTCGCCCCGCCCCACCCAACGGCCGGCCGCCAGCGCCGCCGCTTCGGTGACGCGGGCCAGGTCCATCGCCAGGTTGCGGTCAGGGGCCTCTCGGTGCTCCATCGAGGCTTCCTCCGGTGCGATCGGGGCTCGAGGCTACTCGGCCCGGGCCGGACAGGCCCGAGGCGCCCCGCGGTATGTTCCCGGCGTGTCGGACCGGGTCGCCGCGGTCACGGGCGCCGCGTCGGGGATCGGGCGGGCCACCGCCGAGCGGCTCGCCCACGACGGCTGGTCGGTGGTCGCCGTCGACGCGGCCGCCCTCGAGGGCTTCGAGCCGGACGTCGTGACGGTCACGGCCGACATCGCCACCGAGTCGGGCAACGCGGCGATGGTCGCCGCGGCCCAGGACCGCTTCGGGCGCCTCGACGGGGTGGTCCTCAACGCCGGGGTCGCGTCGATGGGCGGCGTCGACGTCGAGACGATGGAGGGGTTCGACCGTGTCCTGTCGGTGAACCTGCGCGGCGTCGTGCTCGGCCTGCGGGCCGCGCTCCCCGCGCTGCGCGCCGCCGGCGACGGCCGGATCGTCGTCACCGCCTCGATCTCCGGGCTCGGCGGCGACCCGGGGCTCGCCGCGTACAACGCGTCGAAGGGCGCCGTCGTGAACCTCGTGCGCAGCGTCGCCCTCGACCTCGCGCCGGAGGGCGTCCGCATCAACGCGGTCTGCCCGGGCGGCATCCGACGGACCGGCATGACGGGGCCGCTCGAGCGCCACGCGCCGGCGCTCTACGAGGAGATGCGCACCCACATCCCAATGGGCCGATTCGGGGAGCCCCGGGAGATCGCGGCTGTCGTGGCGTTCCTGCTGAGCGACGACGCCTCGTTCGTGACCGGCGTCGCGTTCCCCGTCGACGGGGGCGTCACGGCCGGCACCGGCCAGTTCCGCGGTCGGCCCGCCGAGCCGAGCTGAGCGCCGGGGCGCTCGCTCAGGCGAGGGCGCTGAGCATCGGGCCGGTGTCGAAGTAGTCGCGCCAGCGGCGCACCTTGTTGCCGACCACCTCGAAGTAGCCCGCCACCCGCACGTCGACCTGCTTGCCGCCGGGCAGGAAGAAGTGGTCGACCCGCTCGTTCATCACGGTGCTGTCCTGCTCGAGCTGGGCGAGCACGTCCCACGCCATGCGCTCCGCGCTGGCGAAGAAGGCGCCGAGCAGCGCGCGCACCTCGTCGGGCCCGTGGCAGACGCCCATGCCGACGTTCTCGTACTCGCAGTCGTCGGTGAGCACGGCGCAGAGGGCGTCGATGTCGCGCGCCTCGTTGGCCCGGATCAGCTGGTTGACGACGTCCCCGGCGCTCATAGCGTCCCTCCTCGTCGGTCGGCGCGCGGAACGTAGCAGCCCGGCCCCGGCCGGTACCGTGGACGCCCCGATGGACCCGACCCTCCTCGAGCACGCCCGCGCCGCGATCGGGTTCATGCCCGACGAGGAGGGCGTCGCCCTCCACGACGCCGGCCGCGCCGCGGCGCCGGTCGGCCCGCTGCTCGAGATCGGCACCTACTGCGGCAAGTCGGCGATCTACCTCGGCGCGGCGGCACGCGCCGGTGGGACCGTCGCCTACACGGTCGACCATCACCGCGGGTCCGAGGAGAACCAGCCCGGCTGGGTCTGGCACGACGAGGGCCTCGTCGACCCGGCGACGGGCCGGCTCGACACGCTGCCGTGGTTCCGTCGCACGATCGCCGCCGCCGGGCTCGAGGACGTCGTCGTCGCCGTCGTCGGGGACTCGCCGACCGTCGGCCGTCACTGGGCGACGCCGCTCGGCCTCCTCTTCATCGACGGCGGCCACGCCTACGAGGTCGCGCTCGCCGACTACGAGACCTGGGGCCCGCACGTCGCGCCCGGAGGCCAGCTCGTGTTCCACGACGTGTTCGAGGACCCCGCCGAGGGGGGACAGGCGCCGTTCCGCGTGTGGCAGCGGGCCGTGGCCGACGGGTTCGTGCCGGCGTCCACGACCGGGTCGCTGCGCGTGCTGCGGCGCTGACTCAGTCGGGGCGGGGCCGGCGGGTCGCGAGCTCACGCTCGATCTCCGCGCCGGCCTCGATGAGCTCGTCGGCGGCGAGCCCGGCGGGCAGCCCCTCCCCGCGGAACAGGCCGGCGGTCGGCCCGGACCCGCCGAGGGCGTTCGCGGCGAGCACGACCGCGGCCGAGTTCCAGCTCGGCTGCTCGACCGGGAACAGCTCGCCGTCGGCGTCGAAGCGCTCGTCGTCGAAGTTGGCGCCGGTCCAGTAGCCGCCGCCGTCGGCGCGCAGGAACTGCACCCAGCCGAAGAGCTGGCGGGCCTTGGTGTCGGCCCCGATGGCGTCGAGCGCCATGACGAGCTCGCACGTCTCCGCGGCGGTCACCCAGGGCCGGTCGGAGACGCAGCGCACGCCCCGCCCCTCGACCACGAACGTGTCCCAGAAGGCGGCGACGCGGGCGTGGGCGGAGCGGCCGCGGAGGACACCGCCGAGGACCGGGTAGTACCAGTCCATCGCCCAGCGGGCCTTGTCGAGGAACGCGTCGGGCCGGTGCGCGACGGCGATGGCGAGCGCCCCGAGGGACAGCTCCCAGTCGGGCCGCTCGTGGCCGAGGCGCTCGGCGATCGCGATCGCGCAGCGCACGCTGGCGTGGATGCTCGACGAGCCCGTGAGGAGCGCGCCGTCGGCCGGCCGGTCGCCGCGCCAGGCCACCTCGCCGGTCTCGGCCTGCTGGCCGAGCGCGAAGTCGATCGCGGCCTCGACCACCGGCCAGAACTCCTCGAGGAACGCCGTGTCGCCCGTGGCCAGGTAGTGGTGCCAGACGCCGTTGGCGATGTAGCAGGTGACGTTGGTGTCGAGCGCCGCGTCCTTCACGGCGCGGCCCACGTAGTAGGCGTGCCAGCACCCGTCCGGGCGTTGCATCTGGCGCAGCCAATCGTAGGCCCGCTCCGCCGCGGTGTGCCGGTAGCCGACGTCGAGGGCCATAGCCGCCTCGATCAGGTTCCACGGGTCGGTGTGGTCCCCGGGGCTCCACGGGATGTTGCCGTCGGGCTGCTGGATGGCGGCGATGGCGTCGACGGTCGCGCTGATGTCGCCGACGCTGACGACCCCCTCGATGGCGGGGAGGGGCGGGCGTGGGCTCACGGCTCGCACCGCTGCCCGTAAACGACGAGGCTCTTGCCGAGCACGGGGTTGAGCGCCCGCTCGAGGGAGGCGAGCAGCGGCGCCCGGCCCGCGATCTGGCGCGCGAGCACGTCGTGGTAGCGGCGCACCGCCCAGGGCGGGTCCACGCGGTGCACCCCGGTCGCGCACTTGAGCCACCAGTACGGGGAGTGCAGCGCGTGCGCGTGGTGCGATCCGCGCAGCCAGCACCCGGCCGCCTCGACCTTCGCCTCGAGCTCGTGCTGGTGGTAGATGCGCACGTGCCCGCCGGGCGTGTCGTGGTATCGGTAGTCGAGCGCCCAGCACATGCGCTCGGGCCAGCGGGTTGGCACGGTCACCGCGAGTCGCCCGCCGGGGCGCAGCACCCGCACCAGCTCGCGTAGCGCGCCCGCGTCGTCCCATACGTGCTCGAGGACCTCGGAGGCGATCACCGCGTCGAACGCGCCGTCGGGAAGCGGCAGCGCGAGCGCGTCCCCGTTCACGACCCCGCCGGGCGCCCCGTCGGCCAGCTCGCCCGCGGCGAGCATCCCGCCGACGACGGCGCGCGCGTCCTTCAGCTCGCCCTCCGAGCGGTCGAGCGCCACGACGACCCCACCGCGGCGCCACGCGGCGAACGCGTGCCGGCCGCCACCGCAGCCCAGGTCGAGCACCCGGGAGCCGGGGCGGACCGCGAGGCGGTCGAAGTCGACGGTCAGCACGGCGCGGCGTGCTCCTCGAGGAGCGCCCGGTACTGCTCGAGGGTCCCCTCGGCCGTGCGGCGCCACGTGAAGCGCTCCAGCACCCGGGTGCGCCCGGCCTGGCCGATCCGCTCGCGGAGGGCGCCATCGTCGAGGGCTCGGCCGAGCGCCGCGGCGAGCGCCGACGGGTCAGCGGGCGGGACGAGGAGGCCGGTGTCGCCGTCGCGGCCGATCACCTCGGGCACCGCGCCGCCGGTCGTGCCGACGACCGGGACCGCGCAGGCCATCGCCTCGATGGCCGGGAGCGAGAAGCCCTCGTAGAGGGACGGCACGCACGCCACCTGGGCCTGCGCGTACCGCTCGACAATGGCCTCCGTCGTCACGCCGCTCACGAACGTGACGGCGCCGCCGAGGCCCAGCTGCTCGATCCGCCGGGGAATGGCGCTCTTGGGCTTCGGGCGGCCGATGACCACGAGGTGCGCGTCGTCGCGCTCGGTCCGCAGCTTCGCCAGCCCGTCCAGGAGGTGGATCAGGCCCTTCATCGGGACGTCGGCGCTCGCCGTGGTCATGATGCGCCCGGGTACTCGGGCGATCGTGGGGATCGGCCGGAACACGCGGGGGTCGACGCCGACGGGGACCACGTGCAGACGCGCCGGGTCGACGCCCATCTGGTCCGAGATGTCGCCCTTCGACGACTCCGACACGGTGACGAGACGCGGGATGCGCCGCGCGACGTCCATCTGCATGCGCAGGAACCCGTACCAGCGGTGCAGCGTCGCCCGGCGCCACGGCCCGCGGGCGTGCGCGAGGTCGAGGTCGCGGTCCACCGTGATCGGGTGGTGCAGGGTGGCGAGCACCGGCCAGCCGTCCTGCTCCATCATCGTCACGAGCCCGCGCCCGAGGCACTGGTTGTCGTGCACGAGGTCGAAGTCGGCTCGGCGACCGGCGAGCAGCCGCCGGGCCCGGAGGCTGAACGTGTACGGCTCGGGGAACCCGGCGGCGCACATGATGGCGAACTCCCGCACGTCGATCGTGGTGCGCAGCTCGTGGGGCCAGGGGACCCGGAAGGGGTTCGACGCCCGGTAGAGGTCGAGGCTCGGCACCCGGACGAGGCGGCTCGGGTCGCCCAGCTCGGGGTAGGGCGGGCCGGCGAGGACGGTGACGTCGTGGCCGAGCTCGGTGAGCTCCCGGACCAGCTCCCGGGTGTAGATGCCCTGCCCGCCGCAGTGGGGATTGCCCCGGTAGACGAGATACGCAACGCGCAGGCGTTCCGGGGCGGGCATGAGGGGGCGAGCCTATCGGCCGCCTACCGTCGCACTCCTGTGGGGCCTTCGGTGACGGCCGGCATGCTCGCTCGCTCCCGCACGGTCGGCGAGCCCCGCTGGTCTCGGGACGGCCGCCGCCTGGCCTGGGTCGACGCCTTCGACGGCCGCGCCGACGTCCGCGTGGTCCCGGCCGACGGGGGCCCGGCCGTCCTCGTGACCGCGGACACGCCGGTGGCGCCGGTCGGCGCCTACGGGGGCGGCGCCTACACCTGGGTCGACGCCGATCGCCTGGTGGTCGCCGCGGCCGACGGCCGGCTCGTCCTCGTAGCGGGCGACGGTGCGGTCAGCCGGACGCTCGCGGAGGGTGGGCGGGCCGCCGCGCCCGCGGTGGCGCCGTCTGCGGGGTGGGTGGCGTTCATCCGCGACGGCGACGACCGCTGCGAGGTCCGGGTCGCGCCACTCGACGGGGAGGGCGGCGCGACGGCGCTCAGCACCGCCGACTACGCGTGGGACCCGGCCTGCTCGCCCGACGGGCGGCTCGTCGCATGGCACGAGTGGGATCTCCCGAACATGCCATGGGATGGGTCCCGCATCGTCGTGGCCGAGCGTGACGGGCACGCGGCGCGCGTCGTCGCCGGCAGCGACGACGAGGCGGTCGGCCAGCCGCGCTGGTCGCCCGACGGTCGCCGGCTCGGCTTCGTCACCGACCGCGACGGCTGGTGGAACGTCTGGACGGTCGACCCCGAGGGCGGCGACGCGCGTCCCGTCCTCCCCGAGCCGCAGGAGCAGGCCGAGCCGCCCTGGGGTCCGGGCCAGCGGTCGTTCGCCTGGTCGCCGGACGGTTCGGCCGTGGCGCTGGTGCGCAACGAGGACGGCTTCGGCCGCCTGGTCGTCGTCCGAGCCGGCGGCGTCGAGGAACGTGCCCGCGGCTGGCACCACGGCCTCGACTGGGGTCCGGCAGGGATCGTGGCGGTGCGCTCCGGCGCGCGCACACCCAGCGCCGTCACGGTGCTCGGGTCGGGCGGCCGACGCGTGATCGCGCGCGGCCCGGCCGGCGGATTCGAGGCGATCGGCCTCGCCGAGCCCGAGCCCGTCACGTGGCCGGCGGAGAACGGGACGACCATCCCGGGGCTGCTCTGGCGGCCCGCCGGCCCGACGAGCCGCGCCGGGCCGCCGCTGCTCGTCGATATCCACGGCGGCCCGACCGGCCAGGCGACGGCGGCCTGGCGGCCCGTCGTGCCGTACTTCACCAGCCGGGGCTGGGCGGTGCTCGCACCGAACCCGGCCGGTTCGACCGGGTCCGGCCGCGCGTACGCGCAGGCGCTCGCCGGCGAGTGGGGCCGCCGCGACGTCGAGGACGTCGCGGCCGGTATCCGCGCGGCGCGCGACCGCGGGTGGTGCGACCCCGACCGCGTCGCGGTGAGCGGTGGCAGCGCCGGCGCCCTCACCGCGCTCCTCCTCTGCGCCCGTCACCCCGAGCTCGTGCAGGCCGCCGTGAGCCAGTACGGCGTGACCGACCTCGCGGCGCTCGCCGCGACGACGCACCGATTCGAGTCGCGCTACCTCGACCGGCTCGTCGGCGTGCTGCCCCGCGACGCGGCCCGCTACCGGGAGCGCTCACCGTCGACGCACGCCGCGTCGATCCGCGTCCCCGTCCTCGTGCTCCACGGCCGCGACGACCGCGTCGTGCCGGTGGACCAGGCCGACGCGCGCGTCGAGGCCATCCGCGCCGCCGGCGGCACCGTCGAGTCGCACCGCTACGACGGCGAGGGGCACGGCTGGTCCCATCCCCGCACCGTC
>DATDGU010000248.1:0-7207 GCA_036521915.1 Acidimicrobiia bacterium | reverse complement strand
GAGGCCCGCGAGCTCAAGCAGGGCTTCGATGACGGGCTGTTCTCCGAGTCGGACCGCTCGCTCGCCGAGGTGGACGAGAACGGTGACGACGATTCAGCGTGGTCGGACGAGTCCGACGACCACGGGGACGAGTGGGACGAGGACGACCCGCTCCGGATCGACGAGCAGCGCGCCTAGGGCCGGCTGAGCCCCGTCAGGTCGTCCGCGGGTCGGGTCGGTCGGGGTCGAGGTCGTAGCGCCGGATCGCCTCGGCGACCTGCTCGCCCTTGAGGTCGCCCTGGCGGGCGAGGGACTCGAGCACGGCGACGACGAGATGGGCGGCGTCCACCTCGAAGTGGCGTCGCAGCGCGACGCGGGTGTCGGAGTAGCCGAACCCGTCGGTGCCGAGCGAGACGAACGACGCGGGGACGAACCGGGCGATCTGGTCCGGGACGGCCTTGACGAAGTCGGTGACGGCGACGATCGGGCCCTCCGCGTCGCCGAGGCACTGCGTCACGTACGGCACCTGGGGCGCGTTCGTCGGGTGGAGCCGGTTGTCGCGCTCCACCGTCAGCGCCTCGTCGCGCAGGCCCTTGTAGCTCGTGGCGCTCCACACGTCGGCCGCGACGTCGAACTCCTCGACGAGCATCACCTGGGCGTCGAGCGCGGCCCGCATCGCCGTGCCGCTCGCGAGGATCTGCGCCTGGTGCTTCCCGGTGCGCGGCGCGCGCCGGAAGCGGTAGAGGCCGCGCACTATCCCGTCGGCGGCGCCCTCGGGCATCGCCGGCATCGGGTACGTCTCGTTGTAGAGCGTCAGGTAGTAGAAGCAGTCCTCGGGTTCGGCGCCGTACATGCGCTCGATGCCGTCGCGGACGATGACCGCCATCTCGTACGCGAACGCCGGATCGTAGGCCCGGCAGTTCGGGTAGGCGAGGGCGTAGAGATGGCTCTGGCCGTCGCAGTGCTGCAGCCCCTCGCCGGCGAGCGTCGTGCGGCCAGCCGTGGCGCCGAGCAGGAACCCGCGGCCGCGCTGGTCCCCGAAGCTCCAGATGAGGTCGCCGACGCGCTGGAAGCCGAACATCGAATAAAAGATGAAGAAGGGGATCATCGGCTCGCCCCACGTGGCGTAGGCCGTGCCCGCGGCCGTGCAGCTCGCCATCGAGCCCGCCTCGGTGATGCCCTCCTCGAGGAGGCGTCCGGTCTTCGATTCCTGGTACGAGAGCAGGAGGGCCGCGTCGACCGGCTCGTATGCCTGGCCGAACGGGGCGTAGATCTGCACCTCGCGGAACAGCGCGTCGAGCCCGAAGGTGCGCGCCTCGTCGGGGATGATCGGGACGACGCGCCGCCCGAGTCCCGGGTCCCGCAGCAGGTTGCGGAGCAGCCGCGCGAACGCTGTCGTCGTCGACGCCTGAATGTTCTCGCCGGTGCCGGCGAGCAGGTCCGCGTAGGTGTCGTGGGCGGGGAGCGTGAGCGCGCGTGTGCGCACCACGCGCTCGGGGAGCGAGCCGTGCAGCGCGCGCCGGCGGGCGATGATGTACTCATGCTCGGGTGACCCGATGCCCGGGTGGTAGTAGGGCGGATCGCCCTCCTCGAGGTCACTGTCGGGGATGGGCAGGAAGAGGCGGTCCCGGAACCGCTTCAGCGACGCGACGTCGAGCTTCTTGATCTGGTGCGTCGCGTTGCGCGCCTCCAGGCCCTCGCCGAGCGTCCAACCCTTGATCGTCTTCGCGAGGATCACCGTCGGGCTGCCGCGGTGCTCGACCGCGAGCTTGTAGGCCGAGTACAGCTTCCGGTAGTCGTGCCCGCCACGGGGGAGGCGCTGGAGGTCCTCGTCGGTGAGGTGGCTCACGAGGCGACGCAGCCGCGGGTCGGGGCCGAAGAAGTGCTCCCGGATGTACGAGCCGGGCTCGACGGCGTACTTCTGGAACTCGCCGTCGACCGTGCAGTTCATCTTGTTGACGAGTACGCCGTCGACGTCACGGGCGAGCAGCTCGTCCCAGCCGCGCCCCCAGATCACCTTGATCACGTTCCAGCCGGCACCGTGGAACGTCGCCTCGAGCTCCTGGATGATCTTGCCGTTGCCGCGCACCGGCCCGTCGAGACGCTGCAGGTTGCAGTTCACGACGAAGATGAGGTTGTCGAGCTGCTCCCGGGCGGCGAGCGACAGGCCGGCCATCGCCTCGGGCTCGTCCATCTCGCCGTCCCCGACGAAGCACCACACCTTCGCCTGGCTCGTGTCGACCAGCTCGTGGTCCAGCAGGTACCGGTTGAAGCGCGCCTGGTAGATGGCGTTGAGAGGGCCGAGGCCCATCGACACCGTCGGGTACTCCCAGAACGCGGGCAGGCGCCGCGGGTGCGGGTAGCTCGGCAGCCCGCCGCCGAAGACCTCCCGGCGGAAGCGGTCGAGCTGCTCCTCGTCCAGGCGCCCCTCGAGGAACGCGCGGGCGTAGACGCCGGGCGCGGCGTGGCCCTGCACGAAGACCTGGTCGCCGAAGCCGCCGTCGCTCTTGCCGTGGAAGAAGTGGTTGAAGCCCACGTCGTAGAGCGCCGCGGCGGAGGCGAACGTGGAGAGGTGCCCGCCGAGGCCGTCGAAGCGCCGGTTCGAGCGGTCGACCATCGCCATCGCGTTCCAGCGGATCGCGGCGCGGACGCGCTTCTCGAGCGCCTCGTCGCCGGGGAACCAGGGCTCCTCCTCCGGTGGGATCGTGTTGATGTAGTCGGTGGTGACCATCGCCGGGACGCCGACGCCCTGCTCCCGGGCCCGCTCCATGAGGCGGGCCAGCAGGTAGCGGGCGCGGGCCCGGCCGCGGACGTCGATGACCGAGTCGAGGGAGTCCAGCCACTCGGTCGTCTCGCTCGGGTCGATGTCCGGGAGCTGGTGCACGAACCCGTCGATCAGCATGCGGTCCCTCGTCGCGTCGGCTAACCCCACGATACGGCGCCGGTCCCCCAGCGCCGACGCGATCGGCGCCCGCGCGTCAGGCAGACGTCACGCCGGCGCGCCCGCCGGCTCCTGGACGCGCTAGTGGGCGGCGAAGAGCGCGAAGAAGTCCCGCTCGCCCGGCGTCAGGTAGTGGTCCTCGGGCCGCACCATGCTCGGCAGCAGCTTCACGCCGTGGACATCGTTCGGGTCCGGGCTGTTCTGGGCGTAGGTGAAGGCCGCCACCCAGTCGGTGTTGATGTCGAGCTCCATGGCGCGCACGGCGCCCGCCCGCTGCAGGAGGATGGCGAGCGACTCGATGCTCAAGCCGGGTCCGCCGACGTAGATGAGCGCGCCGCTCGCGTCGGTGCCGACCCCGGAGCGCCAGACGTAGAGGCTGTTGCCGAGCGTCGCACCCCACTTTTGGTTCGAGTCGCTGGCCAGGCCGGGCTCGAGCTGGCCGTTGTCGATCAGTAGCGCCAGGTTCTGGCGCACCGTCGCGATGTTCGGGCCCAGCGTGAAGTCGCGGCCCCACAGCCCGACGCTCGCCCGTCCCGACGTGTCGATGACGAGCGACGCCACCCCGTTGGCGAGCGGGTGGATCTCCTGGCCGAAGTTGTAGTAGCCGCCCCTCGAATCGTTGATCTTGAACCCCGAGTTGAACGTCGCGACCAGCCCGGCGCGCTGCGTCGGCGGCACCTCGGCGCCCCACGGGTTCGGGCCGCCCGGCTCGAGCGTCCCGGGGACGAGCGTCGTCTTCAGCAGGTTCGTGTCCATCCACATCGCCGCCGCGACGAGGCTGGTGTGCACGGCGTCGGGCCGGAAGTACGTCGTGTAGACGGCGGGGATGCCGTCGACGGCCCGGCCGGTGGGCTGCCACTGGCCCTCGCCGGGCAGCGGCGTGCTCACGACCGGCTGCATGTTCACCGGCGGCGGGAGGTGCGCGGGCGCGACCGGCCCGCTCGTGTGGGCCCGGGCGCTCCCGTTCACCGCGGCGGCGTGCGGCAGCCCATTCTTGGGCTTCCCGCCGACGGGTGGCGGGTTGTTGGCGTAGTACCAGTGCTCGACCGTGTTCACCACGCCGTTCATCCCGTTGCCTTTGAGCCACTCGATGCTGCGCAGGCTCGTCGGGTCGGACCCGGTCGCGGCCAGCGCGCGGGAGTACGACCAGACGGCGGGGATGAGCAGCAGGACGAAGCCGCCCGCGACGATGCGACGCACCAGCCGGTGGCGCCGACGGTGGTCGCGCAGGCGCGCCGCAGCGACCGACTCGCGGCGCTGGCGGCGCGGCGGCTCGACCGCCGGGCCGGCCTGGCGGCGGAGCTGCGGATGCGGCTCGGTCGGCGCGTCCGCGCCGAAGGCGTCGTGCCGTGTCGGACTCATCGGTGCCGGCTGGTTCCAGCGGGGCAGCGTTGCCCAAATCCGGGGTCGGGCCCCGGGGACTACCCGCCCGAAGAGACTACCGGCCGGGGTTCGCGGATCCGACGACGCGCGCCGCGTCGCTCAGCCGCTCACGCCGATCGCGAAGGTGATGAGCCAGAGCACGCCGAGCACCTGCAGGACGCGGTCCTCGAAGAGGATCTCCTCGGGGGCGCCGCCGCCGCCCTGCTCGACGATGAAGGCGTAGCGCAGCATCGCGAGCACGAAGGGCACGATCGAGGCGCGGAACCACAGCACGTCGCCGACCCGGGACGCGACCTCGAAGCTCCAGAGGCAGTACGCGGTGATGGTGACGCTGGCGCCGACCGAGCGGACGAAGCCGAGGAACCCGGCCGAGTACTCGTCGAGGGTCGCCCGATGGGCGCCGGAGTCGGAGCCGAGCTCCATCTGCTCGGCGTGGCGCTTCCCGGTGACGATGAAGAGGGAGCCCGCGCCGGCGACGATGAGGAACCAGTTCGAGATGGGGACGTTGGTGGCGATCCCGCCCGCGACCGCGCGGAGCACGAACCCGGCCGCGACGGCGCCGAGGTCGATCACCGGCTCGTGCTTCAGCCAGATGCTGTAGCAGACGGTGAGCACGGCGTAGCCGGCGACGACCGCGGCGAGCTGGCCGTCGTTGATGGGCGCGGCGACGGCGATGCCGAGGCCGATGAGGATCCCCGAGCACCACTTCGCGGTGCGCACGCTCAGCGCGCCGCTCGCGACGGGGCGGTTGCGCTTCACCGGGTGCTGGCGGTCCGCGTCGACGTCGAGTGCGTCGTTCAGGAAGTAGGTCCCGCTCGCCGCGAGGCACAGCGCGATGAAGGCCACGGCGGTCCGCCCGAGCTGGGCGGGGTCGGTGAGCACCCCCGCGGCGCCGGGCGCGGCGACGACGAGGAGGTTCTTCGACCACTGCTTGGGCCGGGCGGTGCGCACGAACGCGCTGAGGAAGGAGCGGTCCGGGGGCTCGACTGCACGCGGTCGCTTCGAGGCCACGGCCACGGCCCGTAGGGTACTAACCGGGAGACGCGCGCCACGACGCCGGGCGCGCCGCCGCGTGGGCGCGGACGGTGCGCGAACGGCGCCCCGTCAGGAGATGTGGGAGAGGTGCACGATGTACCACTCCCCTCGCCACGAGATCATCGACGCGATGGTGAACGAGCCGGCCTGGCCACCGTCGATGTAGTGGACCTGGCTGCTGTAGACCCGCCAGTACGACCCCTTGTTGTACTCGGCGCCGGGCTGCACCCATTGAGCCGTGTTCGGGACGTCGATGCCGGTGAGTTGCGCCGTCGCCGCCCCCGCGCCGAGGGTGGTGTGCAAGGTGTGGATGTCGGTCTGGTAGGCGACGACGAGGCGGTGGAGCCAGTCGCTCGCCGGGTTGCTGATCGCCTTCACCTGCAGGTAGGCGGACAGCGGGAAGAAGAAGGGCATCGCCGGCGCCGGGTTGTCGGTAACGATCGCCTGCCAGAACCCGGCGAGGCCCGCCTGGAACTGAGGGCCGGACGTGGTGGGCATGTCCATCGTCTGGGGCAGCGTGCCCGGGTCGACGGTGGTCGTCGTCGTCGGCGGGAGCGTCGTCGTCGTGGTGGACGTCGTGGCGGCGGCCCGCACGGCGCGGGGGGAGCCCGACGGGGTGCGGGTCAGCACGAAGGCGCCCGCACCCGCCGCGAGCAGGGTGAACACGACCGCGACCCCGATGCGGCGGCGGACGATCCGGCGCCGCCGGCGGCGGGCGGCCCGGCTCGTCACGCGCGCACCGTACCCCCGCGGTCAGGCCGGGCGACGGCCTGACCGCGACGGTCAGCTCGAGGGGGTCGTCGGTGCGGCGGCGCTCCCCGAGCCCGCACCGGCACCGCGCAGCACGAGGATCTGGCGCATCGCGGTGCCGCTCGTGCCCGCCGCGCCCGCGCCGCCGGTCAGCAGCACCCGGTCGCCGGTCGCGAGGTCGCTCGCCGAGCCGACCGTGGTCGTGCGCACGTCGGCGTCGGTGCCGACGGTCAGGGTCAGCGTGGCGCCCTGCCCGGTCTGGATCGTGACCTGGCTGCCGTTGACGCCCGTGACCGTTCCGGCCATCAGTGCGCGCCCGCCTGCGCCGCCGGCCGCGGCGCCGCCACCGCCCGCACCGGCACCCGCGCCACCGCCGGTCAGCGAGCCCGAGCACAGCCGCGTGAGCGTGCGGCTCGGCAGGTCACCCGACGATCCGCACGGCAGCGTCCCGGTGCGTGCCTCGGTGATCGCCGCGCCGAGGCTCGCGGGCCCGCTCGACCCCGACGACGCGGTCGCCTGCCCGATGAAGAAGACACCGACGAGCAGCGCCACCGCGCCGACGCCGCCGCCCACGAGCATGCAGCGGCGGCGACGGGCCGCGGCGTCTGCGGACGGCTCCTCGGGCGTCGGCGCGGTCGGCATGGCCTGGGTTTCGTGGGTGGACATGGCGGGGTCCTCTCAGTCAGTCCGTACACCTACCGTGAGCGGTCCACATCAGGGGCTCGTGAGGCGCGGCGCGGCGGTTCGCGAGGGCTGTTGCCACGCTCAGGGGGCGTCGACAATCTGCAGCGAGGCGACGAGGCCGGCGTCCGCCGTCGCGGGGAGCCGGGGATCGGACTGGAGCTCGTACTCGCAGTTCTCGTTCGGGATCACGATCAGCACGGCACGGGGCAGCTGCGCCGTTGTCCGGGCGACGGCACCGCCCGGCAGCGGGGCGACTGCCGCGGTCGGCGTGAAGAACAGCCGGTCGGACGGGTCGCCGGGCACGTAGAGCGACAGGGTGAGCCCCGTCGCGCCGTCGGGGAGCTGCCAGGTCACGACGAACTGGCCGAAGACGTTGAAGGTGCTGGTCGGCACCGGCAGCAGGCCCGTCGCGGCGACGGTCGTCGGCAGCAGCAG
>DATDGU010000247.1:0-14831 GCA_036521915.1 Acidimicrobiia bacterium | reverse complement strand
CCCCGAGTCGACGATCCCGCCCTCGTCGTTGGTCCCCGTCGCAGTGGCGGTGTTCGAGCTGACCGTCGTGTTCGTGAGGACGAGCGCGTTGTTTCTGCTGGGCCCGACGCGCAGGGTGTCGGCGAGGTTGCCAGTAGCCGCGTTGTCCGTCACCGTCGAGTTGGTGATCGCGAGGTTCCCGTCGGTCTCGATCGCCCCGCCGACTCCGGGATTCACATTCCCGCCGGTGAGGGTCAGGCCGCTCACGGTCAGCGTTGCGCTCGTGGTGCTGGTGATCACGCGGGCGCCTGAGGTCGTCTGGTCCACGGTGTTGCCACCACCGGCCACCGTCAACGAGAAGTTCCCGGTTCCGCCGTTGTAGGCCAGCGGTCCGTCGGTCAGGGTGATTTTGCCGATGCTCGCCGGGATGTTGATTTGCACGTCATCGGTGTCGGCAGCGCCCGTACTCGCGGCGGTGAACGCGTCCCGTAGCGTGCACTGGCCCACCACCGGGTCGTGCAATTGGCGGGCGTCGCAGCCCCATCGCCAGAGTTGTCAACATTCAGCGTGATCAGGGCACCGGCCTGCACCCAGGCTCCCACGAGCCCGGCCCCGACCAGCCCCACTGACGCCACCAACATCACCGCTGCGCGCCCCAACGACCGGCCCATGATCTTCCCTCCGCCTCGCTCTGGCCCACAGGCTCAGAACCCCAGGACGGTAACACCCTCCAAGCGAAGCCCCTCGGAGGCGGAACCCTTCGCCCGACGCACTACTCGTGGGCGGCGGGCACGCGCGAGCATGCATCTCGCGAGCGAGGTGAGCGTCGTCGTCGTCACCGGCGCGGCCCGAGGCATGGGCCGCGCGTGCGTGGAACGGTTCCGACACGAAGCGACGCGCGTCCTCGCGGTCGACCTCGACACGCCCGCGATCGAAGACACGACGGGCCTGGCCTGTGACATCTCCAATCCTGAGGCAGTGCGCACGCTCGCCGACAAGGCACGCGAACTTGGGGCTTTCCGGGCGCTCGTGCACGCGGCAGGCATCTCGCCGACGATGGCCAGCGGCCGACGGATCTTCGAAGTCGACCTGGTGGGGACGCAACTGCTGCTCGATGCCTTCGAACCCCTTGTGGAGCCAGGATCCAGCGCGGTGTGCTTCGCGTCGAGCGCCGCCCATCAGGTTTCGCTGCTCGGTCCCGACCCGACCCTCGACGCCCTGGTCGAGGACCCGACATCGGAGGGCTTCCTGGACCGCGCCGCGTCCCGGTTCGACGACAGGGGGCTCGCGTACGGCTGGGCCAAGCGCGGGGTCATCCGCGCCGTGGCGCGAGCGGCCATCACGTGGGGGCACCGAGGCGGGCGGGTCAACTCGGTGTCGCCGGGCCTCATCGACACCGGCATGGGACGTCAAGAGTTCGAAGCCCAGCCGATCATGCAGGTCATGCTCGACAACACGCCCGTCGGCCGGCTCGGTCGAGCCGACGAAGTCGCAGCGGTTGTCCAGTTCCTCGCCTCCGACGAAGCCTCGTTCCTCTCGGGCATCGACGTGCTCGTCGACGGCGGCTGCCTCGAGGGACTCCGCGAGCTCATGCGCGGCTGAGCCCGGACGCGCTGACGGTCATGCGTCGAGGCGGGGCGGCGGGTGGGAGGGTGGAGCGCCCGCTTGGGTTCGGGATGCCGCACCCAGTGCCGCGGGACCGACAGGAGGTCAGAGATCCATGACTCCGAACTGGGCCGAGCAGGTGACAGCTGTGGCCACGGCGGTCGGCGCGGTGGGGCTCCTCGCGGCGATCGGCGCGGCGGTGTTCGGCGCGCTGCAGGTTCGCGAGGCTCGTCACAATCGACAGACGCAGCTCGCGGCTGACCTCCTGCGACGGTGGGAGGAAGACGAGCTGGTCGAGGCGCGCCAACTCGTTGCCGGGTTCCAGACCCGCGAGGATCTGGCGAGCGCCTTCACTGGGTACCGGGCCCGCAACGCCGACGAGGCGTTTGTGCTCTACCGGGAGCTCGACTACTTCGAGCAGCTGGGCGCGCTCGATCGGCTCGGCGCCTTGAACTTCGAGCTCGTCCGCCTGCTGCTGGGCCAGCGGCTGCTCGACCGGTGGGATCTGTGGCAGCCGTCGATCGACGCCATGGGTCCCGAGGGATCCGTCTATCCGAACTTCGCCGAGCTCGCCGCGAAGATGCGACGCACGCTTGCCGCCTGAGCTGCTGCGGACCCGTCGGCCGCGTGCCTCACCCGCTCGGATCCGAGTAGCGGACGAGGGACGCGGTCCGGCGCGCGAAGCGCGCGACGACCTCGCGCCGGCGGTACCGGCGCGCCAGCACCGCCTCGAGCGATCGCAGGATCGCCGGGTTCGACGTCGAGGCGCTGATCGTCGGCCCGCGGGGGTCGCGGAGCACGAACCAGACCACCGGTGCTCGCACGGTCGTGGCGCGGGCGAGCACGCTGGCGGCGCTCGGCGTGTCCCTGAAGTACGGCGCGTCCCAGTGCAGCGGCGGCCAGGACGGCGCGACGTGGTGGTCGAGGGGCGCGAGCGCTCGGGCGTAGTAGCCGAACGCGTAGACGGCGTTGGCCGGCGAGACGAGGATCGCCTGCCCCGGCACGGCACGCGACGCCACCGTCTGCGCGATCCCCGACCAGTCCTCGTCGACGTGGCGGGCCGCCCATAGCGGGCCGTACGCCGACCACGCGAGCGCGCTGACGAGTGCCACGCCGACGAGCATCAGCGACAGGCGGTGGCGCGCGAGCGCGTCGAGACCGCAGGCGACGAGCAGCACGAGACCCGGGAGGGCGACAAGCAGGTAGTGCGAGACGAGGAGGGGTTTGACGAGCGACACCGCGACGAGCAGCGCCGTCGGGAGGACGAACCACGTCGCGGCCACCGCGGCGGCCGTCGAGCGTGCGCCCTCGACGGCCCGAAGGACACGGCGGGCCGCGGCGGCGAGGCCGACGGCGGCGACACCGAAGATCGCGAGCTGGCCGAGCACCGCGTGGGTGCTCGTGAGCGTGCTGGCGAGGTCGCGCAGCTGGGCGACGCTCAGGGGTGCGATCCACCCGACGCCACCGGTGTCGCCGGCGAGGACGAGGACGATGATCGGCGTCGCGACGAGCAGCAGCACGCCGGCGGCCGCGACGGCGCGCCGCGAGAGGCGCGGGCGCGACGTCATCCACGCGGCGACGAAGAACGCGGCGATGACGAGGGCCGAGAACCACTGCGTGTAGAGCGCCAACCCGGCGACGACGATGAAGAGCCGCCAGTGGCGCGCGTCGTCCGTCTCGAGCGCTCGGAGCATCGCCCACGCCGCGAGCACCACGAGCAGCAGGGCGAGCGAGTAGGCGCGCGCCTGGCGCGCGTAGGTGAGGAAGAACGGACTCGCCGCGAGCAGCAGGTCAGCGATGAACGCGATCCGGCGTCCGAGTCGACGCGCCGCGGCGTGGAACGCGGGCAGCGTGGCGACGGCCGCTCCGACCGAGAGGGCGCGCAGCGCCGCGGCGCTCGTGCCGAACACCCGGGTCCAGGCGTAGAGCGCGACGTAGTAGAGGCCCGCG
Organism: Acidimicrobiia bacterium; assembly: GCA_036521915.1. Lineage (GTDB taxonomy): Bacteria > Actinomycetota > Acidimicrobiia > IMCC26256 > PALSA-555 > PALSA-555. The sequence continues at coordinate 11,297 of DATDGU010000247.1, read as the reverse complement.
GCACGATCCCCACCGGAACTGCCGAGCACGTGGAGCAGGTCGCCGACGCCATGTCCGCTGATCGCCCAGGTCGCAGCCTCGTCACCGGTGAGGCTCTGGCGCCCGAGTGTCCAGGTCGCCGCGACGGCGAAGCCGACGGTGATCCCGACGACGACGAGCAGCTCACCGCGTGACCAGGCGGCCGGCGCCGCGCCGCCGGCACGCGTCGACGGTGGTGGCGTCGCGCGCGCAAGCGGACGCTCGTCAGCTGGCGCCGCGTGGGTCGCGGCCGTGGTGTGCGGGATCATCGTCGACCGGCCGCCCGGGCTCCGGAGTCGGCCCCCGGCCACCGAGGCGACGCCTGGACTGGATATCAGACGCGAGCGCCGATCGGGGATCGCCGGTCCTTCCCCGGGGGAGCCGCAGCCGGGTCGGGCAAGATGCACGCCGAAGGCTTGGGTCGCGAGGGGTGAATGGAGCCAAACCCTTGACGTCCGCGTTGGGCGCCGTGGTCGATCGGTGGCGGGAGACCGCGCGGCGCGACTGGTTGTTCCTCGTGACGCTCGGCGTCGGCTTCGCGCTCCGCGTCGTCGCGCAGGTCGCCTACCGCCCCGCGCTCCTCTACATCGATTCGTTCCGCTACCTGAAGGACCTGAACTTCGACCCGACGAAGAGCGAGCCCGTCGGCTACCCGGTGATGGTGCTGCGCCCGCTGCTGTTCCTGTTCGGGAACCTCGTAAGCGTCGCCGCGCTCCAACACGTCCTCGGGCTGGCGATGGGCGTGGCCATCTATGTCCTCTTGCGGCGCCGCGGCGCCCGGCCCTGGCTCGCCGCGGTGGCGACGATGCCGGTGCTCCTCAACGCCTACCAGATCCAGATCGAGCAGAACGTCCTCGCCGAGACGGTGTTCGAGGTCCTCATCGTGGCGGGTGTCGTCGCCCTGCTCTGGAATCCCGAACCCAAGCTCACGGCGCTCATCGCGAGCGGCACCGTGCTCGGGATGGCCGTCACCGTGCGGACCGTCGGGCTCCCGCTCGTCCTCCCCGCCGTGGTCTACGCCGCGGTCGCCGGCCCGTCCGGGTGGGGCCGCGCGGTGCGCAGCGTCGTCGTGACCGCCGCGTTCCTCCTCCCCGTCACGATCTACGTCGGCTACTACCACCACTGGTCGCAACGCGTGGGGCTCACGACGGCCGACGCGGCGGTCCTCGCCGGTCGGGCCGAGGTGATCGTCGACTGCCGCGGTCTGAGCCTGCCCTCCTACGAGCAGGTGCTCTGCCCGACCGAGCCGCTCGGCCATCGACGCGGCACGGACGAGTACGCGCACGATGCGCACACGCCGATCTCGCACCTCGTCCCGCCCGCCGGGCAGACGCGCGACCAGGTGCTGCGGGACTTCGCGCGGCGAGTCTTCGAGCACCAGCCGCTCGACCTCGCGCACGTCGTCTTCGACGACTTCGCGAAGAACTTCGCGCTGTCGCCGACGACCTCTCACGGGGACCGGGCCGTGAGCCGCTGGCAGTTCCAGCGGTCCTATCCGTCGTTCCCCGGCATGAACGCTGCCGAGACGTTCGCCGAGCACGGCGGCGGCGGGCCCTCGGTCGTGCATCCGCTCACGGCGTTCCTGCGTGACTACCAGCTGACGGTGGGTTTCGTGCCGGGTCCGGCGCTCGCCGCGATGTTCGTACTCGGTCTCGCCGGCGGCGTCGGCCTCGGACGGGCACGACGGTCGGGGTTGCGGGCGGCGTGCCTGCTCCCGACGGCGACGGGCCTGCTGGTGCTGGTCGCGGCCGACTTCTTCGAGTTCTCGTGGCGCTACCAGCTGCCCGCACTGGCCGTGGCCCCGATCGGAGCGGCGCTCGGGATCGTGGCGCTCACCGGGCGCGACACGCCGCGCCCGGGCGGGCCGGGGCACGTGCTCGACGCGTCGCGGCCGGGCTCGTCGACCGCCGCACCGGTCGGCGTCGCGTGACGACGCGGCCCGTGCGGTGGATCGTTCAGGCGCGCCGTGAGCTGACCGACACGCAGGCGGTCGCCGTGGAGGGGCGCGTCGGCCCGGCGAGTGGGCCCAGCGTCGCCGGCTGCACACACTGCAGGCGAGCGAGGAGTCCGGATCGGCCCGTGGCGCCGTCGTTGCGCCAGGTGATGTCGAGGACGCCCCGGACGGACGGCTCGAACCAGGTCCAGGTCGTGCGCTCGGTGAGGTTGGCGCGCGCCAGCGGATCGGGCCCGACGTTCGCGCCCCCGTTGGAGCGCGTCCCGTTGAACGCCCAGTAACTCCAGTCCACGTCGGTCTGCGCCAAGTACTGCGTGAAGTACTCGAAGAAGTTGCCGGTGCAGCGGGCGTTTCGCACGGCCGGGCAGTCGATCGGCGTGATCGTGGTGCAGGCGGGCCGGGTGTCGCAGCCGCCGAACTCGCCGACCCAGATCGGCGCCGTGTACGGGCGATCCGGCGTGAGGATTTGCCCCCAGTGCGCGTCGAGGTCCGCGTGCATCGCGTCGATGCTCGTGCTGTTCACCTCCCACTGGTACGCGTGGGGCGAGTACACGAGCTGGCGCGCCGGCGCACCGTTCGCGCACAGGGTGAGCGGGAGCCCCCGGCCGCCGTCGCCGTTCCAGACGGCCGAGAACTCGGTGCTCGAGACCGGGCCCTCGACGAAGATCAGCCAGCTCGGGTCGACGTCCAGGACCTCGTCGGCCGTCTCCTGCGCGGCCTCTTCCCAGTTCGCGAGCGTCGCGACGTCGGGTCGTCCCGACGCCTGGCAGTCGGTGCCGAGCGACGTGCCGTCCCACGTGGCGTCGTGGCCGTAGGCACCGCTTGGCTCGTTGCGGAGATCGGCTCCGATCACGTTGCGCGTGGTGGCGAACAGACGGGTGAAGTCGGTCCAGTCGGTCTCGAAGAATTGCTGGCGCAGCTGCCACTGCCCCGGACCGGAGCCGACGGCGTCGTCCCAGATCTGACCGCCCCACCAGAGCCCGTTGAACGCGTACGGCACACAGCAGAACTCGGCGTCGGTGGTGTGGTCGTCGAGGATCACGCCGATCCCCTGCTGCCCGAGGCCGGCGACGACGGCCCGGAGGATCTCGATCGCGTCGCGCCCTCGGAGCCCCGGGTTCGCCTCCTGGTAGAGGCCGGGCGACACGCACGGCTGGTCGATCGTCGACGCCGAGCAGGTGCGCGGGTCCTCCTCGTACATGGCGTTCGACCAGGGCAGGCGCACGGAGTTGAACCCGTCGTCGCGGATCTCCCGGGCGATCGTCGCGATGCTCTGGCAGTTGAGGCCCCCCGGGATGAAGTCGGCGGCCTCGCCGCCGTACCAGTTGACGCTGGCGAGCTTCACGCGGTGACCCGACGGGTTGACGATGAAGCGGCCGCTCGTCGTCAACGGAGTCTGGACAGGGGATAGCGCCCGGTTCTGGGTCGCCGGCGGATGGCAGGGTCGCTGGCCGGTGGCGTGGTGCACGTCGAGGGTGGCGACCTCCACGGGGTGGAGCAGCGTGTTGCCCTCCAGGGGCAGCACGACCGAGTACCCGTCGCCGTGCGTCTCACCGATGATGCTGACCTGGTACTCCTCGGAGGAGCCGTCGTCGTGCAGCGGGACCGTGAACGCGCCGGTCGTCGAGTTCCGCACGCGGAACGCCCGCGGGACCGTCAGCGTCCGCCCACACAGCGTCCCCGACGACGACGTGGTCGGCCGGGCCAGCAGCGTCGCGCCCGCCTCGGTGTTCAGCAGCACGTCGATCGGCTGGGACGACGCCAGCCCGCGCGCGTCGAGCGTGAGCACGCCGGGCGCGCGCGGGGTGATGCGCAGCTCGATCCCGGCGGGCAGACAGCCCGTGGTGGTGTTCGCGCCGCGCGCCGTGCTCGCCGTCGCCGCGGCGGCGGCACCACCGAGGACCACGACCACCACCACGAGGCACAACGCCCGCGTGCGTCGTCGCGTTGCCGTGTCCACCCGCTCGTCCCTCAGCTGCCCGCGCGCCCGGTCCGCGCTCATGGTGACACGGGCCGACCAAGAATCGCGGCCACCGACCGCCCGCGACCTCTCGGCGGCTGCCGTCACGGCTGACACCGCCGCCTCCTCGGACGCGGCGCGCGCGACGAGCGACATGGGCGCGGGGGAGCAGGACGCGAATCGGCTCGCGCGAGTCGGTCCCGGGAGGGTTGGCTCGTAGACTCCCCCACTCCGTCGAAGCGGGAGGGGCTGGGTGCAGCACGGGGAGGAGGCGGGGCGTCGGCGCGGGACGTCGCGGCGACCGGGCGCGTCCTCCGGGGCCCTCTGGGCGGTCGCCGCCGGCCGCGACGGCGCGCGAGCGGCGTTCGGGATCGCGCACGAGCGCGCGGTCGTGGGGTGGTCCCGCACCGGGGACCTGGCCGGCGCGGGCGCACGTCACGAGGTCGCCGGGGCGCTCCGGGCCGCGTACCCGCACACGCCGGCCTCGGCGGTCTCGTTCCTCGCCGCCGATCTCTGGGCGTTCACGCACGAGATCGAGGTCGGCGACCTCGTCGCGACGGCGCTGCCCGGCGGTACGGAGGTCGCGTTCGGCCGGGTCACCGGCGCGTATCGCTTCGACGCGGACGCGCCCGAGAATCGGCAGCACCAGCGCCCGGTCGAGTGGCTGCGCCGCCGGCCGCGGGCGGCCCTCGACGACGAACTGCTCGCCGCCGTGGACGGCACGCGTGGCGCCCGGAAGGTCCGCGATCTGCCGCCGTCGGACACGCCGACGCCCGAGGCGCCGGCATCCGACCATCGCCTCTCCCGGCGTGCGTTCGTGCGCCTGGGCGCCGCCGCGGGTGCGACCGCCGCGATCGCCGCGGTGTGGCGACCCTGGCGCTCGTCGAGCGGGCCGACCGCCGCGCCGACCGCCGATCAGCTCAAGGGGACGCCGGCCACGACGTCGTCCCCGTTCGGCCGCACCGCCCGGTGGGTCCAGGTCGAGAACGCGAAGCGCGGGACGACGGCGTGGAACGTGACGAACGGCGGAACACCCGGCCAGGTCGAAGGCTGGGCGAGCCAGGTGAGCGCGCTGCACGGCGACACCGTGGCCCTCTACGTGTCGACCGTCGCGCCGACGTTCCACGTCGAGGCGTACCGGATGGGCTGGTACGGCGGGTCGGGCGGCCGCCTCGTCTGGAGCTCGCCGGAGCAGCCCGGCCAGAACCAGGGACCCGGGACGCTCACGCCCGGGATCAACATGACCGACGCGTCGAGCTGGACCCCGTCGCTGCACGTCGCGATCACCACGGCGTTCCCGCCGGGTTGCTACCTGTTCAAGCTCGTCGGGTCGAACGGCGTGCAGCAGCTCGTGCCGCTCACCGTGCGCGACGACGCGAGCAAGGCGACCTACGCCGTCCAAAACTCGGTGACGAGCTGGAAGGCCTACAACGACTGGCACGGCTACAACCTCTACCAAGGCGCGAACGGCGCCTTCGCCACCCGCGCGCGCGTCGTCACCTTCGACCGTCCGTACGCGCGCGGCGCCGGCCAGTCCGACTTCCTCGGTCTCGAGTTCCCGCTCATCATGCTGATGGAGCAGCTCGGGCTCGACGTGACCTACCTCACCGACATCGACACGCACGCGCGGCCCGAGCTGCTGCTGAACCACAAGGCGTACTTCTCGCTCGGCCACGACGAGTACTGGTCGGTGCAGATGCGCGACGGCGTCGAGTCGGCACGGGACCACGGGGTCAACCTCGCGTTCCTCGGCGCGAACGCCGCGTACCGCCAGATCCGCCTCGAGCCCTCCGCGATCGGTCCCAACCGCCACCAGGTCTGCTACAAGGACGCGACCGAGGACCCGATCCACACGTCGAACCCGTCGCTCACGACGGTGAACTGGCGCTCGCCGCCGGTGAGCCGGCCCGAGAGCGAGATGATGGGCGAGCAATACGAGTGCAACCCGGTCCAGACCGACATGGTGATCGTGGACCCCCAGGCGTGGGTCTTCGCGGGCGCGCACGTGGTCGCCGGCCAGCACCTGCCGGGGGCGATCGGCTCGGAGTACGACCGCTACGACCCGAACCAACAGGGCCCGAAGAACGTGCAGATCCTCGCCCACTCGCCGCTGGTGTGCCAGCGCCGGCCGAGCTTCGCCGACATGACGTACTACAGCGCGCCGAGCGGCGCCGGGGTGCTGGACGCCGGGACCATCGAGTGGATCACCAAGCTCACCCCGCCGCCGTCGCCGCTCAACGAGGCGGTCGCGGTGCAGGTGATGAAGAACATCTTCTCGGTGTTCGGCGCGGGCCCTGCCGGGCTGCGCCACCCCTCGGTCCCGAACTACCCGGCGATCGCCGCGCAGTACGGCACCACGAACGGGAGCATCCCCGGAGCCGACTGAGGCCTACGTCGAGGCGTCGAAGCGGGGCGGCCGCTTCTCCAGGTGGGACGCGAGCCCCTCAGCGGCGTCGGGGCCCGCGAACCCGAGGAACTCGTACGCCAGCGACGCGTCGAAGGTCGCCGCCTGGGCGCGGTACCAGTGATTGAGCGCCTGCTTGGTCCAGCGCAGCGCCGTTTGGGATCCGGCGCTCAGGCCCGTCGCGAGGTCGAGCGCCACGGCGTGGACCTGGTCGTCGTCGGTGCACAACGACACGAGGCCGATCCGCTCGGCCTCCTCTCCGGTCAGCGTCTCGCAGGTCAAGAGGTAGTACTTCGCCTTCGCCATCCCGCAGAGCAGCGGCCAGCACAGCGCCGCGTGGTCACCGGCCGCGACGCCGAGGCGCGTGTGACCGTCGATGATCCGCGCCGTCCGCCCGACGACCGAGATGTCGGCGAGCAGTCCGGCGGCGAGACCGGCACCGACGGCCGGGCCATGAATCGCCGACACCACAGGCTTCGAGCAGTTCACCAGGTTGAAGACGAGGTCGCGCGCCTCCTTCAGCACCCGGAGGCGCGTCGCCGGGTCCTCCACCACGCCCCGGATCAGGTCGAAGCTGCCACCCGCCGAGAAGGCGCGGCCCGCGCCCTGCAGCAGCACGACGTTGGTCTGCGGATCGCGGTCGATCGCGACCCAGACGTCGGCCAGCTCCCGGTGCACGTCCGGGTCCACGGCGTTGAGACCCGGCGCGTCGAGCGTCATCCGGAGGACGCCGTCGACCGGCCGGTCAAATCGGAGATGCGGATAGTCCGCGTACTCGTCCGTCGGCCACCTCCTCGCTCGTCTCGCGGTGCCACGCATTCTTGCGGACTCGCCTCGGGCGAGAGCACACAGGTCGCCGCGCCCCGACGGGCGACCCGACCGGGTGGCGTGGGGGGACGACGCGCCGCGGCCGGGGCTGGGCCATGCTGTGGACGGTGCCCGGCCTCGGGACCGCACCGGGAGGACGAACCATGCGGATCGTGTCGCTGCTGCCCTCGGCGACGGAGATCGTGTGCGCACTCGGTCTGGACGACGACCTGGTGGGGGTCACGTTCGAATGCGACTTCCCAGACGCGGCGCGCTCGAAGGCGGTCGTCTCGAACACGTCGCTCCCGAGCGGCCTGACGCCGGCTGAGATCGACCAGGTGGTGAGCGAGCGGGTGGACGCCCACGAATCGATCTACACCCTCGACGAGAACGCGCTCCAGGGCCTCGACCCCGATCTCATCCTCACCCAGGACCTCTGCGCGGTCTGCGCCGTAGACGTCAGCGAGGTCTCCGACGCGCTCGACCACCTCGGCTGTCGCGCCGAGGTGCTCACGCTCGACCCCAAGCGACTCGACGAGGTGCTGGCCTCGATCGCGACCGTCGGCGGCGCCGCGGGCGCCACCGGCGAGGCCGACCAGGTCGTCGCGGGCCTCCGGGACCGGCTCGCGGCGGTCGAGGCCGCCGTGGCGGGTCGACCGCGGCCGCGCACCTTCGTCCTCGAGTGGACGGACCCGCCCTACAACGCGGGGCACTGGATCCCCGACATGGTGCAGGCCGCCGGTGGTGAGCCGGTGCTCACGCGCGCCGGCGAGTACTCGGTCCCGGTGTCGTGGGCCGACGTCGTCGGTGCGAGCCCCGGCACGGTGATCGTCGCGCCGTGCGGCTACACGCTCGCCGGGTCGCTCGACCTCGCACGCGGCGACGAGCGCCTGCGCGGCGAGCTGGCGCGCACGCCCGCCGCGGACCATGTCTGGGCCGTCGACGCGTCCGCATACTTCGTGCGACCGGGGCCCCGACTCGTCGACGGCGTCGAGATCCTCGCCGGCATCCTGCACCCCGACGCCTGGCCGGCGCCGCCGCCCGCGGCGGCGAGTCGCGTCTCGCTCACCGGCTGACCAGGTCTCCGGGGAGCCGTCGGCGCGCCGCTACCGTGCACGACGTGGCGGCTTCCCCCGAGCATCGCCTCGAGGTCGACGGGCACGAGCTCGTCATCACCTCCCCCGACAAGGTCTTCTTCTCCGAGCGCGGCGAGACGAAGCTCGACCTCGTCGAGCACTACCTCCGGGTGCGGGAGCCGCTGCTGCGCACGATGGGCGGGCGCCCGACGCTGCTGCAGCGCTTCCCGCACGGCGCCGGCGGACCGTCCTTCTTCCAGAAGCGCGTGCCGGCGAGCGCCCCGGACTGGCTGACGACCACGATCGTGAGCACGCCGAACGGGACGACGTCACGCGCGCTCGTCGCGGCGGACCTGGCCCACGTGCTGTGGGCGGTGAACCTCGGCTGCCTCGGCTTCCATCCGTGGCCCTACCGCGCCGCGGATCCCGAGCACACCGACGAGCTGCGCCTCGACCTCGACCCCCAGCCCGGCACGGACTTCAGCGACATCCGGGCCGCGGCCGCCGAGGTCCGCGCCCTGCTCGACGAGCTCGGCCTCGTCGGCTTCCCGAAGACGACCGGCAACCGGGGGCTGCACGTCTACGTGCGCCTGCTGGCGCGCTGGGACTCCTACGCGGTGCGCTCGGCCGCCGTCGCGCTCGCCCGCGAGCTCGAGCGACGGCGCCCCGACCTCCTCACCGCGGCATGGTGGAAGGAGGAGCGCGGCGAGCGCGTGTTCCTCGACTTCAACCAGAACGCGCCGCACAAGACGGTCTTCGGCGCGTGGTCGGTGCGGGCCCGGCCGGGCGCGCAGGTGTCGACCCCGGTCGAGTGGGACGAGATCCCGGCGATCCACCCCGACGACCTGACGATCGCGAGCCTCCCGGCGCGCCTCGAGGCCCGCGGGGACCCGTGGGCCGAGATGGACGCGCATCCCCAGTCGCTCGAGCCGCTGCTCGAGATGCACGAGCGGGACCGGGCGAACGGACTCCACGACGCGCCGTGGCCGCCCGTGTACCCGAAACAGCCCGACGAGCCGCCCCGCGTCGCGCCGAGCCGCGCCCGGAAGGAGTAGGGCTCGAGCTACGCGGCCGGCGGCATGCTGCCCTCGACCTCCTGGAGGGCGGCGATGCGCTGCTCGATCGGCGGGTGCGTCTCGAAGAGCCGGTTGAACCAGCCGTGGGCGTCGCGCGACTTCTTGTCGAGCGGCGACTCGATCCACATGTGGGCGGTGGCCGCGGGCGCGTGGTGCACGACCGTCGTGTTGTCCCGCAGCTTCTCGAGGGCCTGGATGAGGCCCTCGGGGTTGCGGGTGATGTAGACGCCGGAGACGTCGGCCAGGGCCTCCCGGCGCCGCGAGATCGCGAACTGCATGAGCTTGGCGGCGATCGGGGCGAGGATCAGGAAGAACACCGACAGCGCGAGGAGGAAGATCGCGGCGTCGCCCCCCCCGTCGTTGCTGCGCCCGCGGCCGCCGAGGCCGCCGAAGAGCAGGAGCCGCAGCCCGAAGTCGGCGAGCAGCGCGATGAACCCGACGAGGGTCACGGCGATCGTCGAGACGAGGATGTCGTAGTTGTGCACGTGGCTGAGCTCGTGCGCCAGGACGCCCTCGAGCTCGGCCCGGTTCATGATCTGTAAGAGCCCCGAGGTGACGGCGACGGCCGCGTGCTGGGGGTTGCGGCCCGTGGCGAAGGCGTTCGGCGCCGGGTCGTTGATGATGTACACGGCCGGCTTCGGCAGCCCCACCCCGATGCAGAGCTCCTCGACCACGTCGTGGAGCTGGTGGTACTGGGTCGGATCGGCCGGGACGGCGCGCGCCGCGGCGATCGCGATGCGGTCCGAATAGAAGTAGCTGCCCCACACCAGGCACAGCGCCACGATGACGGCGATCACGATGAACGCCGGGCCGTAGGCGAAGAGGATGTCGAACGCCGCGACCGCCCCGGTGATGACCAGCGCGAAGCCCGCCATCAGGTAGACGGTGCGGCGCTTATTGGCGGCGATCTGGGCTACGAGGTCCTTGCGGCCTGCCACGTGGTCCTCCCGATCGACGCCGACGGAACCATTATCGCGACGAGCAGCGACGCGGCGCATCCGCCCCCCACCCGGGCAGCCGCGCGGCGCCCGCCCGCCAGGCGCACCAACAGGGGACCGGCCGGCAAGCCGACCGGTCCCCCGAGGTCAGGACGTCGGAGCCGTCAGAAGTGCGACGGCGGCGGCGGCTGGGTGCCCGAGTAGGTGCTGATCGAGCCCGTGTCGTGGGTCGTGTAGATCGGCCCCGTCACGGTCACCTGGCCGTTGTTCACCATCGCGATCTGCGCGCCGGTGTAGCCCCCGTGGTTGCTCGACGAGAACGCGAGCGGCACGAGGCCCGGGCCCTTGTAGGACCCGCCCTTCGAGTTCAGCACGTTGACCAGCGACTGGCGGGTGAGGTTCTTGCCCGCGCCTTCCAGCGCCTGCACGAACAGGTAGCCGGCCGACATGCCGTACACGGTGTTGCCGTCGAACGGCTCGCTGGCGTCGTACTGGTCGTGGATCTGCTTGAAGAGCGCGACCCACGAGTTCGCCAGGTTGTCCTCCGACGGGAGGTACCCGTCGGTGATGACGCCGTTCTCCAGGGACGCGTTCGCGCTGCCGAGCAGCCCGCCGACGATCGGCGGGTCACTCCCGATCGAGGAGACCACGAACTGCGGGTGGTAGCCGATCTGGGCCGCCGCCTTCAGCACCGACGCGGTGCCGAAGTTCACCGTGAAGAGCACGACGACCTGGGCGCCCGCGCTCTTCGCCGCGGCGACCTGGTTGGACAGCCCGGCGGCGCTGGTGAGGTCGTTGACGCTGTACGGCTGCTTGGTCACGACGGACGCCTTCGGGATCTCCTGCGCGAGCCCCTGCAGGGCGCCCGCGCCGACGTCGTCGTTCTGGTAGATGTACGCCACCTTCTGACCCTTGAAGTTCTTGGTGATGTACATCCCGAGGATCTTCGCCTCGATCGTGTAGTCGGTCTGGTAGCCGAAGGTGTACGGCGCCTTCGACGGGTTGTTCCAGCAGTCACAGCCCGACGCGACGAACAGGTCCGGCACCTTGTTCGAGTTCAGGTA
>DATDGU010000246.1:0-5545 GCA_036521915.1 Acidimicrobiia bacterium | reverse complement strand
TAGGCGAACGCGACGCCGCAGAGGAGGAGCGCCAGGAACGGGACGCCGGCGAGCGGCTGGTGCTGGACCACGGTGCCGATGCCCACGCCGGGTTGGACGGCGACGGCGACCGCCGCCGCCGCGGCCGCGGCGGTGACGACGACGTGCAGCCGGGTCGGCGGGCTGTCGTCCTTCCCGAAGCATCCGCAGGTGGCGAGGGGCGTGTGGTGACGCAGCGCCCGCGCGACGAACGCCGCGAAGGCGATGTAGGAGAGGGCGACGAGGACCGCGGTCACGCGGCTCCCCGTGGCGAGGGCCGCCGCGCCGAGGACCGCCTCGACGAGGCCGCCGACGCGGACGAGCAGCCGCGAGGCGGGCACGCCGCTCTCGCGCAGCGCCGTGGCCGTGTCGTCCGGGTGGACGCTCTTCAAGAGCCCGCCCGCGACGAGCAGGGCCGAGGCGATCGCGAAGGGACCGGCGGCGGGGGTCACGGGGTCGCGGTGGGGTCGATGGCGATGTTGGCGAGCACCTGGTCGACGCCGGGCGCGACCTGGGATCGGTTGTTGTAGGCGCCGAGGACCACGTAGAGGCAGAACGCGCGGCTGGCGTCGTGGAAGAAGTGCTGGTAGCCGCCCTGCCCGACGATGCGGCGCTGCAGCACGTTCGGCGCGAAGTCGTCGGGGTCGATCGCCCGCGGCAGGCCGACCGCCCCGAAGAGCGCGCTGGCCGCGTTCGCCGGCGCGAACTCCTTCAGCACGACGAACGAGTCGTTGGGTCCGAGGTCCTCCACGGCGTCGCTCGCGTAGTCGGCCACGTTGGCCGGCAGCGGGATCGTGGCGACGTGGAGCACCGGGAAGGTCTGCGCCCCGGGTGGCGCCGCCGGTCCCACGTCACCCTCCGCCGCGACCTCGCCCTGCGCGGGCCGGCGGAAGATCCGGCCCTCCCAGCCGGGCGGTGTCGTCACGCTGAGGCCGTGCGCGGCCAGTGACGGCATCAGGCACCGACCACGAGAGCCACAAGGCTCACAGCGGCAACCACGCCAAGGCACCCTAGGGCCAGCACGCGCGCGCGACCGGCCCAGCCCGCGGCCCGTCGCAGCACCCGTCGGATCCCCTCGGGGTCGTGCACCCGCCGCATCGCCAGGAGGGGCAACGAGCGGACGAGCCCGAAGGTGGCGCCCACCACCGCGCCACCGAGCACCGAGCCGGTGAGCACGGCGAGGAGCAGCGCCACGTAGACGGTCGCCGTCGTGACGATGGTGACGACGCCGAGCCCGAGCTGGAACCCGAACCCGGTCCCGTAGACCCAGCCGCGGTAGCGGGCGAGCCAGTTCTCGTTCACCTGCCGGTGCACGGTCGGCAGCGTGAGGCCCGGGACGGGGACGTCGAAGGCGAGGCCGGCGACACACGCGACGACCACGGTGATCCCGACCGCGAGTGTCGAGGGGTCGGCGAGCGCGCGCACGCCCGCGCCGAGCGCGCCCGCGAGCGCGCCGATGAGGGCGCCGCCCGCCGTCGACGCGACCAGGTACCACCCCATCGTCCGTCCCCACCGTGTCCTGCGGGCCCGCTCCCCGAGCGGGGTGATGCTCGCAAGCATCGACTCGCCTCACGGCGACCACGACGACCGGAGCCCAGCGGCGGCCGCGAGCGCGACGCCCGCGACGGTGACCGCGAGGGGCGTCACTGCGGTCGCGCGGCGTCGGTGCCCGACGGTCGGGGCGCGTCGACGCCCGGGTAGAGGCTCGGGTCGCCCGGCTCGATGCCGGCGCGGTGCAGCTCGGCGTCCGTATCCTCGGCGCGGTCGGCGTCGCGGGACCGACGGCGGCGCCGGCGGGCGAGGCCGGCGTCCTCGATCGCCTGCTCGAGCATGCCGCCGAGCTGCTCCCACGTGCCCGCCGCGCCCTCCCCGACGATCGCCCCGCTCGGACCGTCGACGTACACGAAGTACGGCGCGACCGGGACCTCGTACTCGTCCCACGCGGCGCTCGACATCACGACGGGCACGTCCCGGGGCGCGAACTTCGAGAGACGTGCCGGGCTCTCGGCCTCCGGGCCCTTCGTCACCGCGACGAGGCGCGCCTGCCCCGGGACCCGCAGGCGCGGCTGGGCGAACGCCGACCAGAACCCGGCGCACGTCGTGCAGCCGCTCGTGAGGAACGCGACGAGCGTGGGATGGGACACCTCGACGACGCCGATGCTGACGGCGTCGCCGGTCGGCGTCTCCCCCGAGATGTCGGCGGCCCGCCGGGCCGTCTCCGGCAGTCGCACCCGGTCGGCGTCGGCGATCGCCGGCGCCTCGTCCGGGTCGAGGCTCACGCCAAGCTGGTGCAGCGCCCGCAGGATCTCGGCGTGGCTGCGCAGGAGCCCGGCGACGAGCACACCGAGCAGCGCGACGACGACCGCGAGCAGCAGCACGAGGATCGACACGCCCCGGAAGTCTGGCAGAGCAGCCCGCGGGAGCTGCGACGCGGCGCGTCAGGCGTCGCGCAGCGCTTCCTTCCAGGCGCGGAAGCGAGCGTGTGTGCGGCCGTCGGGCCCGACGCCCTCCCCGGTCCCGTCCGGTCGGAGGCGGAACTGGTACGGCTCTCCGGTGTCGGCGGCGATCGCCGCGTAGCGGGCGTCCGCGCCGACCGCCGGCCCGGCGCGCCAGAGCAGGAACCGGCCGATGCGCCGCTTGTACGCGACGAGGGGCACGCCGAAGTCCGAGCCGAGGCTCGCCAGGTCGGCGGGCGCCTCGACCCAGCGCTCGGCCGGGATGAGGAAGTCCCGCTGCGGCGTCGCGGGCAGCTCCTCGGTGTGCCAGTCACGCTCGGTCGCGGGACGCTGCTCAGCGGGCACGGGCATCGCGCTCATCGTCGCGCGCCGGCGACGGGTCAGCGCCGCGCCGGAGGGCGCCGTGTCATGCTGCGGGCGTGCCGTCGGTGCCCGAGCTCGCCACGCCGGCGCTCGTCGTCGACGGCGCCGCGCTGCGCCACAACCTCGACGCGATGGCGACGGCGCTCCCCGGCCCGCGCTGTCGACCCCACGTCAAGGCGCACAAGACGACCGCCCTCGCCCGAGCGCAGCGCGCCGTGGGCCACACGACCTTCACGTGTGCCACACCGCGCGAGGTGATCGGCATGGCGCGCGCCGGCCTCGGCGACGACCTGCTCCTGGCGAACGAGGTCGTCAACCCGGCCCGCCTCGCAGCCCTCGCCGCGCTCGACGCCCGGGTGACGGTCGCCGTCGACTCGTCGGCGACGGTCGCCGCCGCGGCTACCGCCGGGATCCGGGAGTGCCTGATCGACGTGAACGTCGGGCTGCCGCGCTGCGGGTGCGAGCCCGACGACGCGGGTCGCGTCGCCGAGGAGGCGACCGGGCACGGCATGACGGTGCGCGGCGTCATGGGGTACGAGGGCCACGTCGTCGGGCTCGAGGACCGTGCCGAGCGGGTCCGTCAGACGGCCGAGTGCATGGAGCGCCTCGCCCGGGCCCACGACCTCGTGGGTGGGCCGCTGATCTCCGCCGGGGGCACCGGCACCTACGACGTCAACGAGGTCGCCACCGAGATCCAGGCGGGGTCGTACGCGCTCATGGACACCGCGTACGGCGCCCTCGGGCTGCCGTTCCGACGCGCCCTGTCGGTGCAGGCGACGGTGATCTCGCGCAACGAGTGGGACGGGTTCGCGGTCGCCGACTGCGGACTCAAGGCACTGGGGATGGACCACGGCAACCCGACGATCGACGACGCGCTCGTGTGGTTCTGCTCCGACGAGCACGTCACGTTCTCGCGCGAGCGCGGCCTGCCCGCCGTCGGCGAGAAGATCTCCGTCTGGCCCGCGCACGTCGACCCGACGATCGCGTACCACGAGCAGCTGCACATCGCCGAGGGCGACGAGGTCGTCGACACCTGGGCCATTGACCTGCGCGGCTGGTAAGGGGCTAGCGTCACGCCATGAGCGACGACCTGGCGTTCCTCGATGCGCTCGCGCAAGCCGACCTGGTGCGGCAGGGAACGGTGACACCGGCCGAGCTCGTCGACGCAGCGATCACGCGCGTCGAGAAGCTCAACCCGGAGCTCAACGCGGTGATCCACCCGCGCTTCGACGCGGCGTCCGCCGAGGCGGCGGGCGCGCTGCCGGATGGTCCGCTGCGCGGCGTGCCGATCGTCATCAAGGACCTCGACGGCTCCACCAAGGGTGACCCGCTCCACTACGGGAACCAGGCGCTGAAGGCCGCAGGGCGGCGCGCCGACCACGACACCTGGCTGGTCGAGCGTCTCCGCGCCGCGGGGTGCGTGGTGATCGGCAAGACGAACACACCCGAGTTCGGGCTCATGCCGACGACCGAGCCGACCGCGTACGGACCGACGCGCAACCCGTGGAACACCGACCACGGCGTGGGCGGGTCGAGCGGCGGATCGGGCGCGGCGGTCGCCTCGGGCATGATCCCGGTCGGGCACGCCGGTGACGGCGGTGGCTCGATCCGGATCCCGGCGAGCGCCTGCGGGCTCTTCGGCCTGAAGCCGACCCGCGGTCGCGTGTCGCTCGGCCCGGACGCCGGGGAATCGTGGGCGGGCCTCGTCGTGCGCCACGCGGTGACCCGGACGGTGCGTGACAGCGCGACCGTGCTCGACGCGATCGCCGGTCCGATGCCGGGTGATCCCTACTACGCGCCGCCACCCGCCCGGCGGTTCGCGGCGGAGGTGGGCGTCGACCCGGGTCGGCTGCGCATCGGCGTGAAGACCACCGCCCCGGCGAACATGGGGGCGACCGACGAGGAGTGCGTCTCGGCGGCACGCGACGCCGCCGACCTGCTCGCGTCGCTCGGCCACGAGGTCGTCGACGCCGCGCCGGGCGCGCTCGACGACGACGCGCTGATGGCCCAGTTCACGGTCGTTCTGACCACGAGCGTCGTGCACGACATGCAGGACGTCGCGCGGGTGATCGGCCGCGACGTCACGGCCGACGACGTCGAGCCGCTCACCTGGGCGTACTACGAGGCGGGCCTGCAGAACACGGCCGCCCAGTACCTGGACGCACTCGGCGCCGCGCACGCGTGGTCGCGTCGGGTCGCCACGTGGTGGGAGCCCGCCGACCGCGGCGGCGACGGCTTCGACTTGCTGCTCACGCCAACGCTGGCCGAGCCGCCCCCGCTGATCGGCGACGTCGTCGGCACCCGCAAGGACCCCTGGCACGGCATGGCCCGCGCGTCGGCGTTCGCGGGATACACCGCGCCGTTCAACGTCACCGGCCAGCCGGCGATGTCCGTGCCGCTCACCTGGGAGGCGTCCCGCAACCTGCCGATCGGCGTGCAGCTCGTCGGTGCCTACGCCCGCGAGGACCTGCTCTTCCGTGTCGCGTCCCAGCTCGAGGCGGCTCGCCCCTGGGCCGATCGGCGCCCCGTCGTCCACGCCTGAGTCGTGGGCGTCCGCATCGGCGGCGGTCAGGGCTTCTACGGGGACACCCCGCGCTCGGTCGCCGGCCTCCTCGACGCCGGCGTCGAGTACCTGTGCCTCGAGGCGCTCGCTGAGCTGACGCTCGCGATCCTCCAGAAGGACCGTCAGCGCGACGAGGCACGCGGCT
>DATDGU010000245.1:0-55074 GCA_036521915.1 Acidimicrobiia bacterium | reverse complement strand
GTCGCCGGCCGCGTGGAGGAGCCCGGTCCGCAGGGCGCGGCCGTAGTCCGCACGGGGCAGGTGCCGGACCGACACCTCCGGGATCGCCTCGGCGAGCGATCCCGCGAGCGCGCGCGTGTCGTCTTGCGAGCCGTTCTCGATCACGAGCACCTCGAAGGACACGTCCCGGACGCGCAGCCCATCGACGACCTCGCGCACCGAGGTGTCGAGCAGGGTCGCCTCGTTGTGCGCGGGCATCACCACGCTGAGCCTCACCTGAGGCGCGCGTCGCCGAACGGCGGCGACGACGGCGCGTCCGCCCGGGTGAGCTGCCGGCCCCAGGACACGACGATCGGGACTTCGGGCGGCACGTCGAACCGGCCGTCGGGCTCCACCGCGTAGCTGTCGAGTCCGGCGCGGGCACAGAGGGGCGCGCCCATGTCGGGCAGCGCGTCGCGGTACTCGTGGAGCGCGAACCGGCACAGCCGGTCGATCGCCGACGCGTCCTCACGCAGCGCCAGGTCGATGTCGAGCGCGGGCTCGCCGGTGGGGAGCTGCACGATCGCGGCGTACGTCGCGAACCGGGGCCCGCCGACGACCATGCGACCTTGGCGCGCGCCACTCCACGCGAACAGGGCGCCGAAGGCGTGGATCATCGCCGCTTCGGCGTCGGGCGCCGCGGCCCGCCCGCGGCCGTCGGCCTCGCGCACCGCGACGGGCCGCGTGGCCTGCACGAGGCGCAGTGCGGCGAGTCCCGCCTCGGCCTCGCGTGTCGCCTGCTCGAGCCAGGGCGCGAGCTCCGTGGCGAGCGGGTCGTCGGCCGCCTCGGCGTAGGCGCCGGCCGCGTCGCGCAGCGCCGTGAGCTCGTCGCGGGCGTGCCCGAGCGTCTCGGGCCAGCCCGGGTCGCGGGCGTCGCGCTCCACGTGCTCGACCAGCTCGTGCAGGGCCAGCTCGCCGGGCGCGGCGAGGGGCCCGTCGGCGCACGCTCGGGCGAGCGCGCCCAGCGCCGCGGCGCGCGGGCCGCCGACATCGTCGAGCGCGCGGGCCCACGCCGCCGCCGGGTCGTAGCCGAACGGGTCGGCGAGGTAGGCGGCGGCGGTGGCGAGCGGGACCTTCGACGCGTGGGGCTGGAGCATCGGGTTGCAGAGGACGCCGTCGAGCTCGTCGCTCAGGGCGGCGCTGCGACCGGTGTACGGGCCGAGATGCAGCTCGGCCTCCATCACCGCGTCGTTGACCGGGAAGTTGTCCCAGAGGATCAGCGGGTGGTCGCCGAGCGCCGCCCGCCAGGCTCGTGCGTCCTCGGCGTCGATGCGCGGGGAGCAGACGGTGGGCCCCGTCCACATCACGTCGACGCCGTCCGGCAGCTCGGTGGCGAGCGCGCTCAGGTAGGCGCTCGGGTTGGTGCCGACGTATTCGGTCGGCACGAGCGTCACCCGGGCCGGCGCGTGGGCGACGAGCCAGCCGACGAGGTCGGCCTGCTCGGTGGCGAGCCCGGGCCGGTTCGGGATGTCGTCGAGGGCGAGGACGATCCAGTCGACGCCGGCGGCGAGGAGGGGATCGAGCTTGGCGGCGAGCGCGTCGCGGTCGGTCGCGCTCGCGTAGTCGATGTCGAGGCCGGGGGAGATCGCGAACCCGAACCGGACGCCGGCCTGGCGGCAGTGTCCCGCCAGCTCGCGGAAGCGGTCGGCGTCGACGGCCTCGTAGGGGTCACGCCACGCGTCGCGGTGCTTGGGGTCGCTCTTGGGCGCGTAGACGTAGGCGTTCATCTGGCGGGCGGCGAGGAAGTCGACGAGCGCCAGGCGCGCGTCGTGCGACCAGGGGGGACCGTAGAAGCCCTCGATCACCCCGCGGACGGCGACGGGACGGGGCACGACGGTAGGCTACCGGCGCCCTCGCACGCCTCATCGACGACGCGTCGCACGGGCACGCTGCGATGCCCGACATCCTCTCCGTCCACGCCGACGCCCAACCCGAGACCCCCGCGGTCATCGTCGACGCCTCGGGTGGCGCGCGACCCTCCGCGACGGACTTCCGCACCTTGAACGCGCTGGTGAACCGCGCCGCGCACGGCTTCGTCGCGATCGGGGCCCAGCCACGCGACCGCATGGTGTGGTGCGGGCCGAACTCGCTCGAGGTGCTCGCCACCGTCCACGCCGCCCGCAAGGCATCGCTCACCGCGGTGCCCCTCTCGTACCGCTTCAACGCCGAGGAGATGGCGTACGTCATCGACAACTCGGACGCGACACTCGTCGTCGTCGACGCCGAGCAGGCGCCGCTCATCGCCGAGGTGAGCCACCGGCTCACCAAGGTGCGGGCCTTCCTCGTGTTCGGTGGGGACGTCCCGCCCGGGTTCCGGGACTGGGACGAGGTGCTCGCCGGCCAGCCCGACACCGAGCCCACGATCGCCGCCCCCGAGACCGCCGGCGCGTCGATGATCTACACGTCGGGGACGACCGGTCGCCCGAAAGGCGCGCTGCGCACCCGGACCGACCAGAGGACGGTGTTCGCGCTCCTCGGCGAGCTCAACCTCCAGCCCGGCGCCGAGGTGCACGTCACGACGGGCCCGCTGTACCACTCGGGCCCGCTCGCCTGGGCGTCGATGAACCACTCGCTCGGCTGCCCGGTCATCGTGCTGCGCAAGTTCGACCCCGTCGCATGGCTGCGCCTCGTCGCCGAGCACCGGGTGACGAACACGTTCTCGGCGCCGACGCAGCTGAAGCGCATCGTGAGCCTCGCGCCCGGCGAGCTGGCGCGCGCCGACCTCTCGTCGATGCGCAGCCTGGTCGCCGACGCCGCGCCCGTCCCGTACGCGCTGAAGCAGGAGGTCATCGAGAAGCTGGGCGACGGGTTCCTCTACGAGGTGTACGGCTCGACCGAGCTCGGCGTCGTCACCGTGCTCCACCCCGACGAGCAGCTCCGCAAGCCGGGTTCGTGCGGGCGCACCTACGGCAACATCGAGGTGCGGATCGTCAACGACGACGGCACCAACGCCGCGGTCCGCGAGCCCGGCGAGCTGTTCATCCGGACGCGTCTCGGCATGGACGGCTACCACCGCACCGACGAGCAGCTCACCGAGCTCGACGAGGGCGACTGGCGCTCGGTCGGCGACGTCGCCTACCTCGACGAGGAGGGCTACGTCTACATCTGCGACCGCAAGAAGGACATGATCATCTCGGGCGGCGTGAACATCTACCCGGCCGAGATCGAGGCCGCCCTCTACGAGCACCCCCAGATCCTGGACGTCGCGGTGTTCGGGATCCCCGACGAGGAGTGGGGCGAGCGCGTCCACGCCGTCGTGCAGCCCAAGCCCGGCCAGACGATCGAAATCGAGGAGCTGCGGACCTTCGCCGCGGCGCGCCTGGCCCGCTACATGCAGCCGCGCGACTACGAGCTGCGCGACGAGCTGCCGCGCACCGAGGCCGGCAAGCTGCTGAAGCGGGTGCTGCGCGACGAGTACTGGCGCGACCGCGACCGGGCCGTCTGAGGGCCGTGGGGCGCCTCCTCGCCGAGCACGACTCCCTGGCCCTGCTGGCCGAGCACGGCGTCCCCGTCGTCGCCGAGCACGTGGCCGCCACCCCCGCCGACGCCGCGGCCGCGGCGGCGCACCTGCACGCCCCGGTCGTCGTGAAGCTCACCGGGCCGGGCGTCGCCCACAAGACGGAGCGGGGCCTCGTCCGCCTCGGGGTCGACGGGCCTGGCGCGGCGGCCGACGCCGCGATGGAGCTCCTCGCCGCCGCCCAGCCCGACGACGGGCCCGTCGCGGTCGTCGTCGCGCCGATGGTCCAGGGCACCCGCGAGCTGCTCGCCGGCACGCACCGCGACCCGCAGTTCGGTCCCTGCGTCCTCGTCGGCATCGGCGGCATCCTCGCCGAGGCCCTCGACGACGTCGCGGTGCGCCTCGCCCCGCTCGAGACGCGGGACGCGCACGAGATGCTCGACGACCTCCACGCGGCACGGGTCCTCGGTCCGTTCCGCGGTGAGCCGCCCGTGGACCGCGACCAGGTGGCGCGGGTGCTCGTCGCCCTCGGTGACCTCGCCGCGGGCCGCGACGACGTGGTGTCCATCGACGTGAACCCGCTCGTGATCGTCGACGGCGCGCCCGTGGCCGTCGACGCGCTCGTCGAGTTCGCGTGACCGCGCGCTTCGACGCCCGCCATTTCGCCGCGCTGTTCGACCCGCGGGGCATCTTGGTGGCCGGCGTCTCGGCGCACCCAGGCAAGTTCGGGTTCGTCGCCCTCCACAACATCCTCACCCAGGGCTACGCCGGGCCGGTCTACGGGACGAACCTCGAGGGCGGCACGGTGCTCGGCCTCCCGATGCTGCGCAGCCCCGAGGACCTGCCGGCCGACGCCGTCGTCGACCTCGTCTTCGTGTGCACGCCGGCACCCGCGAACCCGGCGCTGCTGCAGGCCTGCGCGCGGCGGGGGATCACCGCGGCGTTCGTGACGTCGGCCGGGTACGGCGAGGCGGGCGCCGCCGGCCGCGCCGCCGAGGCCGAGCTCGTCGCGCTCGCCGACGAGCTCGGCATGCTCCTCGCCGGGCCGAACGGCCAGGGGCTCGTCTCCACGCCGGCGAGCCTCTGCGCGCAGATCGTGGCGCCGTACCCGCCGGCCGGGCGGATCGGGATCGTCAGCCAGTCCGGCAACTTCGTGTCGTCGTTCCAGAACCTGGCACGCGCCGCGGGCGTCGGCGTCAGCCGCGCCGTGTCCGCCGGCAACGCGGCGGCCGTGACCGTCCCCGACTTCCTCGAGTACTTCGCCGCCGACGACCACACCGCCGTGTCGCTCGCGTACGTCGAGGGGGTGAGCGACGGGCGCGCCCTCTACACGCGCCTGCGCGCCGTCGCCGCCGACAAGCCGCTCGTCCTCCTGAAGGGCGGCACGACCGCCGGCGGGGCCCGTGCCGCGGCCTCGCACACCGGCGCGCTCGCCAGCGACGACCGCGTCTTCGACGGCATGTGCCGCCAGGCCGGCGTGACCCGCGCCACGTCGGTCGACGACGCGTTCGAGGCCGCCGCGACCTTCGCCACCCAGCCGCTGCCCCGCGGGCCCCGCGTCGCGATCGTCACCACCGCCGGCGGGTGGGGCGTGCTGACCGCCGACGCCGTCGCACGCTCGGACCTCGAGCTCCTCGCGCTGCCCGACGACCTGCGCGACGCGATCGACGAGGAGCTGCCGCCCCGCTGGAGCCGCAACAACCCCATTGACCTCGCGGGCGGCGAAACGAGAGATACCGTGCCGCGGGTGCTCGACCTCGTGGCCCGTCACCCCGACGTCGACGCCGTCCTCTACCTGGGCTGCGGGATCCAGTCCAACGAGGCGCGCCTGATGCGCGACGGCCGCTTCTGGCCCGAGGAGGGCCTCGAGCGCATCGTCGCCTACCACGAGCGTCAGGACGCGCGCTTCGCCCAGGCCGCGGCCGACGTGTCGGACGCGACCGGCAAGCCGGTGCTCACCGCGACCGAGCTCGCCGTCACGGACCCGACGAACCCCGGGCCGCGCACCGTGCGCGAGACGGGACGGCTCTGCTACTCGTCGTCGCTGCACGCCGTCCGGGCGCTCGAGCATCTCTGGCGCCGGGCCCGCCACCTCGCCGGCCGATGACCGCGCCGGTGTCACGGCGCGACCGGCGGGTCGGGCGCAGCGCCCGCCAGACCCGGTGGCGGCGCATCAGCATCGCCCTCGTCGTCGCCGCGGTCGGCTGCGCTGTCGTCGCGGCGATCCCGGCGTTGGGCGGCGCGAGCGGCGGCGGCACCGGCGCCACGCTCGCCACGCCGCTCTGGTCGCCCCGGCGGGCACCCGAGCTGCTCGTCGACGGCGTCGGCGCCCAGCGCCTCCAGACCGCGCTCACCGCCGACCTCGCCGCCGACCCCGGCTCGTGCTTCGTCGTCTCGGAGGGGGCCGGCCCGCTCGCGTCCCTGAACCCGACGACGCCGCTGCTCCCGGCCAGCACCGAGAAGCTGCTCACCGCCACGGCCGCCCTCGCCGTGCTCGGGCCGAACTTCAAGTACGAGACGAAGACGGTCTCCGACCAGGCACCCGACAGCAGCGGCACCCTCGACCGGCTGTGGCTCGTCGGCTCGGGCGACCCCGAGCTCGCGACCGCCGGCTACACCACCTACCTGCAGAGCCAGCCCGAGGAGAAGGGCTTCCTCACCACCTCCTTGGAGTCGCTGGCCGACGCCATCGTCGCCAAGGGCGTGACGCGCATCCCCGGCGGGATCATCGGCGACGACTCGCGCTACGACACGCAGCGCTACGTCCCAAGCTGGCCGGCGAGCTACCGCACCGACCCCGAGATCGGCCCCCTCGGCGCGCTGACGGTGAACGACGGCTACCAGGTCCAGGGCACCAACAAGCTCGTGCCCGTCCCGGACCCGGCGCTCTCGGCCGCCACCCAGCTCACCACCCTGCTCACCGCCCGCGGCGTGCAGGTCGGCGCACCGAGCGCCCACACCAAGGCGCCGGCGAGCGCGACGCCGATCGCGTCCATCTTCTCGCCGACGCTCCACGACATGCTCGTGTCGACCCTCGAGACGAGCGACAACTACGCCGCCGAGCTGCTCGCCAAGGAGATGGGCTTCCGCGCGACCGGGCAGGGCACGACCGCCGCCGGCACCCAGGTGATCACGAGCACACTCACCCGCCTCGGGATCCCGACCGCCGGCCTGACGCTCGTCGACGCGTCGGGCCTCGACCGTGGCGATCGGGTCACCTGCACGACGCTCGCCGCGGTGCTCGACCTCGCGCAGGCCAACCCGACGTTCCAGACGATCGTGCAGGGGCTGCCCGTCGCCGGCCAGGACGGGACGCTCGCCGACCGGCTCGCCGGCACGCCGCTGGCCGGGAAGCTGAAGGCCAAGACCGGCTCGCTGAACGGCGTGAGCGGCCTCGCCGGGCTCCTCGACGGCGGCCGGCCGCTGCGCTTCGCGCTGCTCGTGAACGGCAACGTCCCCGACAAGCTCGCCGCCGACGTCGTCCGAGAGGGCTTCGCCGGCATCCTCGCCACCTTCCCGAGCGCGCCGGCGCCGTCGGCCCTCGTGCCGGCCCCCGCCGGTCCGACCCACTAGCCCAGAGGGTTCGGCGCGAGTCGCCCGTAGACTCCGCGCCGATGGCCACCGACGCGGCGTCCGACGCGAGCCCGACCTCGCTGCCCCAGCTCATCCTCGAGCTGCGAGACCTCGTCCTGGCCTACTTCCGCCAGGAGACGGTCGAGCCGCTCAAGAGCCTCGGGCGCTACGTCGCGTTCGGCGTCGGGGGTGCGCTCCTGCTCGGCACCGGCGTCCTGCTGCTGGCCGTCGGTGAGCTGCGCCTCCTCCAGGCCGAGACGGGATCCACCTTCCAGGGGGACTGGTCCTGGGCGCCATACGGGATCGTCGTGGTGACCCTCGGGCTCGGCGCCGCGGTCACGTGGAGCGCCCGCGGCGCCCGGAAGCGAGACTGAGACCATGCCGGACGTCGACGTGACGAAGCCGATCACCCGCGGCGACATCGAAGCCAAGCTGCACCAGATCCAGCGTGGCGCCGACGCCGGCGCCGAAGCCGCCCGCGGCGCGGGCCTGATGGGTGGCGTCGTCGGCGCCACGCTCCTCGCCGTCGCGGCCTACCTGCTCGGGCGTCGTCGCGGGCGTAAGCGCCGGACCTTCGTCGAGATCCGCCGCGTGTGATCCGCTTCTTCCGCTGGCTGGCGTGGACGCACTGGCGGCTGAGTCACGGCTCGCGCTTCTGGGCGTACGTGTCGATCGGAACCAGCGCGCTCCACGCCGTCGCGCGCCTGCTGCGCGAGCCCGAGGCGCGCGCCACCATCGAGCTACGACGCGGCGAGGCCCTCGAGGTGCGCGTCCTCGACCACGACGCCCGCTGATCCGCTCGCATCGGCTCCCAGTACCCTGGAGCGCCCGATGAAGGTGCTGCTGCGCAACCCGCGCCGTGAGGTCGAAGTCGCCGGGCCGATCACGGTCACCGCACTGCTCCAGCGCCTCGACCTGAGCCCCGAGGCGGTGCTCGTCATCGCCGGCGACGAGCTCGTCGCCCGCGACGCCCGCCTCGACGACGCCACCACCGTCGAGATCCGCCCGGTCACATCGGGGGGAGCGCCGACCCGGTGAAGTGCACCGTGTGCCGGGGCCCGGCCGTCATCGACGTCCGACGCCACAACGCGGCGTTCTGCCCCGAACACTTCACCATCCACTGCCGCGACCAGGTCGGTCGGGCGATCCACGAGCACGACATGCTCCGCCCCGACGACCGGGTGCTCGTCGCCGTGTCCGGCGGCAAGGACTCGCTCGCCCTCTGGGACCTGCTCGCGGCGCTCGGGGTCGAGGCCGACGGGCTGCACCTCGGCCTCGGCATCGGCGAGTACTCCGAGGCGTCCACGCTCGCGGCCCGCGCCTACGCCACCGCGCACGGCCGCACGATGCACGAGGTCGACCTGGCCGCCGACTGGGGCTTCACCATCCCGGAGGCGGCGAGCGCCACCCACCGGGTCCCCTGCAGCGCGTGCGGGCTCTCGAAACGCCACCTCTTCAACACCTACGCCGTCGAGCACGGATACGACGTCGTCGCCACCGGCCACAACCTCGACGACGAGGCCGCGGTGCTGCTCGGCAACGTGCTGCGCTGGGAGACGGAGTACCTCGCCCGCCAGCAGCCCGTCCTCCCCGCCGGCCCCGGGTTCGCCCGCAAGGTGAAGCCGCTCGTCCGCCTCGGCGAGCGCGAGCTCGCCGCCTACTGCGTCATCCGCCGCATCGACTACCAGGTCGAGGAGTGTCCGATGGCCGCCGGCAACCGCCACCTCGCCTACAAGGACCTCCTGAACGGTCTCGAGCACCGCTCGCCGGGCACGAAGGCCGCGTTCCTCCACGGGTTCTTCGAACGCGGCCAGGCCCGCTTCGCCGGCGACGACGCGGCCGGGTCGCTGCGGCGCTGCTCGGAGTGCGGCGCCCCGACCCCGAGCGACGTGTGCGCGTTCTGTCGCCTCCGCGCCCGGGCCGCCGAGCGGCCGTGACGCGACCCTTCGCGCCGGGCGACCAGGTGCTGCTCCTCGACACGAAGCACCGCCGCCACCTCGTCACCCTCGCGCCCGACGGCGAGTTCCACTCCCACGCAGGGGTGCTGCGCCACAACGACCTGCTCGGCCGCGAGGAGGGCGTCACCGCCCTCACCACCCTCGGGGCTCGCCTTGTCGCGGTCCGTCCGACGCTCGGCGAGTACATCCTCGAGATGCCCCGCGGCGCGCAGGTCATCTACCCGAAGGATCTCGGCCCCATCCTCCTGCTCGCCGACATCTACCCGGGCGCCCGCGTCCTCGAGTCCGGCGTCGGCTCGGGTGCGCTCACGATGACGCTGCTCCGCGCCGTCGGCCCCGACGGGTTCGTCACCGGCTACGAGCTCCGCGAGGACTTCGCCACTCGGGCCCGCCGCAACGTCGAGGCGCTCCTCGGCACCGACCTGCCGCTGCGCGTCGAGGTGCGCGACGCCTACGAGGGGATCGACGAGACCGGCCTCGACCGGATCCTCCTCGACCTCCCCGAGCCGTGGCGCGTCGTCGCGCACGCCGAGCGCGCGCTCCGCGCCGGCGGCATCGTCCTCGCGTACCTCCCCACCATCGGGCAGGTGGCCCGCCTGCGCGAGGAGCTCGCCGGCTCGGCGTTCGGGATGGCCCAGTCCCTGGAGGTCATGCAGCGCGGCTGGCACGTCGACGCGCAGTCGGTGCGCCCCGACCACCGGATGGTGGCCCACACCGGGTTCCTCACCACGGCCCGGCTGCTCAGCACGTCCGCGTGAACCTGCTCGACCTGTTCCTCGTCGCCGTGCTGCTGCTCGCGGCGTACTCCGGCTACCAGTTCGGGTTCGCGGCGCGCGCGCTGTCGTGGCTCGGGCTCGCGCTCGGCCTCGTCGTCGGCGCCGAGTTCGTCGACAGCGTGGCCCGCACCCTGCACGGCTCGACCCCGCAGACCCGGCTCATCGCGTCGCTCGCCTTCCTGCTCGTCGTCGCGGTCGCCGGGCAGGCCGTCGGGTTCGCGATCGGGTCGGTGCTGCACCGCCATCTCCCCCGCGTCGGGGGATTCCGCACCGCCGACCGGCTCGCCGGCGCGGTGGCCGGCATCCTCGGTGTCCTCGTCGTCGTGTGGCTGCTGATCCCCGGGCTCGCCAACGCGCCCGGATGGCCGGCGCGTGCGGTGCGCGGCTCGGCGATCGTGCGCGAGATCGACACCGTCGCACCATCCCCGCCGTCGACGCTCGCCACGCTCGGCCGCCTCGTCGGCGCCGGGCCGTTCCCCGAGGTGTTCCGCAGCCTCACCGCCTCGGACGTCGGCGCGCCGCCGGGCCAGGGGATCCCCGCGGCGCTCGTCACCCCGGTCGGGAACGCGGTGGTGAAGGTCGAGGGGCAGTCCTGCGACGTCATCCAGGACGGCAGCGGCGCGCTCGTCGCCCCGGGCGTGATCGTCACCAACGCGCACGTCGTGGCGGGGGAGCGCGCCACCACGGTGCTGGTCCCCAACCTCGGCCCGCTGAACGCCGTCGTGGTCGCCTTCGACCCCGACCGGGACCTTGCCGTGCTTCGGATCCCGACCATCCACGTCGCGCCGCTCGCCATCAGCGACGCGCAGGTCGGCGACACCGGTGGCGTCTTCGGCTACCCGGGCGGCGGCAACGAGGCCGAGGCGCCGGCGCGCGTCGCCGAGCGCATCCAGGCCGACGGGACCGACATCTACCACCAGGCGCCGACGCAGCGCGACGTGCTCGTCCTCGCCGCGAAGCTCGTGCCGGGCAACTCCGGCGGGCCACTCGTGAACGTCCACGGCCAGGTCGTCGGGCTCGCGTTCGCGGTCGACCCGAGCGCGTCCTCGACCGCCTACGCGCTCGCGACCGACGAGGTGAACGCGGTGCTGCACCCCGTGCTCGTGAGCGGCACCACGGCCGCGGTCAGCACCGGCAGCTGTCTCGACGGCTGACGCGACGAGGCCCGGGCACAAGGCCCGGGCCCGGGGTCGTCGAGATCGACGCAGTCGGTCAGTCGACCTCGATGAAGATGCACTCGCCGGGGCACTCTTCGGCGGCCTCGATCACGGCCTCGTCGAGATTGCCCGGCACGTTGGCGAGGCCCTCGGCGCCACCTGGGTCGCTGAAGACCTTCCCGCTCTCCTTGACGTACGCGAGACCGTCGTCGAGCAGCGTGAACACGTCGGGGGCGATCTCCTCGCAGAGACCGTCACCGGTGCAGAGGTCCTGGTCGATCCAGACCTTCATCGCGGGGCGCTCCTCGCTTGGGACTTGGGCTCCCACCCGGGAGCCGACGCGTTCAGCGTACCCGAATCGCCGCCGATTTCTCAAGCCTAGACGGGGTAAATTTGGTGGTGCGGCGATGCCGCAGTGCGCTGGAATCAGCCGTGTAAGGTCCGGCGCAGCCCGACCTCAACGGACCGGGAGGAGGTGGCACGTGGCCCCGGAGCACGAGCGACGCCTCGCCGAGTACGAGCGGCAGGTCGGTGAACTGCAGTCGCAGCTCAAGGCGCTCGAGGAGGAGATCGTCATCCTCCGCCGCCGGCTCCAGGACGCCCCCAAGCGGGTGCGGACCCTCGAGGAGCGGCTCCTCGAGACGAAGGGCCAGCTCGCCCAGGCCGTCTCCCAGAACGAGCGCCTCTCCGCGACCCTCCGCGAGGCCCGCGAGCACATCGCGGCGCTGCGCGAAGAGGTCGAGAAGCTCACGATGCCGCCCTCGGCCTACGGGGCGTTCCTCGGCGCCAACGACGATGGCACCGTCGACATCTTCACCGCGGGCCGCAAGATGCGCGTCTCGGTGCACCCCGAGGTCGACCTCGAAGGCCTCGAGCGCGGCCAGGAGGTCGCGCTGAACGAATCCCTGAACGTGGTGCTCGCCCGCGGCCTCGAGATCGCCGGCGAGGTCGTCGTCCTGAAGGAGGTCCTCGACGACGAGCAGCGCGTGCTCGTCGTGGGGCGCGCCGACGAGGAGCGCGTCTGCGAGCTCGCCGGCGTCCTCGTCGGGGAGCGGCTGCGGGCCGGCGACCACCTGCTCTACGACGTCCGCTCCGGCCTCGTCGTGGAGCGCCTGCCCCGCCCCGAGGTCGAGGAGCTCATCCTCGAAGAGGTCCCCGACGTGTCCTACGCCGACGTCGGTGGCCTCGACGACCAGATCGAGGAGATCCGCGACGCGGTCGAGCTGCCGTACCTCTACGCCGAGCTGTTCTTCGAGCACCAGCTCCAGCCGCCGAAGGGCATCCTGCTCTACGGCCCGCCGGGCTGTGGCAAGACGCTCATCGCGAAGGCCGTCGCGAACTCGCTCGCCAAGCGCGTCGCGGAGAAGACGGGCGACGCGTCGTCGCGCTCGTACTTCCTCAACATCAAGGGCCCCGAGCTGCTGAACAAGTACGTCGGCGAGACCGAGCGCCAGATCCGCCTCATCTTCCAGCGCGCCCGCGAGAAGTCCGAGGAGGGCGTCCCGGTCATCGTGTTCTTCGACGAGATGGACTCGCTGTTCCGCACCCGCGGCACCGGGATCTCCTCCGACATTGAGAGCACGATCGTCCCCCAGCTCCTCGCCGAGATCGACGGCGTCGAGAGCCTCAAGAACGTGATCGTGATCGGCGCCTCGAACCGCGAGGACCTCATCGACCCGGCGATCCTGCGCCCGGGCCGTCTCGACGTGAAGATCAAGATCGAGCGGCCCGACGAGACGAGCGCCCGCCAGATCTTCTCCCAGTACCTGACGGCCAGCCTCCCGCTCGCCGAGGCCGAGACGAGCGGCCACGAGACCGCGGCCGAGGCCGTGAAGGACATGATCGCGACCGCCGTCGCCGAGATGTACAGCGACGACGACGACAACCAGTTCCTCGAGGTCACCTACCAGAACGGTGACAAGGAGATCCTCTACTTCAAGGACTTCGCGTCGGGCGCCATGATCGAGAACATCGTGCGGCGGGCGAAGAAGCTGTCGATCAAGCGGCAGATCGAGGGGGGTGCGCGGGGCATCAGCACCGACGATCTCGTCGCGTCGATCCGCCAGGAGTTCCGCGAGCACGAGGACCTACCGAACACGACGAACCCCGACGACTGGGCGAAGATCTCCGGCAAG
Source organism: Acidimicrobiia bacterium (assembly GCA_036521915.1). Classification (GTDB taxonomy): domain Bacteria; phylum Actinomycetota; class Acidimicrobiia; order IMCC26256; family PALSA-555; genus PALSA-555. The sequence goes on along the minus strand of DATDGU010000245.1, from coordinate 42,000 downwards.
AAGGGTGAGCGCATCGTGTTCGTCCGCACCCTCCTCGCCGAGGGTGACGAGTCCACCGGCGGTCGCCAGATCGAGCGAGTGACCACCGGTCAGTACCTCTAGTGCCGTGAGGCCCACGACGCGGCGTCGGTAGGCTGGCCTCGTGGCTGTCACCAAGGTGTGCGGTACCGAGACCGAGTACGGCGTGGTGCTGCGCGGCACCCCCGATCCGAACCCGGTCCTCGCCTCGTCGGTGCTCATCAACAGCTACGTCGAGCAGCGCAAGGTCGGCTGGGACTTCGAGGACGAGAGCCCGGGGCGTGACGCCCGCGGCTACGGCCGCGACGGCGCCCAGGCGCCCGAGATCGAGACGCATCTCGTCAACACCGTCCTCACGAACGGTGCCCGCTACTACGTCGATCACGCCCACCCCGAGTACTCGACGCCCGAGTGCGCCGACGCGCTCGAGCTCGTCCTGGCCGACAAGGCGGGGGAGCGCGTCCTCGCCCGGTCGATGCAGGCGGCGGCCCGGCTCCTCGAGGCGGGCCAATCGATCGTCGTCTACAAGAACAACTCCGACGGGAAGGGCAACTCGTACGGCTGCCACGAGAACTACCTCGTGGACCGGGCCGTGCCCTTCTCGAGCCTCGTGCGCTACCTGCTGCCGTGGTTCGCGACCCGTCAGGTGTTCACCGGCGCTGGCAAGGTCGGCTCGGAGAACGGCGCGGCGCCCGTCGACTACCAGTTGAGCTCGCGGGCCGACTTCTTCGAGGAGGAGGTCGGGCTCGAGACGACCCTGAAGCGCCCGATCGTGAACACCCGCGACGAGCCCCACGCCGACCCCCAGCTGTACCGGCGCCTCCACGTCATCGCGGGCGACGCCAACCTCTGTGAGGTCGCCACCTTCCTCAAGGTCGGTACGACCGCCGTACTGCTCGCGATGATCGAGGACGACTTCCTCGACGGCGGCGCCGGCTCCCGACGCGAGTGGTCGCTCGCCGGGCCCGTCCCGGCGATGCGCATCGTCTCCCACGACCCGACCTGCCGGGCGACGGTCGAGCTCGCCGACGGCAGTCGCGTCACGGCGGTCGAGCTCCAGTGGGAGTTCCTGCGCCTCGCCCGCAAGTACGAGGACGAGACGGGCCTCGCCGCGTGCGGCGGCGAGAAGGTCGGCGGCGACGTGCTCAACCGCTGGGAGTCCGTCCTCGGCGCGCTCGAGCATGACGCGCAGGTCCTCGACGGCCAGCTCGACTGGGTGACGAAGCGCACGCTGCTCCAGGCGTACGTCGACCGGGACGGCCTCGCCTGGGACGACCCGAAGCTTGCTCTGCTCGACCTGCAGTATCACGACGTGCGACCCGACAGGTCGCTCTACGAGCGCCTCGTGCGTGCCGGAACGGTCGAGCGGCTCGTCGACGAGGCCGACGTCCTCGAGGCGATCACCGAGCCGCCCGGCTCGACGCGCGCCTACTTCCGCGGGACCTGCCTGGCGCGCTGGCCCGAGGCCGTCGTCGCCGCGAACTGGGACAGCCTCATCCTCGACGTCGGGGGCGACCCGTTGAAGCGCATCCCGATGATGGAGCCGTTGCGCGGCACGCGTGCGCACGTCGAGCCCTTGTTTGCCAGCGTGGACTCGCCGGCGGCGCTCGTCGCCCGCCTGGCGACCTAACCTGGCCCTCGGAGGTTCACGATGCCCGAGCAGCAGCGCCGCCAGAAGCCCGCACCCCAGGAGCGCGTCGAAGAGACAGAAGAACTCCCCGCGACGTCCGAGCGCGGCGAGAAGCTCAAGGGCGAGCTCGACGATCTCCTCGATGAGATCGACGAGGTGCTCGAGGTTAATGCCGAGGACTTTGTAAAAAGCTACGTCCAGAAGGGCGGCGAATAGAGTTTTGTACATGACCTTCGTGGCGGCGATGGTCAATGTCACACACCACCGTTATGTGTGCGCCCATGAAACGGTGCACGAAGTGCGGTGAGCTGAAGCCCGAGAGCGAGTTCTATCCGGCGCCGGGCTGCAAGGACGGGCTGCGCGGCAGGTGCAAGAGCTGCCATCTCGCGAAGACCAAGGCCAGGTACGCGCAGGATCCTGCACCGACCATCGCCTACGTGACGAAGTGGAAACACGAGCACCCTGACCGGCTCCGCGAATACCGGCGCAAGAACCGTGAACGGCGTGCTGCCCAGATGCGCCGGCTTCACCTGCGTAGCAAGTTCGGGATGACGGTCGAGGACTACGACAACATCCTCGCCGCGCAAGACGGTGGTTGTGCCATTTGCGGTGACCGGCCTGCGGAGGGGACGTCAATGCACGTCGACCACTGGCAGGCCCATGTTCGAGGCATCTTGTGTGTGCGATGCAACAACGGGCTTGGCCAGTTCAAGGAGTCGCCTGGGCTGCTGCTCAGAGCGGCGGAGTACGTGAGACTGGGCGGCTTTGCACCGCTCGATGTCGTGCGGCGCGACGTCGATCGTCAGAACGACGAAGAACGCTGAACGCGTTCGCTGAAGTGAGCCTTGTGTAGGCTCGCTTGGTGCTCGGGGAGTCGCCGCTACCGACCTTTGACGCGGGTCGCGATCCTGGTTCCTCGTTCGTGGAGCTGCTGCGGCGGGCCGGCCACACCAACGAACAAACCGTGCCACGGGGAGAGGCGGCCCCACCGCTGGAAGCACCGGTCGGGACGACCGTGCTCGCGATCCGGCACGCCGACGGCGTGGTCATGGCGGGCGACCGCCGGGCAACGTCGGGCTTCGCGATCGCGAGTCGCCGCATCGAGAAGGTGTTCCCGGCGGACGACCGCTCGGGGGTCGCGATCGCGGGCGCGGCAGGCCCGGCGGTCGAGCTCGTCCGGCTCTTCCAGACCCAGCTGGAGCACTACGAGAAGATCGAGGGCGAGACCCTGTCGCTCGAGGGGAAGGCGAACCAGCTCAGCCAGCTCGTGCGCGCGAACCTCCCGGCTGCGATGCAGGGCTTCGTGGTCGTGCCGCTGTTCGCCGGCTTCGACGACCGCCGCCGCCGGGGCCGGGTCTTCAGCTTCGACGTGACCGGCGGCAAATACGAGGAGCTCGACTTCCAGGCCAACGGCTCGGGCGGAGTGCACGCCCGAAACTGGATCAAATCGCAGTGGCGCGAGGACCTGAGCCGCGCCGACACGGTGGACCTCGCACTGCGCGCGCTGTTCGCCGCGGCGGACGAAGATGCGGCGACGGGCGGCCCCGACCTCGTGCGGCGCATCTTCCCGACGATCGCGGTCATCGACGCCGACGGCTTCACCGCGCTCGACGACGACGAGATCGCCCGACGCGCCGACACGCTGATCGGCGGACGCGAGGAGGGCGGCGACTGATGACGATGCCGTTCTACGTCCCGCCGGAGCAGGTGATGAAGGACCGGGCGGACTACGCCCGGAAGGGCATCGCGCGGGGCCGCAGCCTCATCGCGATGAGCGCGGCCGACGGGATCGTGATGGTCGCCGAGAACCAATCCCGCACCCTCTACAAGATCAGCGAGATCTACGACCGCATCGCGTTCGCCGGTGTCGGGAAGTACAACGAGTTCGAGATGCTGCGCATCGCCGGCGTCCGGCAGGCCGACGTGAAGGGCTACTCGTTCGCCCGCGAGGACGTGAACGCCCGATCGCTCGCCAACGCGTACGCGCAGACGCTGGGGCAGGTCTTCACCCACGAGCTGAAGCCCTATGAGGTCGAGATCCTCGTCGCCCAGGTCGGTGCGACCGCCGACGAGGACGAGATGTTCGTGATCCTCTACGACGGTGTGGTGATGGACAAAGCCGGGTTCACCGTCCTCGGTGGCCAGGCCGACGCGGTGGCGACGGTGCTCGAAGAGCGCTACGAGTCGGGGCTGGACCTCGGCGCCGCGCTGCGTCTCGGCGCGTCGGTGCTGGCCGGGAGCGACGGGTCGGCGCTGCCCGCCGAGCAGCTCGAGGTCGCGGTCCTGGACCGGACCCGCCCGCGTCGGGCCTTCCGGCGGATCAAGGCCGAGGAGCTGCGCGGCCTCCTCGCGGCGAGCTAACCGGCGACGAGCCGCAGCAGCGGCGCGGTCACGGCCATCAGGAGCAGCGCGAGCGCGACCCAGCGCAGCCAGCGGCGCGCCCGGGCGGTCGGTCCCGCCCACTCGCGGGGCGCGGCGAGGACCTGGTCGACCTCGGTGGCGAGCATCACGAGCCGGGCGTCGTCGAGCTGGTCGTCGGGGACGAACACGTCGACGCGGGCCATGTCGCCGACCGTGAGGTGGTAGGGGCCGTCGACGGCGCCCCGGAGCCGGACGTCGATCCCCTCCGAGTGGAGCCGGGCGGCGACGAGGTGCGCCGAGAACGAGCCGCTCACCGAGGTGAGGCGGGTCATCTGGATCACTGGCGCGAAATCCTACGACCGCGAAGCCAGAGAAACCTCCGCTCCCGGCCACGCTGAGTAGCCGCTACTCAGGTCCGGCCACCGCCTGTCGTCGTACTACACATGTTCACCGAGGAGGAGCGGGGCACATGAGGCGAGTCGGACGTTGGGTGATGGTCGTTGGTGTCGTGGCGGGTCTGGTGCTCGGGACGGCGGCGGCGGCCGCGGCGAAGCCCCGCCAGGAGTCCACGACGAAGTACGCGAAGACGGTCTGTGGCGTCTACTCGACGCTGATCAACGAGATCACGACGTATGCGGGCGCGATCGCGGCCCTCGACCCGAGCGACCCGACGAACTACGCGAACCAGGCGACCGCCCTGACGAACCCCCTGATCACGACGGTGCAGACCGACGAGACGATGCTGCAGAACGTCTACCCGGCGATCTCGAACGGGAAGAAGGTCGGCGCGTCCCTCGTGGCGAACGCCACCGAGATCAACCAGGGGCTGCACATGGCGCTCGCCAAGCTCGACCCGAGCAACCCGGGCTCGCCGGTCGACTTCCAGGCCTCGATCGAAACGCTGTCGACGGGGCTGAGCGACCCGTTCAGCAAGATCACCAACCAGCAGCTCCTCACGGCCTTTCAGAAGGAGAGCAGCTGCAAGAGCGTCGTGACGGTGTCCTGACGCTTCGGGGGACGCTGGGGCGCCCGGCGGGGGCCGGTACGCTCGCCGGGTGGAGCGCCGCATCTTCGGCCTGGAGAACGAGTACGGCGTCACCTGCACCTTGCGAGGCCAGCGCCGGCTGAGCCCCGACGAGGTCGCCCGCTACCTGTTCCGGCGGGTCGTCTCGTGGGGCCGCTCCAGCAACGTGTTCCTCGAGAACGGCGCGCGTCTCTACCTCGACGTCGGCAGCCACCCCGAGTACGCGACCCCGGAGTGTGACTCGATCGCCGACCTCGTCGTCCACGACAAGGCGGGGGAGCGCATCCTCGAAGGCTTGGTGCGCAGCGCGGAGCAGCGGCTCCGGGAGGAGGGCATCCGCGGCGAGGTCTTCCTCTTCAAGAACAACACCGACTCGGCCGGCAACTCCTACGGCTGCCACGAGAACTACCTCGTGGAGCGCGAGGGCGACTTCACGAAGTTCACCGACGTGCTCATCCCCTTCCTCGTGACCCGCCAGGTCTACGCGGGGGCTGGGAAGGTCCTCCAGACCGCCCGCGGCGCCATGTACTGCATCAGCCAGCGCGCCGAGCACATCTGGGAGGGCGTCTCGAGTGCCACCACCCGCTCCCGGCCGATCATCAACACCCGCGACGAGCCCCACGCCGACGCCGAGCGCTTCCGCCGGCTCCACGTCATCGTGGGCGACTCGAACATGAGCGAGTACACGACGTTCTTGAAGGTCGGGACGACCTCGATCCTCCTGCGGATGCTCGAGGAGGACCCGAGCCCGTGGCGGGACCTCACGCTCGAGAACCCCATCCGGGCGATCCGCGAGATCAGCCACGACATGACCTGCCGGCGCCGGGTCCGCCTCGCGAACGGGCGGGAGCTGTCCGCGGTCGAGGTGCAGGCCGAGTACCTCACCCGGGCGCAGCGATTCGCCAAGAAGCGGGGGCTCTCGCCGCTCGAGGCGCAGGCGCTCGAGATGTGGGAGCACGTGATGACCCATCTCGAGAGCGACCCGCTGAAGCTGAAAAGCGAGATCGACTGGGTGGTGAAGTACCACCTGATCGAGGCGTACCGGGAGCGTCACGAGGTGCCGCTCACGCACCCGACCGTCGCGCTCGTCGACCTCGCGTACCACGACGTCACCCGCTCGCGCTCCCTCTACTACCTGCTCGAGCGCCGCGGCCAGGTCGACCGCACGGCGACCGACGAGGCGATCGACACCGCGGTGTCGACGCCGCCCCAGACGACGCGGGCGCGCCTGCGCGGCTCGTTCATCAAGCGCGCGAAGGAGCGCAAGCGCGACTACACGGTCGACTGGGTCCACCTCAAGCTGAACGACCAGGCGCAGCGCACCGTGCTGTGCAAGGACCCGTTCAAGGCGCGTGACGAGCGCGTCGAGCGTCTCATCGCGTCGCTGTAGTGCCGCCCGCCGGGCGCCACCCGCCGGGGGAGCGATGAGCGACCGCCTCGAGCGGCTTGTGAACCTCACCGCGACCCTGCTCGACACCCGCCGTCCCCTGACCTTGGAGGAGCTCGCCGAGCGCCTCGAGCCGTCCTACCCCGACGACATCGTGGCGCGCCGCCGCGCGTTCCAACGGGACAAGGAGACGCTGCTCAACCTCGGCGTGCCGGTGCTGACGCTCCCGACCGACGCGCTGACGAACGAGCTCGGCTACCGCATCCGTCCCGACGACTACTACTTGCCCGATCCCGCCTTGTCCGCCGAGGAGCGTGCCGCGCTCCAGGTCGCGGTGACCGCCGTGCGCTTCGAGGGCGGCGACGCCCGCGAGGGCCTCCGCAAGCTGGGCGGCTTCGACGGGGCACCGACGGCGGCGCTCGCCGCGCTCGACCCTTCGCCGGGCCTCGGCGAGCTCTTCGACGCGGTCGCCCGCCGCCGGCCGATCGAGTTCGACTACCGCGGCGATCGCCGGGCGCTCAACCCGTACGGGGTGCTGCACCGGCTCGGCCACTGGTACGTCATCGGACGAGACCGCGACAAGGACGCCCTCCGGTCGTTCCGCGTCGATCGGATGGACGGCCCACCGCACCTGGACGCCCCAGGAGGGTTCGACGCGCCGTCCGGCTTCGACGCGTCGGCGACCCTGCGCGCCGATCCCCTCACCTTCGGCGACGACGAGCCCCTGACGGCGCGGGTGCTCGTCGACGGCTCGCACGCCGCGGCCGTCGTCGACGAGCTCGGCGAGTCGACGGTCGTCGAGCGCCGCGGGGACGGCAGCGTCATCGTCGAGCTGGCCGTGGTGAACCGGCCGGCGTTCCGCTCGTTCGTCCTCGGTCTGCTCGACCACGCCGAGGTCCTCGCCCCCGCGGCGCTGCGCGACGACGTCGTTGGCTGGCTGCGCGCGATCGTCGAGGTGCCGTGAGCCCGGCCCTCGCCGCGTCGCGGCTGCGGCGGATGCTGGCGCTGGTGCCGTGGATCCTGGCGCACCCGGGCACCACGATCAGCGACCTCGCGCAGCGCTTCGAGGTGCCGGAGTCCGAGCTCGAGTCCGATCTCGAGCTGCTCCCGCTGTGCGGTCTCCCGCCCTACAGCGCCGACCGGCTCATCGACGTCATCGTCGGCGACGACGGCGCGGTCGACATCCGCCTCGCCGAGTACTTCGAGCGGCCGCTGCGCCTCACCCCCTCGGAGGCGGTCGCGCTCGTCGCCGCGGGACGGGCGCTCCTCGCCGTCCCCGGCTCGGACGACGCCGGCCCGCTTGCGACCGCGCTCGACAAGGTGGAGCAGGCCCTCGGGGCTCGTGGCGTCCTCACGGTCGATGTCGGCAGCACCGACCAGCTCGAGCGGCTCACCGCCGCGGCGCACGACGGCGAGCAGCTCGAGCTCGACTACTACTCCGCCGCCCGCGACGAGCTCACGACTCGTGTCGTCGACCCGGTGCGGGTGTTCCACGCCGTCGGCGCCTGGTACCTCGCGGCGTACTGCCACCGCGCCGGCGCCGACCGGCTGTTCCGGGTCGACCGGATCCGCGCCGTCCGCCCCACGGGGGAGCGGGTGCCGACGCGTCCCGTCGCCGACGACGACCTCGCCGACCTCGTCTACCGGCCCGCGCCGACGGACCCGCGGGTGCGCCTGCGCCTGGCACCCGACGCCGCGTGGGTCGCCGAGACGGTCCCGACCGAGGAGGTGACGCCCCGGCGGGGCGGCGGCTTCGACGTGGTGCTCGCCGTCAGCGGCCCCGCCTTCCTCGAGCGGCTCCTGCTCCAGCTGGGGCCCTCCGCACGCGTGCTCGACCCGCCGGAGGCGGCCGCGGCCCGCGCCGACGCCGCCGGACGGGTCCTCGCGCGGTACGGCACCGCGCCGGTCTGACGCCGGATGCTCGGTGGGTCTCCGGACGTGTTCGGACGCCGGAGCGAGCTGGCGCGGCGTCTCGCGTCGAACGGCGCGTCGGGCCCGCGTCGTGAACCTGATGACCTGCGTGGAAGGATGATCCGGTGGAGCCGCGTCCGTGACGACCCGCCCCCCCGGGTCGGAGCCTGACGCGCCGACCCTCCACGACACCACCCTGACCGCGGATGCCCCCGGCGACGGCCCGCCGACCACGCCGTCCGACACGCCGACGGAGGCGCGGCCACCACCGTCGCGACGCAGCCGCACGAAGCGGATGCTCATCGAGTGGGTGGTGCTGATCGCCGCGGCGCTGGCGATCGCGTTCCTCATCAAGACGTTCCTGTTCCAGGCGTTCTACATCCCGTCCGGGTCGATGGAGCCGACGCTGATGATCGGCGACCGTGTCCTCGTCAACAAGCTGTCGTACGACTTCCACGACGTGCACCGCGGCGACATCATCGTCTTCGTCGCCCCGAAGAGCGCGCAGAGCGACGGGATCACCGACCTGGTGAAGCGGGTCATCGGGCTGCCGGGCGAGACGGTCACCGGCCGCCCCGACGGGGACGTCTACATCAACGGGCGCCGCCTGAACGAGCCCTACCTCCCGAACGACACGCCGACGACGTTCTCGAGCGTGCCGCCGTTCTGCGGCCGCCCGCCCGACGGGAACCCGGGCTGCGTCGTCCCCCCCGGCCGGCTGCTCGTCCTCGGCGACAACCGCACCGAATCGAAGGACGGCCGGTTCTTCGGGTCGATCCCAGAGTCGTCGATCGTCGGCCGCGTGTTCATCAAGATCTGGCCGCTCGGCAGCATCGGGTTCATGTAGTCAGTCGGCCGGAGTGGCGGCCCCACTCGGCGACGACCGCGACCATGCGCTCGACGTGGTCGCTGTAGAGGCCATCGATGCCGTAGCTGAGCATGGCGCGCAGGTGCCGCACCTCCTGGACGTCCCACGCGAAGACCCGGATCCCGAAACGGTGGAACAGCGCGACGAGGCCCTTCGTCCACTCGGAGTGGTGCAGGTTCATCGCGTCGACGTGCGCGGCGGCCAAGTCCGCGGCGTGACGCTCGAGCGACTCGGGGAGACGCCGCCGCCGCGTCGAGTGGACGAGGCGCACATCGGTCGCGTCGGGGCGCAGCGCGCGGAGCGCCTCGAGGTCCGGTGAGCACAGCCACGTGCGCGACGGCGCGCCGTCCTCGCGGGCGACCTCGACGAGCGGGCGCGCCGCGGCCGGGTCCTTCACGTCGATGGACAGGTCGTAGTCCGAGCCGAGCTCGGCGTAGAGGTCGCGCAGGCGTGGGACGCCGTGGCGGGCGAGCCGCTCGGCGCGCGTGTCGTGGACGCGCAGCTTCCAGAGCCCGAAGAGCGGGCCACGGACGCCGGCGTCGTGGGTGAGCACGACCTCGCCGTCGGCGCTCAGCCAGGCGTCGCTCTCGAGGCCCCGGGCCCCGTGCTCGAGGCCGGCCCGGAAGGCCGGGAGGGTGTTCTCGGGGTGGACCAGCCGGGCCCCCCGGTGGGCGAAGGTGATCGGCGCCACGGGGCCGAATCCTGGCCCAACCACCCCCTCAAGTGGCCTCCCGGGGGGGTCGATCACAGGATCGTGGCGGTAGTCATCAAGGCCGACTGTCCGGAGTGCGGCGTGGTCCGCCTGCGGACGGGGGACGTCACGGTGCGGGTCTGCACCGACGACGAGTCCGGCGCCTACTCGTTCCGCTGCGACCAGTGTGGGTCCGCGGTGAGCCACCCGGCCCGCCCGGACGTCGTCGAGCTCCTGGTGCGGGCCGGCTGCGAGCACGTCCGCTGGCGCCTCCCGAGCGAGCTCGCCGAGCGTCGCGGCGGCCCCCGCTTCACGAGCGACGACCTCCTCGACTTCCACCTGCTGCTCCGCGACGACGCATGGCAGAGCGAGCTGCAGGCGCTCGTCGGCCGAGCGGATCGCCTCACCGGCTGATCCCGGCGCGGGGCCCGACCGGGCCGCGCCACACACCCAGCGGTACGATCGACTCCGCACGAAAGGAGCGTGTCGTGTCGCTCGGCTGGGCCGAGAGCCCTCGACGCCGTGCGAGACCGGCGGCACCTCCCCGTCTTCACCGCCGGCGGCACCCCGCCTCGGCGGACGCGACCCGCTGACCCGTGGCCGTCCTCACCCGCAGCGACGACTCGAAGCCGAAGCCGGCCAAGGGGGCGAAGGACGGCCGGATGACGGTCGTCGAGCACCTCTCGGAGCTGCGGCGCCGGATCATCGTCGCGCTGGTCGCGTTCCTCTTCGCCGCGTCGCTCGCCTACTGGTTCGCGCCGGACATCATCCGGTTCTTCCTCCACTACTACACGGACGCGACGCACGGGCAGGCGAACCACTTCATCTTCACCGGCCCGGTCGAGGGCTTCGTCACCCGCCTGAAGGTGGCGACCTACGCCGGCTTCGTCGCCTCGTCGCCGGTGTGGCTCTGGGAGCTGTGGCGCTTCATCACCCCGGGCCTGAACCCGCGCGAGAAGCGCTACGCGATCCCGTTCCTCGCCGCGTCGCTCCTGCTCTTCCTGGGGGGCGGCGCGGTCGCGCTGCTGATCCTGCCGAAGGCGCTGAGCTGGCTTCTCCACGCGGGCGGCTCGGAGCTCCTGCCGCTGCTCACCGCGGACAAGTACCTCACGCTCGTCGCGCTCATGATCATCGCCTTCGGGCTCGCGTTCGAGTTCCCCGTCGTGATCATGTTCCTGCTCCTCGCGCACGTGATCACGACGAAAAGCCTGCGGAAGCGCCGCCGCTGGGCGATCGTCGGGATCTTCGCCTTCGCGGCGATCATCACGCCGAGCCAGGACCCGTACTCTCTGTTCTTCATGGCCATCCCGATGTGCCTCTTCTACGAGGGCTGCATCATCTTGGGCAGGATTCTGAAACGATGACCCCGCGCCGCAGCACCTACAAGCCGCCGCGCCCGCGGCGGGAGATCGTGATCGCGGTCGCCGCGTCGGGCGCGCTCGCCGTGCTCACCGGGGTGCTGGTCTGGGCCGTCGGCCCGCACGCGAGCAGCACGACGCCGTCGGCACCGACGCTCACCGCGCCGCCGACCGTGGCGACGCCCGCGCCGTCCACCCCCGCCTCGAGCACCCCGTCCACCCCCGCCTCGAGCACCCCGAGCACGCCGCCCAGCAGTTGAGCGAGCGCGCCCGGTTCGAGGCCGCGCTCGGGTTCGCGCTCGACGACTTCCAGCGACGCGCCCTCGACGCGCTGGACGAGGGGCGCTCCGTGCTCGTCGCCGCGCCCACCGGGTCGGGCAAGACCGTCGTCGCCGAGTACGCGGTCGCCCGCGCCCTCGCCGTCGGCGGGAAGGTCTTCTACACGACGCCGCTGAAGGCGCTGTCGAACCAGAAGTTCGCCGACCTGCGGCGCGTCCACGGCGTCGAGCGTGTTGGGCTGCTCACCGGCGACAACTCGGTGAACGGCGACGCCCCCGTCGTGGTGATGACCACCGAGGTGCTGCGCAACATGATCTACGGCGCGGCGCCGGCGCTCGAGGGGCTGCGCTACGTCGTGCTCGACGAGGTCCACTACCTCCAGGACCGGTACCGGGGCGCCGTGTGGGAGGAGGTCATCGTCCACCTCGACTCGACCGTCGACCTGGTCTGCCTCTCGGCGACCGTGTCGAACGCCGAGGAGGTCGCCGACTGGATCGAGACGGTCCGGGGCGCGACGACCGCCGTGATCGAGGAGCGCCGCCCCGTGGCCCTGCACCACCGCTACCTGGCGGGGGAGCGGGGCGTGTCGACGCTGCACCTGCTGCCCACCTTCGTCGGCGACGGCGACGACCTGCGCCCCAACCCGGAGGCCGAGCGTCTGGACCGCCGGAGCAGCCGCCGGGGCCCGCGCGGCGGCGCGGGTCGCGCCTACCGGCGCCTGCGGCCCCCCGACCGCGTCGAGGTCGTCGACCTGCTCGCCGACGAGCGGCTCCTCCCGGCGATCGTGTTCGTGTTCAGCCGGGCCGGCTGCGACCAGGCGGTCGCGCAGGCCCACGCCGCCGGGGCCCGGCTCACCACCCGCGAGGAGCAGGCCGAGATCCGCCGCATCGCCGACGCGCACCTCGGCGACCTCTCCGACGCCGACCTCGCGGTGCTCGGCGTCCCCGCCTGGCGTGAGGGCCTGGCGGCGGGCCTCGCGGCGCATCACGCCGGCCTCGTCCCGCCGATGAAGGAGGCGGTCGAGGAGGCGTTCGCTGCCGGGCTCGTGAAGGTCGTCTACGCCACCGAGACCCTCGCGCTCGGGATCAACATGCCGGCCCGCTCCGTGGTGATCGAGCGGCTCACGAAGTTCACCGGCGAGCGCCACGAGTTCCTCACCCCGGGCGAGTACACGCAGCTGACGGGACGGGCCGGGCGGCGCGGCATCGACGCGGTCGGCTACGCGGTCGTGTGCTGGAGCCCGTGGGTGACGTTCGACCAGGTCGCGGGGCTCGCCTCGCGGCGCACCGACGCGCTCCGCTCGTCGTTCCGCCCGACCTACAACATGGCGGTCAACCTGGTGCGTCGCTACTCGCCCGATGACGCGCACCACCTCGTGAACCTGTCGTTCGCCCAGTACCGGGCGGACCGCGACGTCGTCGTGCTCGAGCGCCAGCTGGAACGGGCGCGTGAGCAGCTGGAGCGCCAGCGCGACCGGGCCCGCAGCGAGCTCGGCGACATCGACGAGTACCGCGCGCTCGTCGCCCGCCTCGACGAGGCCCGGCGCGGGCACGGGGCGACGACACGGGTGACCGCCGCGCTGGACCGGCTGCGGCCGGGCGACGTCCTGTCCGTCCCGGCCCGCGGCGGCCGGGTCGCCGTGCTCGCACACGAGCGCCGCCGTGGCGGCCGCCCCCGGCTGCTCGCGGTCACCGTCGGGCGGGGGCTCGTGCGCCTCGACGCCGACGACTTCCGCGCCGCGCCGCACGCCATCGGCCGGGTCGACCTCCCGGAGCCGTACGCGCCGCGCAACCCCACCTACCGGCGTGAGGTCGCGGGCCGGCTCCGCCGGGCCGACGTCGGGGACGGCGAGCCGACGGTCGGGGGCGACCCGGTCGGCGAGCTCGAGGCCGCGCTCGCGGCGCACCCCGTCCACGACGACCCGGCCCGGGACGCCCGGGTGCGCGCCGCCGTGAGCGCCGAGCGGCTCACCCGGGAGGTGGCGCGTCTCGAGCGCCGCGCCCAGGGCCGGAGCGAGAGCCTCGCCCGCCGCTTCGACCGGGTCATCGATGTGCTGGCCGCGTGGGGCTACGTCGACGGCTGGCGCCTCACCGAGGCCGGCGAGATCCTCGCCCGGCTCTACACCGAGACCGACCTGCTCGTCGCCGAGGCGCTGCGCGAGGGCCTCCTCGACGGGCTCACCGCGGCGGAGACCGCCGCGGTGGTCTCGTGCTTCACCTACGAGCGACGGGGCGACGACGACACGGCACCCCCGCCGCGCTGGCCGAGCCGCACGGTAGCCGACCGGGCCCGCCGGATCGAGGCGCGGTGGCGGACGCTCACCGCGGCCGAGGACGACGCCGGCCTCCCCGCGACCCGGCCGCCCGACCCGGGCTTCACCGCGCACCTCGCGGAGTGGGTCGCCGGTGAGTCGCTCTCCGACATCCTCGACGACGACGAGCTCACCGGAGGCGACTTCGTCCGCCACGTGAAGCAGAGCATCGACCTGCTGCGCCAGCTCGCGGTCGTCGCGCCGGACGAGACGACGCGCGCCACCGCGAGCGTCGCGGCGGAGGCGTGCTTCCGTGGCGTCGTCGCCGCGGCGAGCGCCGCACCGTGATCCGACCCGGCGAGCCGTGGGGCGGCGCCGCCGCGGGACCGGCGACGGTGACCGGGGCGGGCGGCGACGCGGACCTCGCCGCGCTCGTGCGCGACCACCCGGGCGCGCGCATCGGGTTTCGGCCCGACCCGCGCTGCGACCTGGCGCGGGCCGTCGGGCTGTCGGACCCGGGCGACGGCTCGGTCGAGCTGCCGCTCGACGTGCTCGACCTCGGCGCGGCCGGGCTGGCGGTGAACCTCGTGGTGAGCGGGCAGGCGCCGAACCGCCACACGGCGTGGCGGCGCCGCCGGCCCGTGACGGTGGAGGTGGGGGAGCGCACCTTGTTCGCCGGGCGGGCCCTCGGCGTCGTGATCGCCAATGGCCAGTTCCGGGACGGCTGCGACCTCGTCCCGCGGGGCCACCCGGGTGACGGGCGCCTCGAGGTACAGGTCTACGCCCTCCCACGGGGCCAGCGGCGGGCGCTCCGGGCCCGCCTGGGCTCCGGGTCGCACCTGCCGCACCCGGCGATCGTCACGGGCACCGGAAGCGAGGTGCGGGTGTCCTGGCGCCGGCCCGCGCCGCTCGAGGTCGACGGGCGGCCACGGGCACCGCAGGCGGTCCTCGAGGCGACCGTGCGGCCGGACGCCTACCGGCTCCTCGTGTAACCGTCCGTTCGCTCTCAAAGGCCGCGAACCGGGTCATCCGCGGCCGTCCGGGAGGCCGTCGATACCATCACCGTCCCCAGCGAGACCGGGAGCAGGATGCAGTACGTGCCGGAGCAGTTCACGGCCGAGGAAGCGGCGGCCCTGCGGCCCTACGTCACGAACCTGGACCGCCCCGTCTTCGCGCTGGTCAACCTCCCCGAGGTCGTGAAGGGCGCGCTGTTCGCGCGGTACTCGCGCAGCTCGAAGAGCCTCCGGCGGCTCTTCCTCGACGAGTTCGTCGGCGACCTCGACCTCACCGGGGACCTCACCGTCGACGCGAGCGTCGGGCTGGCACGCGCCGAGGACCTCTACAACCGCGTGTTCCTCGAGTACGGCGACGATTCCGTCGCGCAGCTCGGCGGCGTGCACCTGGCGTGCGAGCAGGCGTCGAACCTGCTCACGAAGGTGCTCGAGCGCGGGCGGCTCATGGCCTACCTCGAGCAGTCGACGCGCTACATCCCGTACACGGCGCGCCTCGCGGGCCGCTATCGCTACTACCGGCCACCCGAGGTCCTCGAGTCGACGCTCGGGCT
This sequence comes from Acidimicrobiia bacterium, assembly GCA_036521915.1. Classification (GTDB taxonomy): domain Bacteria; phylum Actinomycetota; class Acidimicrobiia; order IMCC26256; family PALSA-555; genus PALSA-555. Next base: position 26,658 of record DATDGU010000245.1, on the reverse strand, counting down.
GCGCTACATCGCCGACCTCGACGCCGCGTTCGACGACTACGCGGCGTGCCTCCCCGTCCTGCTCGAGTGGGCGCGGACCCGCTACCCGAAGCAGTCGAGCGACTCCGACTTCGTGCACCAGCAGTCGCTAAAGGCGAAGGCGTACGACGCGGCGCGGGGGATCCTCCCCGCGGCGACGCAGTCCAACGTCGGGATCTACGGCACCGGCCAGTCCTTCGAGGGGCTGCTGCTGCGCATGCGCGCCCACCCGCTCGCCGAGGCCCGCACCTACGCGGCGATGATGCTCGAGGAGCTGCGCAAGGTCATCCCGTCGTTCCTCACCCGGGTGGACCTCCCGGAGCGGGGCGGCGCGTGGAGCGCCTACCTCGCCGAGACCCGCACGGCGACCGAGTCGGTCGTGGCCCGCCTCCTCGCCGACGAGGACCCCGAGCCGCGGCCCTCGGTGGTGCTCACCGACTACGACCCCGACGGTGAGGACAAGGTCCTCGCCGCGATCTGCTACCCGCACAGCGCGCTGCCCGACGACCAGCTGCTGTCCCGGGTGCGCCGCCTCGGCGCCGACGAGCGTGAGGCGCTCGTGTCCGCGTACGTGGGCGCACGCGAGAACCGCCGCCACAAGCCCGGTCGGGCGTTCGAGCGCACCCAGTACCGCTTCGACGTCCTCGCCGACTACGGCGCGTTCCGCGACCTGCAACGTCACCGGCTCCTCACGATCGAGTGGCAGCCCCTCACGACCCGCCACGGCTACGAGACGCCTGAGGCGATCGCCGAGGCGGGCCTCACGGCGCGCTTCGAGGAGGCGATGGGACGCGCCGCCGACCTCGCGTTGGACCTCGCGCCGCGCTTCCCCGACGACGCGGCGTACGCCGTCGCGCTCGCGTACCGGGTCCGCTTCGTGCTCGACATGAACGCGCGCGAGGCGATGCACGTCCTCGAGCTGCGCTCCTCGCCGCAGGGCCACCCCGCGTACCGGCGCGTCGCGCAGGAGATGCACCGCCTTATCGCCGAGCAGGCCGGGCACCGCGCCATCGCCGCAGCGATGCGCCACGTCGACCACGCGACCTACGACCTGGAGCGCCTCGGCGCCGAGCGGGCGGCCGAGGAGCGTCGCGCCGCCCGCCGTTGAATTCCGCGACCCGCTGACCTGCCAGGACGCACGATTGCCCAGGTCAGAGCCACCGCCGCCGTCTTGACAGGCGCACCCCGGTTCGGGCGTACTAGCAGGCGTCCCTGTCACCGGGCGCGGGCCGGCCCTCCGGAGGCCGACATCCACGTGCGGGACGCCATGGGGCCCCGGGGGGCCCAGGAAACCCAGTAGAGAACGCTGGAATAACCCGTCTGCTGGGCAGGCTGGGCCAAACAGTGGCCCCAACGGTTTCCTGGGCTCTCCACCACCTCTCGGCCGCTCTGGCGCGCCAGCGGGAATGGACGCGCCGCCGCACCGGTTCCGTGAGCGACACGGGGGCCGGGCCTATGCTCCGGCCCCTGATGGACCGGCTGTCGGGCGTACGCCACGTCGTCGGCCCCGTGCAGGAGCGACCATGAGCGACGACGAGTTCGAAGAAGAGGAAGTCGAGCTCGACGAAGACGCGATCGACGAGGAAGTCCTCGAGGAAGGTGAGGAGCTCGACGAGGACCTCGCGCTCGCCGACGACGCCGTGATCGAGATCGAGGACGGCGCCGAGCCCGCGGTGGTCGCCGCGCCCGTCGAGACGCCCGTCCCCGCCGACAAGGCCGTGCGCGAGCCCGACGAGGAGGACGAGGACGTCCTCGACCTCGACGAGGAGCTGCACCCCGACGACGTCGAGGCCCCCCTGGACGCGCTCCTGCAGGAGCGCACGGCGAGCGCGACCCTCGAGGACGAAGAGGAAGAGGTCGAAGAGGAGGAACCCGAGGTCGACGAGCGCGGCGAGGTCCCCACCAAGATCGTCCCCCGCCGTCCGGGCGAGTTCCTGTGCTCCTCCTGCTTCCTGGTGCTGCCCCGCAACCAGCTCGCCGACGAGAAGCGGATGCTCTGCCGGGACTGCGCCTGATCCGAGCGCGCCGTCCCTCGGGGCGAACCCTCCTGCGGCTCCTGGCCGCGCTCGTCTCCGGCGCGCTGCTCGCCCTGGCGTTCCCGCCGGTCGACCTCGGGCCGCTCGCGTTCGTCGCCCTCGTCCCGCTGCTGTGGGCCTGGCGGGACGCGTCGCCGTGGGCCGCGGCCCGCGACGGCTTCGTGTTCGCCCTCTCGTTCCTCGCCATCCTCATGGCGGGGCTCACCCACACCGGCTACACGGGGACGGTCACGCTCATCCTGGCCGCCGCCTGCTACTACGCGGCGACGGGCGCGCTCACCGCGGTGTTCGCCCGGCACGGGCTGCGCAACCCGTTCCTCACCGGCGCGATCTGGGTGTTCTTCGAGGCGCTCCGCGACCGCTGGCCGCTCGGCGGGCTCGCCTGGGGCGAGCTCGGCATCACGCTCCACAACCTCGAGTTCGCCCGCGCGCTCGCGAGCATCGGCGGCGTCTACCTCCTCAGCCTCCTCGTCGTCGCCGTCAACGGCCTGCTCGTCGACGCGGCCGTCGCCGCGTCGGCCCGCCGTCCCCGGGCCCTCACGATCGCGGCCGGCGGCCTGGTCGCGCTCGTCGTCCTCGCCGGTGTCGCGGAGGTCGCCCGCTACCAGCCCCGCCCGACCGGGCCGCTGCGCTTCGCGCTCCTGCAGGGCGACACGGTCCCCGGGTCGACCGAGACGGCGTCGGTCTCGAGCACGATCACCGACGAGCACTTCGCGCTCGCCGCCCAGCTGCGGGGCCGCTACGACCTCATCGTGTTCCCCGAGTCGGCGCTCGACGCCGACCCCGAGGAGGACCCGCCGCTGCGCGAGCGCATCGTGGCTCTCGCACAGGCCCACGACGCCGTCGTCCTCGTCAACGCCCGCTACCTCGGCGCCACCGGTCGGCTCTACAACGCCAACCTCGCGTACGGGCCCGACGGCCGGCTCCTCGCCGTGTACGCCAAGCAGCACCTCGTCCCCTTCGGCGAATACGTCCCGTTCCGCAGCGAGCTCAGCTTCATCAGCGACCTGCGCCAGATCCCGTACGACTTCACCGCCGGCGACCACCGGGTGCTCCTCCCGGTCGGCGGGCGGCCGATCGGCAGCGTCATCTGCTACGAGTCGGCGTACGCGCCGCTGGTGCGCGGGTTCGTACGCGACGGCGCCCAGGCGATCGTGGTGAGCACCAGCGACCGCTCCTACGGCCGCTCCGGCATCCCCGCGACGCACGTGGCGACCGGGCAGCTGCGCGCCGCCGAGACGGGCCGGCCGGTCCTGCAGGCCGCGATCTCGGGTGAGACCGCGGTGATCGACGCGAGCGGCCGCGTGCTCCAGCACACCGGGCTGTTCACGAAGGCGATCGTCACCGGCACGGTCACGACGACGACCGGCGAGACCCCCTACGTCCGCTTCGGCGAGTGGGTGCTCGCCGGGTCGGTGCTCACCCTGCTCCTCGGCGCGGGCTACGTCGCCGTGCGGGAGCTGCGGCGGGCCCGCCCGTAGACTCGCGGACCACGACCGCAGAAGGGGAGAGCGACGTGCCTGACGAGCCGAGCGGCACCGACCGCGCCATGGAGCTCCTCGTGTACGGCCCGATCGGCCTCGCCGCCTACCTGCGCGACACCGCGCCCTCGTTCCTGCGGCTGTTCGTGAACCGCGGGCGGGCCGTCGTCGACGGGCAGCGCAAGTCGGTCGAGGGCCAGCTCGGCAACGCCCGCGCCGTCGGCGAGTTCGCCAGCGTGCAGGGCGCCCCGCAGGTCCGGCGCGCGGTCGAGGACGCGCTCGCCAGCGTGCAGGGCGCCCCGCAGGTGCGGCGCGCCGTCGAGGACGCGCTCGCGACCGCCCGGGCCTACACCGAGGAGGCCATCGCCTACCTCGGGGGCCTCGCCGCCGGCGGCCCCCCGCCGGCCGACGGGCCCCGCGCCGCGCCGCGCGTCGACACGCCGGCGTTCAACGTCCCGTCGTCCCGTCGGCACGACGACGCCGCGCACCTCGCGATCCGCGACTACGACGAGCTCTCGGCCTCGCAGGTCGTCGAGCGCCTCGAAGGGCTCCCGCGGGGCGAGCTCGACACCATCCGCGCGTACGAGGCGAGCCATCGGGGCCGGAAGACCGTCCTGGGCAAGATCGAGCAGCTGCAGCGTCCGGTCGGCTGACGCCGATGGACAGCTGCCGACCCGCGGCGCGTGATGACCTCCCGCGGATCGCGGGGCTCGCCCGCGAGCTCCACGACGAGCTCGTCGCGTTGCGCGGCGGGGAGATCTGGGCCGCCCAGGACGCGCGGCCCGAGCCGCTCGAGGAGTCGTTCGGCATCCTGCTCGACGACCCGGACGCCGACGTGCGCGTCGGGCTGATCGACGAGGTCGTCGTCGGCTTCGGTGTGCTCGTCCTCGAGACCCTCTCGACCGGTGAACGCCTCGGCCGCGTCACCGAGCTGTTCGTCGAGCCCCCGGCCCGGGCCATCGGGGTGGGGGAGGGGATCGCCGACGAGCTCGTGCGCTTCGCCGCCGACCACCACTGCATCGGGGTCGACGCGCTCGCCCTCCCCGGCCATCGCGAAACGAAGAACTTCTTCGAGGACCAGGGGTTCACCGCCCGCGCCCTCGTCATGCACCGGTCGCTGCGCCCCGACTCGTGACGTCACCCGTCCTCGCAGTCGGCGCCGTCGCCGTCGTCGACGACCGACTCCTCATGGTCCGCCGCGGGCACGGTCCCGCCGCGGGGGAGTGGTCCGTGCCCGGCGGACGCGTCGAGTCCGGCGAGCTGCTCGAGTCCGCCGTGGCGCGCGAGGTCGCCGAAGAGACCGGCCTCGACGTCGTCGTGGACGAGCTCCTGGGGTGGGTCGAGCGCTTCCACGACACCACCCACTACGTGATCCTCGACTTCCGGGTCACCGTGCTCGTCCCGGACCGCGCCCTCGAGGCCGGTGACGACGCCGCCGAGGCGGCGTGGGTTCCGGTCACCGACCTCGGCGAGTACCGGGTCGTGGACGGGCTGCTCGACTTTCTGGTCGACGCCGGTGTCGTCGGCGCGTCGGCGCGCCGGCACGGCACGTCGACGTGATGCCCGTAGCATCGCCACGGTCGGGACGGCGCGTGGCGAGGCGGATCCGATGGACGACGACGTGCGGGCGGCGCTGGATCAGATCCAGGACCGCCTCGACTACATCGAAGAGCACATCGTGCAGATGAGCAAGTTCGGCGCGCAGATCCTCTACGCGCCGATGGGACGCGCCGACCATCGCCCGACCGATCCGGGCCACGTCCCGGACGAGGTCATCCAGCTCGCCCACGCCGGGAAGCGGCGCGACGCGATCGTCAAGTACCGCGAGCTCACCGGGGCCGACCCCCAAGCCGCCGCGACGGTCGTCGACGGCTTGTAGCGGCGAGCGCGGGCGTGCCGGCCCGTCCTGGAGAGGGACCGGCACCGGGGTACGGGGTGACGACGAGCACCTGGGCGACCGCGGCGAGCGTCGCGCTCGTGGGGGGTTGGCGCGGGGGGCGCGCCGAACGCCGCAATCGTGAAGTAGCGGTTGGTCTGCTCGACCACGAGCTCCGCTAGCCAGCCCGCCGGCGGCCCGCTCGACGTGTGACTGACCTCGACGGCCGGCCACGCGCCGACCATCGTCGGTGTGACCTGCCCCGACGCGGCCGGGCGGCAGGTGGCCGGCGCGCCTGCCGGCGAACGTCGCGGCGTAGCCGTCGGCGGCCGGCCCCGGCGGCAGGTAGGAGAGGAAGTACTCGACGCCGTGGCTCGTCGCCCGACAGATGTTCGGCTGGTTCTCGACCGAGGCGCGAAAGGCGGCGGCGGCCGGGCCCGTCCAGGGCAGCACCTCGCCGGCTCGCAGGTACGGACAGCCTCGCCCGGTGGCGGTCGCGCCACCCGCGTGACCGCTCGCGGTGCCCGTGCCGCGCGAGAACACGCCCAGCACCAGCGCGACGGCGCCGACGATGACGAGCGCGGCGACCGTGACCGCGGCACCGAACAGCACGCCGCGCCGCTGCTCGCTCGGCACCGGCGCAGGCACCTCGAGGCCCATAGAGAGCATCGGTGGATCGCTTTTCTGGCTTGAGCCAGCAGGGGCGATTTGGCCTTGTGGGACTGGGCGTCCTGGTCGCCTCGCCTGGAGTGCCGATAATCCTCGTTATGTCAACTAGGGCGGGCTGGGGCTCGGGGAGGCCGCATCGCCGGGATCCCGGGCCTATCCCCCGGGTGCAGGCGGGCTTACGGTCATCGGATCAGTGTCAGGGCGAGACGGGCGCTCGGGCGACCGCCTGTGCGGGGGCGTCACGAGGCGTGCGGCAGGGTCGCGGTGACCTCGTAGGCGAGGCGGGTCGTGTACGAGTCGAGCAGGTTTGTGGTCTGGAGCTGCACCGACAGCTGGACCAGGACGCGCCGGCGTTGCGCGGGTCGTCCACGAACGCCGCGCCGACGCCGGCGATCACCGTCCGCACGTCCGCCCCGATCGGGGTGAAGCCGACCGGTGCGGCGGAGCAGGAAGGCGACGCGCCGGAAGACACCTGAGCCTGCGAGTACGCGAGGCTGTCGGGCAGGACGAACTGCACCGGCCCCTCGGTGAGGGTTGGTCCAGTCGACGCTGACGTCGAGCAGACCCCGGTAGGTCGTCGACCGCAGCGCACCGCGGGTCGGTGATGTGACCACGATGTCGACGACCGGGCTCGGCGCGCAGTACTTCGCGACGAAGTTGGCCACCAGCTGCCGCCCTTTTCACGAGTCGAACGCGGTGCTCGGAATGTGGCCGCGCGTGTCCTCACACACAAACGCCTCATGACCGGGGTCAGATTGACGCGTGTGTCGGCACCCGTCAGACTCCCCCGCCGGCGGCCGGGTTCGGCTGCTCGCGTTCGGGGGGAGGCTGGAGATGCCCGAAGACGGTGGGTCGGCGCGCGTGAGCCGCGTTGCTGCGTGGATGGGAATCGCGTTTGCCGTGCTGTTCGTGGCGGGGCAATTCGTCCCACCCACGGCGAAGAACCAGAGCAACACGCTCCAATGGGCCCAGCTGTGGAACAGCAGCAGTCATCGCACGACGGCGATCATCGGCGCCTACCTCCTCATCCTCGGGATGCTGGCGTTCATCTACTTCGCGTCGAGCCTGCGCTCCCGCTTCGGTGACGGCTCGGGCATGATGCTGGGCTTCGCGGTGCTGTTCGCGGTCTTTGCGATGGCGGCCGGCCTCATCGGCGCGTCGATCGCCGGGGCGAAGGTCTTCACGAACGCACCCATCCCGGCTGGCGCACTCTCACAGCAACTGAACAGCCTGGCGGGCGGCCTGATCGTCGTGCCGGGCGGCCTCGCGGCCGGCGCGTTCGTCGGCGTCGCCGCGCACCTCGCACGCCGGGCGGGGGCCCTCCCGGGGTGGCTCACGATCGCCGGCTACGTCGTCGCGATCCTGCAGCTGGCAGCCGTGGTCTTCCTCCCGCTGCTGCTCGTCCCGCTGTGGGTGCTGGTCGTCTCGATCGTCCTGCTGCGCGGCGAGGCGAAGGCCCCGGCGACGACCTAGCCAGCGTCCGCGCGTCCGCTGGCGACACCCGGCGGCATCCAGCGCGCGCTGCATGGCGCGTGCCGCGGCGTCGCGCGCCCGATCGGTGAGGTGGTCTCCTCGGCCGCTCGCGGCGCGATGCCCTCAGGTTCGCTTCACGCCGGCCGATAGGGCTGAGCATGAGAGCTGGCACGGGAGTCGTTCAAGAACGGTGGGCGGATCCAGAACGGCACCCCGGACAACCCGACGGTGGTGCGCCTCGACGTGGATCCGAGCATCAGCGGCGACCCGGCGCTGGTGCAGGGGCTCCAGGCGGCGATCGTGACCTGGAACGCCGATCTCGAGCAGGCCGGGCGCAACATCGTGTTCACCACCGATCCGGGACCGGGTCCGGCGGTGCACATCGCGGTCGACAGCCCGGCGACCGAGGCCCAGCTCGGTGCCCAGCCGATCGGCCCCAACAGCGGGGCGGAGACGGACACCGTCCAGTCGACGCCCGGGCCGAACGGGGTCCGCTACACCCAGGTGGCGAACACGCTCGTGAAGGGCGGCGGGCTCAACGCCTCCCAGCCCTGGTCGTCGGTGAACCCCGACATCGTGGAGCACCTGTTCCTCCACGAGCTCGGTCACGTCCTCGGTCTGGGTGACGAGCACACGACACCCGACAGCGTGATGTGGTCGAAGCTGCTCACGTCGAGCAACCCGACCACGGTGTCGTGTCAGGACCTGCGCACCCTCAAGTCGCTCTGATCCTTACCCAACGAAGGTGAAGAGTCGCCGGCCAGTCTGCAGCGCAGCACGCTGGCCGGCGAACGCGTGGTGGCCGACGCTGACGTAGTCGTTGTCGTCGAGCACCTCGAACGCGAGCTCGCGGAAGCCGGATTCGGCGAACCAGTCCCGGATCACCGGTGTCATGTCGGGCGGGAACCGATGCCGGGTCCACAGCACGGACGCCTCCGCGGCGCAGAGCTGATCGAGCGAGGTGATGATCGCCCGGATGTCCTCGGTGCTCACGTTGCCGAACACGCCGCAGACCAGCACCACGTCAGCGGGGACGGCGCCGACGTAGCCGTCCGTCAGCCCTGCGTCCGTCGTTCGCACCTCGAGCTCCAGCTCCTGGGCCGCGGCCTCGGCGCGGGCCGCAGCGGCGAGCCTCGGGTTCAGCTCGAGCAGGCGAGCCCTGACGTCCTGGCGTCGCGGGTGGGAGGCGAGCACACCGAGGATGTCACGTCCCTCCCCCGCGCAGAGGCTGAGGAGCTGCACCGGCCCGGCCGGCGCGCGATCGAGCGCGACCCGCAGCTGGTCCTGAGCGAGGACGAGGCGCCGGGCCAGGGGTGAGTCGGGTGCGTCGTAGCCCTGGTGCCACGCGACCCAGTCGCGTGCGCGCCCCTCGGTCTCGGCCACCGGTCAGGTGGTCGGCGACGTCGTCGGCGGTGAGATCTGGGTGACGGTCTGGGTGCGGCTCTGCGAGGAGACTCCGTTCCGCGCGGTGATCGTGTACGTGTGGCTGTGGCCGTCGCAGGCGAACGGGACCGAGTCGGCGCCCGTCGGGCCCGAGTACGTCTTGAAGGCGCCGCCACCGTCGATCGATAGCGTCACCTGGGTCGCGTTCGGCGCCGACCACGACACCGAGATGGTCGTCGCGCTCGAACAGCTGACGGTGCTCGGCGTGTTGAACGACTGGATCGAGACCTGCGCCGTGGCGGTGGTCGCGGTCGTCGTGGCGGTGCTCGTCGACGACGTAGACGTTGTCGGGCTCGTGGTGTTCGAGCTGCCGCTGCTGGTCAGCAAGATGATGAGCAGCACGATGATGATGACCGCGAGCACCCCGGCGACGACGAAGAGGATCCTCCGCTGGCGGCGGTTGTCGTCCTCGGGACCTCCGGCGTCGGGCGGACCGCCGCCCGGCGGGCGGGGCGGCGGCATGTACTGCGTGCCGTCCCCCGCGCCGACCGTCGCCTCGTAGCCCGCGTCGCCGCCCGAGGAGACGGGCGGACGTTCGGCCGGGCCGCGCTCGGTCGGCGCGTCGCCGAAGCGGCCGTCGTCGTCGTCGTCCCAGCGGCTCATCGGATCGTGAGCCTACGACGGTCGCCGCCCGCAGCGGCGCACCGTCCGCGCGACGTGGCGGTCACTCGCCGGCGTAGGCCTCGAGCGGCGGGCACGAGCACACGACGTTGCGGTCGCCGTACACCGCGTCGATCCGCCCGACGGGCGGCCAGTACTTGTCCTCGGCGGGTCCGGCCCCGGGGTACGCCGCCCGCGCGCGCCCGTACGGGCGGTCCCATGCGTCGGTCAAGAGGTCGGCGGCCGGGTGCGGGGCGCGACGCAGCGGGCTCTCGTCGAGCGGCCACACCCCCGCCTCGACGGCGCGGATCTCGTCGCGGATCGCGATCATCGCGTCGCAGAACCGGTCGAGCTCGTGCTGCGACTCGGACTCGGTCGGCTCGACCATGAGCGTCCCCGCGACCGGGAACGACATCGTCGGCGCGTGGAACCCGAAGTCGATGAGGCGCTTCGCGACGTCTTCGGCGCTCACACCGGTCGTCGCCGTGATCGGGCGCAGATCGAGGATGCACTCGTGGGCGACGAAACCGTCCGGCCCGGAGTAGAGGACCGGGTAGTGCGCGGCGAGCCGGCGCGCCACGTAGTTCGCGTTCAGGATGGCGACGAGCGTCGCGACGCGCAGCCCGTCGGGGCCCATGAGGCGCAGGTACGTCCACGAGATCGGCAGGATCCCGGCCGAGCCCCACGGCGCCTCGCTGATCGGCCCGACACCGGTCGCCGGGCCGGCCTCGGGGACGAGCGGATGGTTGGGCAGGTACGGCGCGAGGTGGGCCCGCACCGCGACCGGCCCGACGCCCGGGCCCCCACCACCGTGGGGGATGCAGAACGTCTTGTGGAGGTTCAGGTGGGACACGTCGGCCCCGAACGCGCCCGGCTTCGCCAGCCCGACCAGCGCGTTGAGGTTGGCGCCGTCGAGGTACACCTGGCCGCCGGCGTCGTGGACGATCGCGCACACGTCGCGGATCGATTCCTCGAACACGCCGTGCGTCGACGGGTACGTGACCATGAGCGCGCTGAGCCGGTCGGTGTGCTCGTGCGCGAGTCGCTTGAGGTCGTCCACGTCGACGTTGCCGTCGTCGTCGCACGCGACGACAACGACGCGCAGGCCGGTCATCGTCGCGCTCGCCGCGTTCGTGCCGTGTGCCGACGCGGGGATGAGACAGACGTCGCGGTCGGCTTCGCCGCGGTCGCGGTGGTAGGCGCGGATCGCCAGGAGCCCGGCGAACTCCCCCTGGGAGCCGGCGTTGGGCTGCAGCGACACGGCGTCGTAGCCGGTGATCTCGGCGAGCCAGCCCTCGAGGTCGGCGAAGAGCTGCCGGTACCCGTCGGCCTGGTCGAGCGGGGCGAACGGGTGCAGCTCGGCGAACTCGGGCCAGGTGACCGGCACCATCTCGGTGGTCCCGTTCAGCTTCATGGTGCAGGAGCCGAGCGGGATCATCGTGCGGTCGAGCGCGAGGTCGCGGTCGGCGAGGCGGCGCAGGTAGCGCAGCAGCTCGGTCTCGGAGCGGTACCGGTGGAAGACCGGGTGGGTGAGGTAGGGCGAGGTCCGCTGCAGCGCCGGCGGGAGCGCGTCGTCGACGCGCCCGTCGAGCTCGGTGATCGACGCGTCGCATCCGAAGACCCGCCACACGCGCTCGACGATGGCCGGCGTGGTGGTCTCGTCGAGCGCGACGACGACCCTGTCGGGGTCGAGCACCCGCAGGTTGATCCGGTCGGCTCGCGCCGTGGCCGCGACGGTTTCGGCTCGGCCGGGCACGCGGACCGCCACGGTGTCGAAGTACGCATCGTCGGGAACGTCGACGCCGGCCGTGCGCAGTCCGGCGGCGAGCACGACGGCCAGCCGGTGGACGCGTCGGGCGATCCGGGCCAGGCCATCGGGGCCGTGGTACACCGCGTAGAGGCCTGCGAGCACGGCGAGGAGCACCTGCGCGGTGCAGATGTTGCTGGTCGCCCGCTCGCGCCGGATGTGCTGCTCCCGCGTCTGCAGGGCGAGGCGCAGCGCGGGACGGCCGGCCGTGTCGACGGAGACGCCGACGAGCCGGCCGGGGAGGTTCCGCTGGTGCTGCTCGCGGACGGCCATGAACCCGGCGTGCGGGCCCCCGTACCCGAGCGGGACGCCGAAGCGCTGGGCCGAGCCGACGACCACGTCGGCCCCCTGCTCCCCCGGCGGGACCACCACGGTGCAGGCGAGCAGGTCGGTCGCGACCGCGACGAGCGCCCCGCGGTCGTGCAGCGCGGCGATCGTGGCGCGGCGGTCCCGCACGCGTCCCGACGTCGCCGGCTCCTGGAGCAGCGCGGCGAACACGCCCTCGGGCATCGCGTCGGCGTCCCCCGGGTCGGTGACCACCACGTCGAGGCCGAGGGCCGCGGCGCGGGTCTGCACGACGCCGATCGTCTGGGGGTGCGCGTCGACGTCGACGACGAACGTGCCGCCGGCCTTGGCGTTCACCCGGTGGCAGAGCGCCATCGCCTCGGCGGCGGCCGTCGACTCGTCGAGCAGCGAGGCGTTGGCCAGGTCCATGCCGGTGAGGTCCGCGACCATCGTCTGGAAGTTCAGGAGCGCCTCGAGCCGACCCTGGGAGATCTCGGGCTGGTACGGCGTGTACGCCGTGTACCAGGCGGGGTTCTCGAGGACGTTGCGCTGGATGACGGGCGGCGTGATCGTGCCCGAGTAGCCGGTGCCGAGCAGCGAGACGTAGACCTGATTGCGGTCGGCGAGGCGGCGCAGCTCGTCAGCGACGGCCGCCTCGTCCGCGGCGGCCGGCACGTCGAGCCCGTCGGCGCGGATGCTCGCCGGGACGACCGCGGACGCGAGCGCGTCGAGGGACTCGAGGCCGAGCGTCGCGAGCATGGCGGCCTGCTCGTCGGTGTCGGGGCCGACGTGGCGGTCGACGAATCGCGTGGGCTCGAGGTCTCGCAGGGTCATGGTCGCTCCGACGTGCGCTGCCCGGGCCACCGGTGTGGCCCGTCGCTCCCGCGCTGTCGGTGGACCTGAGAGATTCGCCGGCGGACCGGCTTTCCCCTTCGGTGAGGCGGCTCGCCGCCTGCTCTCCAGCGTGGCCTCGCCCGGCGGTTCGGTGGCCTGAGAGGTTCCGGGAGGGGTTGCTCCTTCGGCGCCTCGCCGGGGCGAGGACTCTCCCGACCGGGGTCAACGGCTGTCGACGCAGCGTAGCCCGGGCGCCGCGACCCGAGGCCGGATGGCGAGCTCACAACTCGATTCGGTAGCCGTCCGGGTCGGTGACGTACGCGTAGCGCGTCCCCGGGGTGTGCTCGCCGCGCTCGACGAGACGACCGCCGGCCGCTTCGACCTGGCGGATCGCGTCGTCGAGGTCGGCCGGGTCGACCAACCGGAACCCGAGGTGGTCGACGCCACCCGCACCGATCCGGGGATCGCCCGGCTGTTCGTTGAGCGTGACGGAGTCCGCGGAGCCGGGTGTGGTGAGGAACACCATGTGCGGCCCGTCCCGGAACTGCTCCTGCATCCCGAACACGTGCGTGTAGAAGTTCAGCGAACGGTCCAGGTCCGAGACGACGAGATGCGCGTGGGTCAGACCGTGGGTGCGGATCACCGTCGGGAAGGCTAGGTCAGGGCCGGCGTAGCGGCCCCGGCGCGAGTCGCTCGGGAGCCGCCCCCGGACGTGGCACCCGTGGCTCAGACGGTGGGGACGAACGGCGGCCGCACGACGTGGGCGGCGACGGTCCGGCCGCGGACATCGATCGTGACGTCGGTGCCGTCGGCGACGTCGGGCGGGAGGAACGCGAGCGCGATGCCACGCTCGAGGGTGGGTGAGAAGTTGCCGCTCGTCACCTCACCGACGGGCACGCCGTCGAGGAGGACCGGGCAGCCGGCGCGCGGGATCTGGCGGTCCTCGCCGAGCAGCCCGCGCAGCCGGCGCGTGACCCCGCGCTCCTTCTCGGCGAGCAGCGGGGCGCGGCCGCGGAACTCGCCCTTGTCGACGCGCGCCACCCAGCCGAGCCCGGCCTGCAGCGGGGTGATGCCCGGGCCGAGCTCGTGACCGTGCAGCGGGTACCCGGCCTCGAGGCGCAGCGTGTCACGCGCGCCGAGCCCGGCGGGGCGGATCCCCGCGTCGAGCAGCCGCGCCCACACCGCGGGCGCCTCCGCCGTGGGGACGTGCAGCTCGGCGCCGTCCTCGCCGGTGTAGCCGGTGCCGGCCGCGTACCCGGTGAACGGCTGCGCGACGTCGGTGACGTGGAGCCGGGGTACGCCGACGGCCGCGTCCACGAGGCCGACGAGCCGCTCCCGGGCGTGGGGCCCCTGGACGGCGAGGACGGCCCGGGCCGTCGTGACGTCCCGGTGCGTCAACGGTCCGTCGGCGTGCGCGACCGCCTCGCCGATCGCCGTCGTGACGCCGTCGGTGTTCGACGCGTTCGGCATGACGAGGAACCGCTCGGGCGCGACCCACCAGACGATGATGTCGTCGACGACGTGCGCGTCGTCCGGGTCAAGCAGGTGCGTGTACTGGGTCCTCCCCGGCTCGATGCGGCGCAGGTCGTTGCTCAACGCCCACTGCAGCGCGGCGAACGCGCCGGTGCCCTCGACGAGGACGGAGCCGAGGTGCGAGACGTCGAAGACAACCGCGTCGCTGCGACAGGCCCGGTGCTCCTCGAGGACGCTCGTGAACTGGATCGGCATGTCCCAGCCGCCGAACGCGGCCATCCGGGCGCCGGCCGCGCGGTGCGCGGCGTCGAGCGGGCTGTGCCGGAGCGTCTCGGCCATCGGGGCGGAGCCTCGCGCGGCTCAGGCGGTCTCGGCCTGCTCGTCCGGGTCCCGGTCGGGGCGCAGGTCCAGGCGGGTCGCCGGCTCGAGGGGTACGCCCTCGAGCTGGGACGGCGGCTCGAGCCCGTACTTCACGAGCAGCGCCAGGTAGTCGCGCTGGTAGAGGACCTTGATGTTCGTGCCGGGATACCGATCCCGGAGTCGGCGCGCCTTGCGGTTCTTCTTCGTGACGAGCTTCTGGTTCAACGTCGTGATCTCGATGTAGAGCTCGTACGCCGGCAGGTAGAAGTCGGGCGTGAAGGCCTGCACCGTGTTGCCCTCGCGGTCCTCCTCGAGGGTGAAGGTGCGCGGCTCGTAGTCCCAGACGATGCCGTAGAAGTCGAGCAGCTTGGCGAACTGGCGCTCCGAGTTGTGCGCGAACCGGGTGTGCTCGTGCGGGAGCGCCTCGATGTCAGCCTCCGGCAGCGCGCCGGGCGGGCGGGGACGCCGCCACCACCTCGGTCGACCCGACCTCGTGGATGCGCGCGTCGAGCTCCTCGACGACATGACCGAGGGGAACGATGTTCAGCACGCCCTGGCCGCGGCGCACGAGGTCGACGAGATGGTCGCCGTCGCGGGCGAGCACCGAGTCGCTGCCGTCGAGGACGAGGCTCGCGGTCTCCCAGCTCGCGGTGTCCTCGCGCAGGTACCCGATGGCGCGCCGCGCCGTCTGGAGCTTCACACCGGCGTCGAGCAGGCTCTTGATCACCTTCAGCCGGACGAGGTCGCGGTACGAGTAGCGCCGCTGCGTCCCGCTCCCCCGCGCGTCGGCGAGGGACGGGCGCACGAGGTCGGTGCGCGCCCAGTAGTCGAGCTGGCGGTACGAGATGCCGACGATCGCGCAGACCTGTGGGCCCCCGAAGCCCTCGTCGCCGACCGGGTTGCCCGCCCTCTTCGTCGACCCCACGCTGCCCTCCCGGAGTCACACTGGCGTAGTTACGCCGCTGTGACGGTAGTGGGCCCGCCGGGACCCGTCAACGACGCCAGGCGTGGGTGGACGCTCAACCGGTGAAGGCGGCCTGCAGGACGGCGCTCGGCCCGACGGTGATGGTGACGGCGCCGTCGCCGGCCTGGGACCCGTCCACGAGGGCCCCGCCGGCCGGGAGCAGGCTGCTGCCCCCGCCCCCGCCGCCCCCGCCGGAGCCGCAGACTATTTCGGCGGACGCGCCGGCGCCGCCGCCGCCGCCGAAGACGCCGCTGGCCCCGCCGCCCCGCCGGCGCCGCACACCCCGAGGGGGACGTTGTCCCCGCCCGCGCCGCCCGTGGCGGGGCCGCCGGGGCTCCCCGACGCGCCCGCGACAATCCCGCAGCTCACGACCGAACCGCCGGCGCCGGGACCGCCCGGGCCGCCGCTGGTGCCGCCGCCCCCGCCCGCGCCGGCGCAGACGGCGAACTGCCCGCCGTTCCCCGCGCCGCCGCTGAGACCGCCGTTCCCGCCCTGGTCGGGGAAGCTGCCGATGTTCGCTCCCTGTCCGCCGCCGCCGCCGCCGCCCGCGACGACCAGCGGCGTCGCGCCGTTCAGCAGCGCGGACGCGCCGCCGCCGCCCCCGCCCGCCGCGGCCACGTCGCCGCCGGTGCCGCCGCGTCCTCCGGCGCCGGGTGTCCCGTAGCCGAACCCGCCGGTCCCGGCGACGGTCGCCGTGCCGGCGTTGCCCGTGCCGGCGACGAGCACGGTCAGGACCTCGCCGGGCGTCACGCTCAGCGTGGCGCTGAGCGTCGCGCCGTTACCCCCGGTGCTCGCCGAGGCGGTGAAGCAGGGTGACTCGACGCAGGTCCCGCCGGCGCCGCCCTGGGCGCCGGCCGCGGTGACGGCGATCGTGGTCACGCCGGCGGGGACGGTGAGGGTCTGCGGGCCACCGGTGAACGCGAACGTCGTGGTGCCGGGCTGGGCGGTGGCCGGCGGCGCCGCGGCAAGGAGCGTCGCACCCGGCGCAGGTCAGCACGGCCGCCAGGAGCCCCACGGATCGTCTCAGCCGCACGCCCACCGTCCTGCTCGTTCGCGTGTGGCGCGGCCGCGGTCCCCGCGGGCTTACTCGGGGGCGAAGTCCTCGGGTGTGACCTGGTTGAGGAACTCGCGGAACTCTTCGATCTCGGCTTCCTCCTCGTCCTGGTCGAAGAGGATGCCGGCCTCCTCGAGGACGGCCTCGTCGGCGAAGATCGGGACCGGCTCAGGGTAGCGGGCGGCGAGCGCGAGCGCGTCGGAGGGGCGGGAGGAGATGCGGCGGGTGTCGCCGTTCTGGCCGAGCTCGATCTCGGCGTAGAAGGTGCCGTCGTGCAGCTCGGTGATCACGACCCGTTGGAGCCGGACGGCCATCTCGTCGAGCACGGTCTTGAACAGGTCGTGGGTCATCGGCCGGGGCGTATCCATGCCCTGGAGCGCGTACACGATCGCGGTCGCCTCGGGCGGGCCGATGAAGATCGGGAGGTACCGCTGCCCGTCCTCTTCGCGGAGCAGGACGATCGGCTGGTTCGTGGGGACCTCGACTCGGACCCCCACCAGCGACATCTGGATCACTGGCGGCGCCTTTCGACCAATAGCCCGGAGCGCGATCCACCTTATCAGTGGGGGTCGCGGATGCCTTCCCCGGATGTCGCGCCCGCCGCGCCGTCCGACGGCGCGGACCACGAGTCCTGGTAGATGCCCAGGTAGGCGTCGGGATCGGCCCGGACCGCGGCCTGGTCGACGGCGACGACGACCGGCAGGTTGCGGTAGCGCTCCGCGAAGTGGAGGCCGTAGCCGAGCAGGAACGCGTCGCCCGGCACCTCGATCCCGACGTAGCGAACGTCGAGCGGCACGATGCGGCGCTCGGCGCGGTCGAGGAGCGCGCACACCTCGACGCGGCGCGGCCCCCGGTCGCGCACGTGGCCGAGCAGGTAGGCGAGCGTGAGGCCGGTGTCGATGAGGTCCTCGACGAGCACGACGTCGCGCCCGGCGACGTCGAGCGCGAGGTCCTGGAGGATGCGCACGCGGCCGCTGTCCGGCGCGTACCGGGAAATGGCGAGGAAGTCGAGCTCGACGTCGACGGCCCGGATGGCCCGGGCGAGGTCGGCGAGGAACACGAGCGCGCCCTTCAGCACGCCGACGAGCACCACCCCGTCGGGGTGGTCGGCGGCGATCTGGGCGGCGAGGGCGGTCACCCGCTCGCGGAGCGCCCCCTCGTCGAGCAGCACCCGCGGCGGCGGGACCGGCGCGGTCACTCGCGCCAGGCGTCGCGGAGTGCCCGGCGCAGCATGAGGGCGCGCAGGCGTGCGCCGGCCTGCCCGAGCTGGGCGAGGTCGCCCTCGAGCCGGGCGCGGGCCGCCGGGTTGCGCTGCCGGCGGTAGAGGATGAGCGCCTGGATGAACAGCTCGGCCTCGCGCTCGGCGAAGTGCTGGTACATGCGCAGGTGCCGGGCCCGCACGGCGTGGCGGTAGAACGTCGACGCGACGCGCGCGATCTCGACGGCGTCGTCGTCGTAGATCGAGTCCGCGCCCGTCCCGCTCGCGGGCTCGACGAGCCCGTACGATTCGAGCTCCTCGAGCGCGCCGGGCCCGAGCCCGGCCGCCTTGCAGAGCTCCTCGCGGGTGTGGCCGCCCTCCTCGACCGGTGCGGGCGGCGCGACGAGGTCGGTCTCCTCGGGCTCGCCGATCTCGTCGAGGGGCAGCGTGAGCGCCGAGCTTGCGGTGGGGCGCACCGGCTTGACCGGCTTCGGCGGCTTCACCGCTGGCGGTGTCGCCGGACGCGTCGCGGTCGGCGCCGTGCTCGGCTGGTCGCCGTTCGTGAGCCGCGGCGCGCCTTGGGGCCCGTAGTGGTCGAGGCGCTCCTTGATCACCCGCAGCGGCAGGAAGTGGTCGCGCTGCTGGGAGAGGATCCAGCGGAGCCGCTCGATGTCGGCCGCGTAGAAGCGGCGGTACCCGGATGGGGTGCGCTCGGGGTCGATGAGCCCCTGGCTCTCGAGAAAGCGGATCTTCGAGACCGTCACGTCGGGGAACTCGTCGTGCAGCGACGCCAGCACTTCGCCGATCGAGAGGTGCTGCGGGTCGCGCGTCGGCGCGCTCACGCGCTCGCCTCGGCCCGCCCGCCGAGGAGGAACACGAGCACGAACCGGCCGATCTGCACCTCGTCCATGTCCTCGAGCGGCACGGCGTCGATCCGCTCCCCGTTGACGTAGGTGCCGTTGAGCGACCCCACGTCGGTGATCTCGTAGCCGCCCTCGGTGCGGCGCACGACCGCGTGGCGCCGCGAGACGGTCACGTCGTCGAGGAAGAGGTCCGAGTCGGGGTGGCGGCCGATGCTGCTGTCCGTGTCGAGCGCGAAGGTGCTGCCGGCGTTCGGGCCGCGCCGCACGACGAGCATCCCGGTGTCCGCGGGCAGCTCGCTCAGCAGGTCGCCGAGCTGGGCCTCGAGCTCCTGGCGGTCCTCGAGCAGGCCGAGCGACGCGGTGGTCTCGTCGGCGTCACCCAGCGACGCGCCGCACGACGAGCAGAAGTTCGCCGGCGCCTCGTTCTCGTGGCCGCAGCGAGCGCAGCGCATGGCGCGAGGGTACCGATGGCCCCGAGGGGCTTCAACGACCGTCGCGCGTCAGGCCTGCTCCACGAGGTGCTGGTACGCCGCGGCGTCCATGAGCGTGCCGAGCTCGCCCGCGTCGACCATCGTGAGCGTGAAGATCCAGCCGTCGCCGTAGGGGTCGCGGTTCACGCGCTCCGGCTCGTCGGCCAGCGCCTCGTTCACCGCGGCGACCGTGCCGGACACGGGCGAGTAGATCTCCGACACGGACTTCGTCGATTCGACCTCGGCGCACGACGAGCCGGCCACGACCTCGAGGCCGACGTCGGGCACCTGCACGAACACGATGTCGCCGAGCGAGTCCTGGGCGTAGTCGGTGATCCCGACCCGGGCGGTGTCGCCGTCGACGACGACCCACTCGTGCTCCTGGCTGTACTTGCGGTCGGTCGGGTACTGCACCGGGCCTCCTCGGGCTGGCCGGGCAGGCTACCGGAGCGCCTCCTCGACGGCGCGCGCCCGCTCGGTCGCGAGCCGTTCGGCGTCGGCTGGCGTGGCCGCCTCGGCAAAGACGTGGGTCCCCGGGTACTCGGGGTCGGGCAGCACGAGCGTCCACCCGTCCGGGCCGGACACCTTCACGCCGTCGATGAGCACGACCTCGCCGGGCGGGGGGTGCTCGATGAGCTCCCGCATCACCGCGCCCTTGCGCTCCCAGGGCGTGCTCACCGTCTGGTGCACGACGTGCACGGCCGGGAGCGCGCCGACGACGTCGGAGACGCGCCAGCCGGTCTCGGCGAGCAGGTCGAGGAGCCGGGCGAGGGTGCCCATCGCGTCGTAGGCCGGGAGGAACGCCGGCCAGATGAAGCCGCCTCCGGCGCTCGACGCCGCGAAGTCGATTCCCGTGCTCGACGCGGCCTCCATGACCGCCGCGTCGTCGAGCTTCGTCCAGACGACCTCGCCGCCCGCGGCATCGACGACACGCGCCGCGTGCCCGGTCGTCGAGACGGGCAGCGCGACGCGCGCGCCGGGCGTCGTCTCGCCGAGGAGCGTGAGCAGCACGAGCAGCGCCTCGTCGTCGCTCAGCGCGTGCCCGGAGTCGTCGACGATCGTCGCTGTCTCCCCCGCGGGCTCCACGATGAAGCCGAGCTGGCTCGCCGAGGCGCGCACGAGCTCGGCCATCCGGGCGCGCTGCACGTCGGGCTCGGCCGCCGTCACCGCCGCCGTGCTCGCGTACGGGTTCACGGCGAGCACTTCGGCACCGAGCTTGCCGAGCACGGTGGGCAGCACGACCGACGCCGCGCCGAACGAGTAGTCGAGCACCACCTTCGCCGGGTGGTCGCGCACCCGTTGGGCGTCGACGGAGCGCTCCACGGCCGCCGTGTAGAACTCGATGGCGCGCGGCGGGTAGATGATCTCGCCGACGTCGCCGGCGAAGGCCCGCCGGTAGTCCTCGCGGTACAGCAGCCGCTCGATGCGACGCTGCGTCCCCGCGTCGAGGTCGCGGCCGTCGGCGTCGAAGATGCGCAGCTCGACGCTGTCGGGGTCCCCGCGCACGAGCCGGACCGTGATCCCGCCCTGGGCGTGGCTGTTGCGCACCTGGAAGCGCGTGAGGGGCACCGTGGCGAGCTCGACGTCCTCGACGGTCACCCCGGCGAAGTTCAGCCCCGCGATCAGCGCGCGCTTGAGTGCCCGCGCCACCCGGCTCGTGTCGCGGCTCGCGGTCACGACCGCACCGCGCGTGAGCGCCGTCCCGTAGGCCATCGCGACCCGCACCGCGACCTCGGGCGTCACGTCGACGTTGGCCAGCCCGCGGACCCCCTGGGGACCGAACAGGGTCCGCGCCCCGCGCGTCTCCCAGATGATCGAGGAGTTCACGACCGCGTCGGCGTCGACCGTCTTGAACGGGTAGATCTTCACGCCCGCGCTGATGGAGGCGTTCGGGCCGATGAAGCAGGCGTCACCGATGACGCTGCCTTCCTCGAGGCGGGCGTGCTCGCGTATGTCGCTCGAGCGCCCGACGACGGCGCCGCGCAGCGTCGCGCCACGGTCGAGGTACACGTGGTCGTGCAGCACAGTGCGCACCACCGACGCCTCGTTGCGCACGACGACGTCGGTGCCGAGCACCGTGTACTCGGCGAGGCGCGCCCCGGCCTCGACGCGGCAGTTGTCGCCGATCACCACCGGACCGTCGACGCCGGCGTCCGGGTCGAGGTCGGCCCCCTCCCCCAGCCAGACGCCCTCGGCGACCTGGAAGCCCCCGATGTCGACCCGCACCCGCCCGTCGAGCACGTCGGCGTGGGCCTGGAGGTACGACTCGATGGTGCCGACGTCCTCCCAGTACCCGTCGGCGACGTGCCCGTGGAGGCTGAGGCCCTCGTCGAGCATCGCGGGGAACACGTCGCCGGAGAAGTCGATGATCTCCCCGTCCGGGATGAAGTCGAAGACGCGCGGCTCGAGGACATAGATCCCCGTGTTGATGGTGTCCGAGAACACCTGTCCCCACGACGGCTTCTCGAGGAACCGCTCGATCGTGCCGTCGGGGCGGGTGATCACGATCCCGAACTCGAGCGGGTTCTCGACCCGCTTCAGCCCGATCGACGCGATCGCGCCGCTGTCGCGGTGGGCCTTCACGAAGCCGCTGAGGTCGATGTCGGTGAGCACGTCCCCCGAGATCACGAGGAAGGTGTCGTCGAGCTCGGCCGCGGCGTTGCGAACCGAGCCGGCGGTGCCGAGCGGCGCCTCGTCGGTGGCGTAGCGCATCCGCACCCCGAAGTCGGAGCCGTCCCCGAAGTAGGTGCGGATCTGGTTCGCGAGATAGGCGACGGTCACGACGACGTCGTCGAAGCCGTGCTGGGCGAGCAGGGCGACGATGTGCTCCAGCATCGGCCGGTTGACGAGCGGCAGCATCGGCTTGGGCTGGTTGCTCGTCAGCGGCCGCAGCCGCGTCCCCTCCCCACCCGCGAGGATGACGGCCTTCACGCCGGGACCTGCTCGGCGCGCGCCAGACGACCCTCGCGGAGCGCCTCGCGGGCCGCCGGCACGTACTGCCCGACGGCGTAGTAGCTGAGGACGAGCCCGACGATCGTCGCCAACCAGGTGAGCGACAGGATCACCGTGCGCGCCACGCCGGGGTCGACGATGTGGACGAGCAGGAAGCCGGGCAGGGCGAACATGAGCGCCAGGGTCCCGGCCTTTCCGACCCAGCGGACCTCGATGCGACGGGCGCCGGCCGCCGCGAGCGCCAGGGTGGCGCCGGCCACGAGCAGCTCGCGGAACAGGACCGCGAGGCCCACCGCCAGGGGGAGGCTCCCCTCGATGATCAGCGCCACGCCCGCCGTCAGCAGCAGGACCCGGTCCGCCGTCGGGTCGAGGATCTTGCCGAGCTCGCTGCCCTGATCGAAGCGGCGGGCGACCCAGCCGTCGACCCAGTCGGTGGCACCGAGCACGGCGAGCAGCACGAACGCCGCGACCTGGTTGTCGACGCCGAGCAGCAGCCACACGAGCACGGGCGCGCACGCCAGGCGCAGCACCGAGATCAGGTTCGGGACCGTGAGCACGCGCCGGTCGGGCATCACGCCAGCGTACGCGAGGCCCCCCACACGGCTCTCAGGACCACTCGTACTGCACCGCGGCGCGGGACGCGACGAGTGGCCGGATGAGCTCGGTGCGCACGGCCTGGTGCGCGGGGTGCTCTTGGTAGCGGCGCCAGCCGTTGGGGTCGTCGAATTCGGCGACGATCGCGAAGTCGGCGTTGCCGGCCTCGAGGGCGACGTCGGGCCCGACGTGGTAGGCGCGGATCTCGGGGATCTGGGCGGGCAGCCCGCGGAGCGCCGCGGTGAGCTCGTCGATCGCCGCGGGTGTCGCGGCGTCGTTCCAGGTGAAGCAGACGACGTGGCGCAGCATCGCCCTACTGCAGTCCGCCGTCGGCGCCGCCGTCGACCGGGATCGCCGCGCCCGTCAGGAACCGGGCCTGCTCCGAGCACACGAACGCGCAGATCGCGCCGAAGTCCGCCGGGTTCCCGACGACGCCCGCGGGGATGCCGGCCGCCGCGCCGTCCAGGCCGCCCGCGAGCTCGCGCATGCGGTCGGTCGCGTGGATGCCGGGCTGCAGCGAGTTGACGGTCACCCCGTCGGCCGCGATCTCGCGCGCCAGCGTCTTCAGGAACCCGGTGACCCCCGCCCGCGCCGTGTTGGACAGGATCAGGCTCGGGATGGGCTGGCGGACGCTGATCGAGGTGATGGCGACGACGCGGCCCCAGCGCTGCGCCTGCATCGCGGGGACCGCCTCGAGGCACATCGTGATCGTCGAGAGGGCGTTCAGCGCGAACGCCCGCGCGTACGCCTCCGGGTCGGTCACCTGCGCGAACCCGCCCGGCGGTGGGCCACCGGCGTTCGGCACGAGGACGTCGATCCCGCCGAGCGAGTCGCGGGCGTCCCGGATGAAGCCCGCCGCGCCGTCCGGGCTCGACAGGTCGGCGACGATCGGGAGCAGCCCGAGCTCGGTCGCGGTCGCCTCGACCGTCGCGGCGTCGCGCCCGCAGATCGCCACCCGCGCGCCTTCCGCGGCGAGCGCGGCGGCGCACGCCCGACCGAGCCCCTTCGATCCCGCGGCGACGGCGGCGCGTCGGCCCGTCAGTCCGAGGTCCACGTCAGCGCCTCCCCGTCGGGCTCATCGATGGATGGGCCCGTCGCCGTCGCGCAGGGACGGCGCGGCCCGGCCGGTGCGCTGGGCGATGATCTCGGCGCAGATGGCGATCGCCGTCTCCTCCGGGCTGCGGGCGCCGAGGTCGAGGCCGATCGGGGCGTGCACCCGCGCCCGGCCCGCGGCGTCGACCCCGGCCTCCTGGAGGCGCGCCGTCCGCTGGGCGTGCGTCCGGCGGCTGCCCATCGCCCCGAGGTAGCCGACGTCGGTGCCGAGGGCGGCGACGATCGCCGGGACGTCGAACTTGGCGTCGTGGGTCAGCACGCACACGGCGTCGCGGGCGGTCAGCTCGCCGGCCTGCTCGGCGAGGTACCGGTCGGGCCAGGCGCACACCACCTCGTCGGCCATCGGGAAGCGTGCCGGGGTCGCGAAGACGGCCCGGGCATCACAGACGGTCACGTGGTAGCCGAGCAGCTTCGCGGTGCGGGCCAGCGCCGCGGTGAAGTCGACGGCCCCGAAGATGATCATACGGGGCGGCGGCGCAAACGATTCGATGAACACCGTGACGTCGGTCTCGCGCGCCTCCCCGTGCGGCCCGTAGTGGCGGGTGACGGTCGTGCCGGCCGCGAGCGCGCCGAGGGCGTCGCGCCCGACGACCCGGTCGAGATCGGCGGTGCCGAGCGTGCCGGCAGCGCGTCGGGCCGGGCCGACGAGCAGCTTCGCGCCGACGCCGACCCCGTCGGTGACGGTCGCGAGGGCGACGGGCTCGTCCGCCCGGAGCGCGTCGCGCAGCGCGTCGAACACGGGTGTCGGCGCGCTCACCAGTCGAGTGGCTCGACGAAGACGTGGATCGTCCCGCCGCAGGTGAGGCCGACCGCGAACGCGTCGTCGTCGGAGTACCCGAACGTCACGACGCCGCGCGGCCGTTCCCCGGCGAGCACGGCGAGCGCCTCGGTGACGACCGCGCCCTCGACGCAGCCCCCCGAGACGGAGCCGGCGACCTCGCCGGACTCGTTCACGGCCATCGCCGCGCCGGGGTCGCGGGGGCCCGACCCGTCGAGCCCGACGACGCGGGCGAGCGCGAGGCGCTGTCCGGCCTGACGCCACTTCTCGATGACGTCGAGGAGCTCGCGCATCAGCGTGCCAGCACGGCGACGAGGTCGTCGAGCGCCGCGACCGAGTGGCCGGTCACGAACTCGTCGACGTGGGGCAGCGCGGCGGCCATCCCGCGGGCGAGCGGCGCGTAGTCGGCCGACGCCTTCAGCGGGTTCACCCAGACGACCCGGTGCGCCACCCGGCGCAGGCGGCGCATCTCCCCGGCGAGGAGGTCGGGGTCGCCGCGGTCCCAGCCGTCCGACAGGATCACGACGGTCGCGCCACGCGCGAGGCCGCGGACACCCCACCGGTCGTTGAAGGCCCGCAGGCCCTCGCCCAGCCGGGTGCCGCCGGACCAGTCGGTCACCCGCCGGGCGGCGGCGGCGAGCGCCTCGTCGGGATCGCGCGACGACAGCTCGCGCGTGAGCCTCGTGAGGCGCGTCCCGAGCGCGAACGCCTCGACCCGCGCGCCGCCGACCACCGCGGTGTGCAGGAACCGGACGAAGGCGCGGGCGTAGGGCTCCATCGAGCCGCTGACGTCACAGAGCAGCACGACGGGGCGCGGGCGCTCGCTCGGGCGGGTGAACGCCCGGCGGATCGGCTCCCCGTCGGCGCGGAGCGACCGCCGGACGGTGCGGCGCAGGTCGGGCCGGCCGCGCGCGCGACGCGTGGGCCGGTGGCGACGGGACCGACGCTGCGCCGAGACGAGGCGCAGGTCGGCGATCAGTCGGTGCGCCTCGTCGAGCTCGGCCCGGCTGCAGGTCGCGAAGTCACGGGTGCGCAGCTGCTCGGCGGGGCTCCACCGCACCCGCAGCGTCACGTCCTCCGTCTCGGCCGGCTCGTCGCGTGCTACCGCCGCGTCGTCGGGGAGGTCGAGGCCGACCGTCACCGCGACGGGACGCTCGACCTCGTCGGGCTCGGCCCGCTCACCGTCCCAGAACGCGCGGAAGGCCTGGTCGTAGAGCCCGACGTCCTCGGGTCGGCGGAGCAGCACGACCCGACCCGCCCAATAGCAGGCGTCACGCGAGCCGAGGCCGACGGCGGCCCACGCCTGCCCGAGCGTCACGGTCGCGCCGACCGGGACCTCGAGCCCGAGGCGGCGGGCCAGGCGGGCGAACGCGACGACGAGCCGGTCGGGGTCGCGCTCAGCCATCGGGGGCGCCCGCGGCGACGAGCGCGCCGATCCCGTGGGCGCGCACCCGCTGCTGGTCCTCGCGGTACTTCACGACGGTGCCGAGCGTCACCTCGACGGTCTCCTCGTCGAGCGCGTCGGCGCCGAGCGCGGCGACGGCCTGCGCCCAGTCGATCGTCTCGGCGACGCCCGGCGGCTTGTACAGGTCGAGGTCGCGCAGCGCCGCGACCGCCGCCGCGACCTGCCGGGCGAGGGCCTCGCCGACCCCCGGGGCCCGGACCCGCAGGATCGCGAGCTCGCGCTCGAAGTTGGGGTGCTCGATCCAGTGGTACAGGCAGCGCCGCTTCAGCGCGTCGTGGACGTCGCGGGTGCGGTTCGAGGTGACGACCACGATCGGGGGCCGCTCGGCGCGGAACGTGCCGAGCTCGGGGACCGTGATCGTGTAGTCGGCGAGGATCTCGAGCAGGAACGCCTCGAACTCGTCGTCGGCCCGGTCCACCTCGTCGACCAGCAACACGGGTGGGGTCGTGCCGGTCGGCGCGATCGCCCGCAGCAGCGGCCGCCGCACGAGGAACTGCTCCGAGTAGAGCTCGTCCTCGCTCGGGGCGCTCCCCCGCGCCTCCTGCGCCCGGAGGTGCAGCAGCTGGCGCGAGTAGTCCCACTCGTAGACGGCCTGGGAGGCGTCGATGCCCTCGTAGCACTGCAGGCGGACGAGCTCCCCGCCCGTCCAGGCGGCGAGCACCTTCGCGAGCTCGGTCTTCCCGACGCCCGCCTCGCCCTCGAGCAGCAACGGTCGCCGCAGCGTCATGGCGAGGAACACCGCGGTCGCGAGGCCCGCATCGGCGAGGTAGTCGTGCGCGGCCAGGGCCGCGCGCACGTCGTCCACGCGTGCCAGATCCACGAAACCAGCGTAACCGGGCGGTCGCGCGGCCC
>DATDGU010000244.1:0-4822 GCA_036521915.1 Acidimicrobiia bacterium | reverse complement strand
CGGCGAGGGCGGCGAGGAAGGGCGCGACAACGACATCGCGCGGGAGACGTTCGAGCGCACCGGCGCGAGCGTGATGGGCAAGCGCATGTTCGACCTCGGCGAGCAGGCGTGGCCGGAGGAGGCGCCGTTCCACACGCCGGTGTTCGTCGTGACGCACGAGAAGCGTGACCCCTGGGAGCGGCCGGGCCGGACCACCTTCCACTTCGTCAACGACGGCATCGAGCCCGCGCTCGACCAGGCCCGCGAGGTCGCCGGCGACCGGGACGTCCGCATCGCGGGCGGCGGCGCAAC
This sequence comes from Acidimicrobiia bacterium, assembly GCA_036521915.1. Taxonomy (GTDB): domain Bacteria; phylum Actinomycetota; class Acidimicrobiia; order IMCC26256; family PALSA-555; genus PALSA-555. The sequence goes on along the minus strand of DATDGU010000244.1, from coordinate 4,531 downwards.
GATCCTGGAGTACGTGAACGCCGGCCTGATCGACGAGTTCACGATCGCGCTCTCACCGGTGCTGTTCGGCTCCGGTATCGGCCTGTTCGAGGGCGTGGACGCGGGCCGCGTGGCCCTGGAGCCGGTCCGCGCGGAGCCGACGCAGCGGGTGACCCACCTGACCTACGCAGTCCGGGAGCGGTAACTGTCTCGACCTCAGCGCTGCCCCGCCGAGGTCAGCAGCGCGGTGAGGTCCTCGACGCTCTGAGCGTCAGGAAGGGCGAGCGTTCGGGCCGCGAGCTCGGCCGCGCCCGTCCCAACCTTGGTCGAATCACGCCCGTGGGGCGTGACCTGCAAGGGTTAGCGTTCTCGTAGTTGGGTTGGCGAGGCTTTCATGGCAGAGCTCGAGGCGTCGCCGAGGGTGGTGGTCCTCAACGGCGGGTCGAGCGCCGGCAAGACGACGCTTGCCACGGCGTTTCGCGATCAACGTGCGGCGCTCGGCGACTTCTGGTTCTTGATCGGCATCGATGACTTTCTGGCCAAGCTGCCAGCTCAGTGGAACAGCGCCAGGCCTGGCAACGGTGCCTTCGCCGCCGACGGCATTCGCTTCGAGCGCACACCCGACGGTGCGAGGGCGCGCCTCGGGAGCCTGGGTCGACAGCTCGTCCGTGCCTACCAGGCGACCGTGCGGGGCGTCGCACGCGTCGGGCTCAACGTGATCGTCGATGAGGTCTTGATCGACGAGACGAGTTGGGACGATTGGATGATCGCCCTCGACGGCCTTGACGTTGTGTGGGTCGGGATCCGGTGTGACGCTGAGGTCGCCGAAGCGCGTAACAAGCTCCGCGGCGACCGTTTCGCTGGCCTGGCACGCGCCCAGACAGTGGCAGCCCATCAACATGCGTCCTACGACTTCGACATCGACACGACCACCGCCAGCGCTGCCGATGCGCTGGCCCAACTCACCCGCCGGCTCGGATACTGAGGTGGCCGGCGCCGGGCTCCTCAGTACTGCTGATGGCTTGTTTGCCACGGTAGGCGGGTAACACACCGTTGCGAGAAACGCTCCGGAACGGTTGGGGTATGGTGTTGACCTTGTTCGTGTGCTTAGTCGGCGCCGACGACCTTGAAGCTCTTGTTGACGAAGATGTGGTGTGGCCAGTTGACGCCGATGTTGTGCACCTCGTACTCGCCGTTGCTCAGCTGCACAACACGGTCGACGATTCCCCCCGGATAGGCGGCCAGCGCAGCTTTCGTCGCCCTATACGCCGTCGATCCGCTGACGATCGTTCCCGACCCTTGGCTGTAGTTCGCCGGGATCTGACCGACCTGCTTTGACGTGGTCGGCGAACCGGGCTGGAAGGGGATCACCCCCGCTGCCGAGGACGTCGTCGATCCGCCGCCGCCAGTCGGTTGCGCGATGACCTGCGTGGCTGTGATGGTCGTTCCGTTGGTCGTCCCAAGTATGAGGACGCTTTCGCCTGGTGTAACGGCCCTCGCCGAGCTCGAGCTTTTCTCGTAGGTCGTAGAGGACGTCTCGTCGACGGTCACCTTCTGACCCGCTGCCGTCGAAATGGTGAAACTCGAGGTCGACACGGTGGCGACCGTGGCGGATGCTCCCCCTGCGGCCGGTCCAGACCGAGCGTTGGATCCGCCGCCGGATCCGAGACCGCCACCGGAGCCGCTGCCGGCTGCTGTTGTCGAGGGGGACGCGGCTGCGGCCCTTGAACTCGCGTCGGCGATCGCATAGCCACCGACGGCAAGCGCAACAGCGGTGACACCGGCAGCGATCGAGGTGGTGAGCTTTGTGCCTGCTCACGATCGTGGGCTTGAGGTCCATGGTGGATCCTCCCTGGCATGGTGGTTGTTGTTGCCGCCAGTGTGCGATCGGACGGTAAGAACCCACGAAGACATCGGTGAGGGGGCGATCAGGGGCAGATCATCGGAAGATCAGCCGCCCAGAGCACCCTGTGGCCTCGGCGTTGAGCGCCCCCAAGCCCGTCACCTAGTGCCGTGCTGTGCGACCGACGATGACCCAGAACGCGGCGGCACGCCACCGGCAGGAGTCAGGTCTCCCTCGGACGCGCGCGGTGGCCCACAAAGCGCGGCGGAGACGAGCCCTCTTGGGCACAGACCGATGCAGACGATCGCGCTGACAGGCTGACGCGACGCGTCCGCGACCGTTGAGCGCCCTGCCTTCCCGGTACCGTTCTGGCGTGCGGTGCTGGGCTCGGACCTCAGAGCGTCGGCCGGGATGATCCCGGATCCGTGCGCCGTGCGAGCGCGGTCTCGCGCTTGACCCTGGCGGCTGCGCCTGCCGGCGTTCGGGACGCGGTACGACGTCGCCTCGACGCCAGAGACTTCCGGACGATCCTGTGGATGGTCGGTCTCGCATCGCTCACGATCACGCTCGCCAAGGCGATCAAGATCGGGGCGACGTTCCATGAGGTCGACTTCGCCGTCTACCTGCTCGGCGCGCGACACGTCTTTGCCGGCAACCTCTACACGACGTGGCTGGCCTTTCCCCGGAAGTCCTTCACGTACCCGCCAGTTGCGGCGCTCGTCTTCATCCCGTTCACGGCGCTCTCCCGTGTCCCGGGCCAGATCCTCTGGGCCCTGATCTCGACGACCCTGCTCGTCGGCCTGCTCTTCTGCTCGCTCCGAGCCGCCCGCCCAGGGTGGCGTCGGTCCGACCTCATCCTCTGGTCATTCCTCCTGTCGTATCCAGCGATGATCCTGAACCCCGTCGCGCAGACCTTCGCCTTCGGGCAGATCAACCTGCTCGTCGCGCTCCTGGTCCTCGCCGACCTCACGGGGACCTACACGCTGAGGGGCCATTCGCTTCCTCGAGGCCTCATGACGGGCATCGCCGCGGCACTGAAGCTCACGCCGTTGGTGTTCGTGCCGTTCCTCTTCGCGACGAAGCAGACGAAGGCGGCACGAGTGGCACTCACCACCTTCCTCGCATGCGAGGTGACGATGTTGGTCGCTGCCCCGAGCGAGTCATGGTCCTACTGGACGAAGTACGTCTTCGACACCCAGCGTGTCGGCGGCGTCGTCTACATCGCGAATCAGAGTCTTCGCAGCATGATCGTCCGTTTCGGCCACGGCCACGTCTCCGAGACTCTGATCGGCCTGGTCGTGCTGCTGGCTGGGATCACCGCACTGGCGGTCGCAGTCTGGGCGTACCAGTCCTCGTCGACGCTCCTGGGCGTCTTGCTCTGCGCGACGACCGGCCTCATCGTTTCGCCCGTGACGTGGGCTCACCACCTGGTATGGGTCGTTCCGGTGGTGGTGTGGCTTGCTCTCGCGCCGGACCGACCGGCCTTCGGGCGGGTCTGGGCTGGGCTCGCCGCTCTGTGGTTCTGGTACGGAGCGATTTGGCGCGTTCCCTACGGCGTCGGCAGAGAGCTGCACGACACCGCTGCCCAGCTGGTGGTCGGGAACTCGTACTCGATCGCGATGATCCTCTTCGTCGTGGGCACGGCGGTCATGTTGATGCTGCGACGCGGCCGCCGCGACGGCACTGAAGGCCGGCCAGGCACGCGTGACGCCCACGCCTGGGCAGAGCCGATCCCCGAGATCTCGGCCGATGCGGGACCCGTGTTCGGAGGCTCGGGCTCGAGGGTGCCGGGCTGAACCGGCGCGCCCCAGGGGCGGCCCACGACGCGTTCGGATTAGCAATCCTTTCTTGCTGGGTGGCCGTATGTCTGGTGAGGACAGTTCGGCTGGTAGCCATTCGGAGGTATTGCGGGTGCAGCGGAAGTTCACGTCGAGGGCTCGGTTGTCGAAGCGGCGATCAGCGCATGTGCGTCGGCTGGGGATGGTCTGTGCAGGGGCGGTCGCGCTGAGCGCGTTCGCTCTGTTGGGCGCTCCCGCGTTCGCGAACGTGAAGGCCGGCTCGTCCCCGAAGGTCACGGTCAAGACCCGGAAGGTGAGTGGCGTCGGGACCGTGCTGGTGGACGCGAAGGGGAGGACGCTGTACACCCTCACCAACGCGGGTCAGGCCGTCGCGTGTACCGGGAGCTGTGCGTCTGTCTGGCCCCCGCTGGTCGTGCCCGCCGGGTCCATGCCAAAGGGCGCGAAGGGTGTGAGCGGGCTCGGTCTGGTGCCGGGAGGACAGCAGTTGACGGCGGGTGGCCTGCCGCTATACCGATTCTCGGGCGACACCAAAGCCGGGCAAGCCAACGGCGCAGGGATCAGCAGTTTTGGTGGCGTGTGGCACGTCGTGACGGTCGCCGGGACCGGGAGCAGCGCCGGCGGGACCTCGTCCCGTGGCACCGGCTCCTACGGCTACTAGTCCGTTGTCACGGGCAGCGACTTCGCGGGCTCGATAGGTCCGCCTGGCGACGGCGAGGGTAGAGGCGGAGTTCGGTTCTGCCGCCCGGTCAGGCGGGTAATAGATCGGGCGCGCGTGCCTACGTACGCCGTGGTTCCCATCGGAAGCGGCGTCGGGCGACGACGATTGCCACGACAGCCCACGCAGCCAGGATGGCGAGGTCGTGCCAGGCGTAGGGGGCGGCGCGCGGGTCGTAGGGGGCAAATGTGGCGA
>DATDGU010000243.1:0-12214 GCA_036521915.1 Acidimicrobiia bacterium | reverse complement strand
ACCCCGCGCACCTCAAGCCGGCGTCGGATGCTGCGGTGGCGGCCGAGGTCGCATCGCTCGCGGGCGGGGCCGGACGGCTCGCGGCGCGGGCGCGCGAGCTCGCGACGGCCGGCGACCTGCGCCTCGCCGGCCACGTCGCGCAGTGGGCGGTCGACGCCGCGCCCGACGACCCCGAGGTGCACCGCGCCCGTGCCGAGGTGTACGAGCGCCGCGTCGACGACGCGACGTCGACGATGGCGAAGGGCGTGTTCGGCTGGACCGCCCGCACGTCGCGCGGCGTCAGCGATCCCTGACACCGGGCTGCTACCGTCCCGCGCGCATGCGCCTCGACGGGTCGACGATCCTCGTGTCGGGCGCGTCCTCGGGCATCGGCGCCGAGCTCGCGCCGATGCTCGCGGAGCAGGGCGCGACCGTCGGGCTCGTCGCCCGACGCAAGGACCGGCTCGAGCAGGTACTCGCCCGCTGCACGCCGCACACGCCGGCGTCGCGGGTCTGGGTCGCCGACCTCGGGGACCTCGACGGTGCCGTGCGCATCGCCCACGAGGCCTGGGACGCGTTCGACGGCCTGGACTGCCTGGTCAACAACGCGGCGATTCCGAAGCGGGTCCCCGTGCGCCGCCTCACGCCCGACCTCGTCGACGAGACCATGCGGGTCAACTTCACGTCGCCGGTTCGCATGACGCTGGCGCTGCTCCCCCGCTGGCTCGAGCGCGGGTCGGGCTGCGTCGTGAACGTGTCGAGCCTCGGGGGCCGGATCGGGATCGCGCACGAGGCGGCGTACTGCGCGTCGAAGTTCGCCTTGTGCGGGTGGAGCGAGTCGATGCGCATCGACCTGCGCGGGTCGGGCGTCGACGTCAAGCTGGTGCTTCCCGGCGCGATCGAGACCGAGATCTGGGACCAGCCAGGAAACGACGCCGCGCTGTACGACGGGCCGTTCGTGTCGCCCGCCGACTGCGCGGCGACGATCGTCGCCGCGATCGCGGGCGACGGGTTCGAGTCGTTCGCGCCACCGGACATGCCGGGCGGCATGGGTCGCTACGACCACGTCGTGATCAACAAGACGAAGGACGTCGACGCCTTCATCGACCTGATGGGCCAGATGGCCCAGTCCTGATCGTGCAGGCGCCACCATTCGGGCGTGAACACCAACGTCGTGGCGGGCACCGAGGCCATGGATCCCGGGTGCGCGACGTCGAGGCGCACCCCGTCGGGGTCGGCACCCGACCGTGCGGCAGGCTCACGACGCCGCGCATCATGGCGTCGCTCGCCCCTACCGAGATCGACGGGTCGAAGAGGTAGAGGATGTAGATGGGCTGAACAGAGCTCGCAACCCTGTTCTCGCATCCATCAAGGGGGTGGTGACGACGGCGGACAAGAGTTGTTCAAGGTGGTCCCGGCTGGCCGCACTGCGTGCGCGTCGCGTGCACCGGGGCTTGGCTCGGAGGATGAACACGGCAGCGGAGCTGACCCCACCCCATCGGAGTTCTTCGCGTCAGGTCGAATAGACCGTCAGGTCGGTTGCCTTGACCGAGGTCCACACCTCGACGTCGGATTGCAGCCCGAGTTCGCCAACTGCGGCTGGCGTGACCTCCGCGACAAGGGGGACTTGCCCGTCGACGTGAATGCGGACGCGATCGCCCAGAAGGTCTGTCCCGCTGATGCGCCCGTTCCACACGTTGCGTGGGCTTCCTTCTGGACGGCTTCGGTACAGGCTCACGGAGCGCGGCTGAATCGCGACGCAGACCTTGCCGCTGACTCGGTCAGCAGTGGTGACGCTTCCACCCGTGTCGAGCTCGATGGTGTGGTCGTGCCCGGTTCCTCGGAGGAGATTCAGACCGACAAGGTCCGCGACATAGCGGGACCGTGGTTGCGCGGAGACCGCAGCCACGGGACCTTCTTGCGCGATGTGACCGCGATCCAATACGACGAGGCGGTCTGCGAGCCCGATCGCGTCGAGCAGCTCGTGGGTGACGAGCACTCGGGCGCCCGGGAACGTCGCCAGTTGCGCGTGGAGATTGCGGCGAAGCTCAGTCCGGGTTCCGATGTCGAGTGCGGCGAGGGGCTCATCGAGCAGGAGGAGGCGCGGCTCGATGACGAGGGCGCGTGCGAGGGCAACCCGCTGTTGCTCGCCGCCCGAGAGGTCGCTTGGTCTTGCGTTCCCACGATCGCCGAGCCCGACCCGCTCGAGCCATTCCTTCGCGCGACGGCGGGCTTCGCCACGTGCCATGTGTCGGCTGCGGAGTCCGAAGGCGATGTTCTCGAGCACGCTCAGATGGGGAAAGAGCAGGTAGTTCTGAAAGATGATCCCGATCGAGCGACGCTCCGGGACCACGTAGCGGCCGGTCGCCGGCTCGTCGACGACTTCGCCGTCGATGACGACCTGGCCCTCGTCAAGCCGGACGAGACCTGCGATGGCACGCAGCAGGGTGGTTTTGCCCGCCCCGTTGGGTCCGAGGATCGCGACCGTCTCGTCGTCGGCGGCGCGGAGCCTCGCATCGAGATCCAAGTCGCCGAGCTGGAGCTTGACCGCTGCGTCAACGCTCACGAAGCCCGCCGAACCAGCGGTCGCGCAGCAAGACCAGCACGATGATCGAGACGGCGAGCAACAAGAGGCTCAAGACGATGGCGGTGCCTTGCTGGGTCTCCAGGAGGAGATAGACCGCGAGTGGCATCGTTTGGGTTCGGCCTTGGATGTTGCCAGCAAAGGTGATCGTGGCCCCGAACTCACCCAGAGCCCGGGCCCACGCCAGCGCCGCACCGGCGAGCAGTGACGGTGCGATGAGGGGAAGCGTGACCCGCCGAAAGACCGTCCACCGACTCGCACCCAGACTGGCGGCGGCGTCCTCGTAGCGGCGGTCCATGGTCCGCAAGCCGGCTTCCACCGTGATGACGAGAAAGGGCATCGCGACGAAGGTCTCGGCCAACACCGCGCCCGCGGTACTGAACGTGAACTGGATGCCAAAGGTGTCGTGCAGCCAGCCACCAATCACACCGTTGTTCACGCTGAAGGCATACAGGAGCGCGACACCGCCGACGACCGGCGGGAGGACCATCGGCAGCACGGCGAGCGCCCGAACGAGGGATCGCCCGGGAAACCGCGCTCGCGCCAGCACATAGGCGAGCGGCACCCCGAAGATGATGGACAGCGCGGTCGACCAGAGCGAGCAGATCACCGAGAGGCGTATGGCGTCCCGGGCAGTTGGTGAGGTCAGATCGTCCCAGGCGTGGCCCCACGGTGCGTGCGCGATCAAGCCGACCAGAGGCAGAACGAAGAACGCGACGGCGACCAGGGCGAGGAGGACCGCGACCAGCGGCACTCCCCGCCCTCGCCGGGTCACGTTCCGGGAACTGGCAGGAACCCGAACTTCAGGAGCGTCTTCTTGCCCGCAGGAGAGAGGACGTACTGCACCCAAGCGTTCGCGAGGGCTGCGTTCTTTGACGTCGCGATCGGCGCGATCGGGTAGACCGCAAGCACGTTCAGTGACGCCGGGATCTTGACTTGCGTCACCGATCCACCGGCGCTCTTGGCGTCGGTGACATAGACGATGCCTGCGTCGGCGTCACCGGTCGAGACAGCTTCGAGGGTGGACTTGACGTCCTGGCCGAGCGTCACCTTGCTCGACGGGACGGTAATGCCGTCCTGCGTGAACATCTGGGTGGCGTACTTGCCGCACGGCACCGCCGGGGCGCACAACGAGATCGTCCCGAGCTTGGGGAGGTCGGCGAGCGATGTCACGTTGCTCGGATTTCCCTTTTTGACCACGATCGTGAGCAGGTTGGCGGTGAAGTCGACCGGCTTAACCGTGACTTGTCCCGTGGTCACGACTTTCTGCATGTTGGCACCGTCGGCCGACGCGAACACGTCCGCGGGAGCGCCACCCTGGATCTGCTCGGCCAAGGTCGACGACGCCGCAAAGTTGAAGGTGATGGTCGTGCCCTTGTTCTCGGCTTGGAAGTCTTTGCCCATCTGGGTGAAGACTTCCTGCAACGATGCGGCGGCCGACACGGTGATCGACCCCGACAGCTTCGTTGTCCTCGTCGTGGGCCTCGGGCCACTCGCCCGATCCGCGGCCGCTGGCACGGCCGTCCCCACACCGAAGAGCGCCGCAACAACTGCCAGCGTTCCGACCCAACGCAACTGCTTCTGCACGAAATACTCCCTTTCGAGGTGTCTAATCGGGTCGCGGAACTTCGACGACCACATTCGTCGCCTTCGCAACGGCGACGGCAACATCACCGGGCTCGAGGCCCAACTCGTCGGCGGCCTCTCGGGTCATGAGTGACACCACCCGGTGAGGCCCCGCTTGGATATGGACGACCGCGACCAGTCCTTCCTTCTCGACCTTCGTCACGATTCCCGGGAACCGGTTGCGCGCCGACTCCCTCACGAGTGGGTCCAGTTCGCTCGACCGTGAGGTCTCGGTGAGAAACCGCGCCAGGTCGGCGCCGTCGATGCGACGCTGCCCGCTCGGTTGACGCCGCATGCGCAGCTGGCCGCCATCGGCCAACCGGCGCACCGTGTCGGTGCTGACCCCCAACAGCTCCGCCACTTGCCCCACTCGATAGGTGGTCACAACGGCGAGAGCATAGGCCGGTGACATCTCAGAAAAACAAGCCTGAAGCCCAATCTCCCTCGAAAACACGGGCTTTCTCTCCCAAGAGAGCCGCCTGCGCGAAAGAACTCCGGACGATGTAAGCCGCCGGGATCGCCTGGGGCGCTCCCCGTCCCCACCCGCCCGGCGATCCCACGATCGTGAGGGCACCGCACGAGCCGCAGGCCCGACGCCGAGCTGTCATGGCCGTCTCGTCGGCGTCGATCAATCCGAGGCTCCGAACACCGCCCGAACACAGCCGCGCCGCACCGCCCGACTCGCCGCGTTCGCGGTACGGAAGGCCTGCGACGCACTCGCGGTGGCGCAGGGTCGGAGCAACGTCGAACGAGCTCGACCGAACCGCTGGCGGAATCACCGTCACGCACGCGGAGCCTGCGTCGCCTCGCACCGCGGGCACGTGCGGCACGCGACGGCCAGGCGGCCGGCGGACGTGGACTGGGTACGCTGCGCCTCCGACCCCCCGGAGGCATCCCGTGCAGGCACTGGTGTTCGGCGTCACCCCAGGGTTTGCGCCCCCGGAGACGGCCGACGCCGGCAACCTGCTGCTCACGAACCTCGCGGCGACGCCGATGGCGCTGCATGAGGTGGCGGACCCCACGCTGCTCGGGGACGACTGGGTCGTGCTGCGCACCCGGCTGACGGGCATCTGCGGCTCGGATTCGAAGCAGGTGTTCATGGACACCGGAGGCGATGCCACCGACTTCGCGATGACCGCGTTCATCAGCTTCCCGCAGGTGCTCGGCCACGAGGTCGTCGCCGAGGTCGTCGAGCGCGGCCCCGCGGTGCAGGGCCTCGACGTCGGCCAGCGCGTGGTGCTGCAGTGCTGGCTCTCGTGCACGCCGCGCGGGATCACGCCCGTGTGCCCGGCGTGCGAGGCCGGCGACTACTCGCTCTGCTGGCACTTCACCGACGGGCCCATCGCGCCGGGCATCCACACCGGCAACTCGAGCGACGCGACCGGCGGCTTCGCGGAGCTCCTGCCCGCGCATGTCTCGCAGGCGATCACGGTGCCGGACGGGGTCTCGGACGAGGTGGCGGTGCTCGCCGACCCGTTCGCCGTGTCGCTGCACGGTGTGACGCGCCACCCGCCGCGGCCCGGCGGCCACGCGCTCGTCTGGGGCGCGGGCGCGCTCGGCCTGTCGGCGGTCGCGGTGCTGCGTGCGCTGTACCCCGACGTCGCCGTCGCGGTCGCTGCCCGCCATCCCGCGCAGCAGGCGGTGGCCGCCCAGCTCGGCGCGACGGTGTTCGACTCCGAGCTCGACCGGGAGGAGCTCGTCGTCGCGCTCGCCGACTGGTCCGGTGGGCGGCTGCACCACCCGTGGGCCGGCCTCCCGATCGCGCAGCCCGGCGGGATCGACGTCTGCTACGACACGATCGGCGCGCCCCACACCATCGAGGTCGCGCTGCGGGTCCTCGCGGCACGGTCCTCGCTCGTCGTGAGCGGGGTGCACGCCTCCGAGCGGTACGAGTGGTCGCCCCAGTACTTCAAGGAGATCAACCTCGTGGGCTCGAACGCGTTCGGCATCGAGGAGGTCGACGGCGTCCGCCAGCACGCCATCCGCCACTACCTCGACCTCGTCCAGGCGGGTCGGGTCGATCTGACGCCCATGCTCACGCACACGTTCCGGCTCGAGCAGTGGCGGGACGCGTTCACCACGATCGCCAAGCAGCACGAGACGGGCGCGATCAAGGTCGCGTTCGACTTCCGATGAGCCAGCTGTACTTCCGCCAGCTCCTCGCGGGGCGCGACTTCGCGCGCGACGACCCGATCGCGCCCCAGATGGTGAACTTCGTCTACCTCATCGGTGATCGGGACACCGGTGACGCTGTCGCCGTCGATCCGGCGTACGGCGTGGGCGAGCTGGTCGAGCTCCTCGACGCCGACGGGCTGCGCCTGACCGGCGTGCTCGCCACCCATTGGCATCCCGACCATCTCGGCGGCGACCTCATGGGCTACCCGATCGAGGGGATCCGCGAGCTGGTCGGCCGGGACGACGTGCGCGCCCCCGTCCATGTGCAGGCCAGCGAGGCCGAGTGGGTGAAGCGCGCGACGGGCGTCGCCGACAGCGATCTTGTCCTCCACGAGAGCGGCGACGTCGTCGAGGTGGGCCACGTGCCGGTCCGGCTGCTGCACACACCCGGGCACACGCCCGGCAGCCAGTGCTTCGTGGTCGACGGGAAGCTGGTCGCCGGCGACACGCTGTTCCTCGACGGGTGCGGCCGCACCGACCTCCCGGGCGGGGACGCCGACCAGATGTACGAGAGTCTCACGCAGCGCCTCGCGGCGATCCCCGACGACACCGCCTTGTACCCCGGGCACCTGTACTCGCCGGAGCCGTTCGCCACGATGGGCGAGACCCGGCACCGCAACTACGTGTTCCGACTCCCCACGCTCGAGCAGTGGCGCACGCTCCTCGGCTGAACGTCCGAATCGAGGAGCACCGCTACGACTCGCCGGTGTCGGTCGCCCTCGTCACCGAGCTCCTCGACGAGCTGCTCGCCCGCTACGGGTTCGCGGACCCCGACCCCGACCATCTCGACGTGCTCCAGCTCGCGGCCCCGCACGGCACGTTCGTCCTCGCGTGGATCGACACCGAGGCCGTCGGATGTGGCGCGCTGCGGCGCGCCGACGAGCGCGTCGGCGAGATCAAGCGGATGTACGTCCGGCCGGCGCGGCGCGGCCAGGGCGTGGGCCGGGCCGTGTTGCTCGCCGTCGAAGCGCGGGCCCGGGAGCTCGGGTACGAACGGCTCATCCTCGAGACCGGAACGCGCCAACCCGAGGCGATCGCCCTCTACGCGTCCAGCGGGTACGAGTCGATCCCTTCGTACGGTGCGTACCGCTGGTCGCCGCTCAGCCGCTGCTTCGGCCGCACGTTGTAGCTCAGGCGGGGTCGAAGAGCACGACCAGCTGCTGGGGCCCGCGGAAGGCGAGGCCCGCCACGACCGGCGGCGCGGCGTCGGGGTCGAGGCGCAGGTTGGGCAGCCGGCTGAGGATCAGATCGAGTCCGACGCGCAGCTCCAGACGCGCGAGGTGCATCCCGAGGCACTGGTGCTGCCCGGTGCCGAACGCCAGGTGGTTCTGCACCGGCCGGTCGAGCTCGAACTCGCTGGCGCGGTCGTAGCGGTCCTCGTCGTGGTTCGCCGACCCGGTGATCACGCTGACCGCCGCGCCCTTCGGGATCGGGCAGCCACCGGCTTCGGCGTCGACCGCCGCGACGCGGCTCACCTGGGTCACCGACGTCTCCCAGCGCAGCGTCTCCTCGATCACCGCGGGCAGGAGCGTGGGGTCGGCGCGGACGCGGGCGAGGTCCTCCGGGTGGGTAAGCAGCGCGGTGAGCGCGTTGCCCATGACCCGGAACGTCGTCTCCGCCCCCGCCGGCAGGAGCAGCCGGAGGAAGCCGTAGATCTTCTCGTCGGTGAGCCGCGCCCCGTCGATCTCGGCGTGGACCAGGTCGCTGATGAGGTCGTCGCGCGGATTCTCCCGCCGGTCCTCGACGATCGGCGCGAGGTAGTCGCGCATCGCACGCGACGCCGCCATCCCCTGCTCGGGATGCAGCGGGCCCGTGTTGATCTGCTCCGCCCAGTCGTGGAACTGGGCGCTGTCCTCGAGCGGCACGCCGACGAGACCGCAGATGACCTGCACCGGGTACTTGCTGGTGATGTCGCGCACGAGGTCGGCGTGGCCCTGGGGCGCGATGTCGTCGAGCAGCCGGGTGATGGTCGGCCGGATGAGGGTCTCGTCCCAGCGCTCGAGCGCCGACGCTCGGAAGGCGTGCGCGACCAGGTTCCGGTAGCTGCGGTGCTCCTCGCCGTCCATGGCCAAGATGAGCTCGCCCATGTACCGGCCGATGTGCTCGGCGTTGATCGACGAGGAGAACGACTGCCCGTCGCGCAGCACCGCCTCGACGTCCGCGAAGCGGGTGACGGAGTACATCGGCCGCTCGGTGAAGCCGGTCGGGCCGTTGTGGCTCCGGAACACCGGGCACTCGTGGCGCGCTTCCTCCCAGATCGGGTAGGGCTGGCCGGTGACGAAGTCCATCTGCTCGTAGTCGAACTCGGGTGTCGTCGCCTGGCTCACGAGCTCCCCCACACGTCGCACGCGTTTCCTGACACGGTAGTCAGGTTCGAGAAGTCCTACAACCGTTAGGCTGCAAGGGATGGCTCGTCATCCGGGTGGCGCGCGCGGCACCGACCCGTTCGCCGAGACCGAGGACCAGGCGGCGCTGCGGGGCCTCGCGCGCGACGTCGCCGAACGTGACCTCGCGCCGCACGCCCGCCACTGGGACGAGTCCGAGGAGTTCCCCGAAGGATCCTGGGACGCGCTGCGCAAGGCCGACCTCTTCGGGATCACGATCGATCCTCGCTACGGCGGCATGGGGATGGGCGACATCGAGGCGGCGATCGTCCTCGAGGAGCTGGCGCGCGTCGACGTCTCGAGCGCGATCCTCGCCCAGCTCATCTTCAACGGGCCGCCCCGCGCCATCCAGCACCTGGGGAGCGAGGAGCTCAAGGCGCGCTGGCTGCCGCTCGCCGCGTCGGGCGAGGCGCTCTTCTGCATCGGGATCAGCGAATCCGAGGCCGGGTCCGCGGTGACCCAGATGCGGGCCCGCCTGACCCCCGACGGGGACGGCTACCGGCTCCACGCGTACAAGAACTACGTGACGGGCGGGCACAAGGCGCGCTGCTGCCTCGTGTGGTGCCGGTTCCCGGGCAGCGAGGGCGCGAAGGGCATCGGGGCCGTGATCGTCGACCTCGAATCGGAGGGCGTCACGGTCGCCGGCACCCACGTGAAGATGGGGCTGCGGGGGACGAGCGAGGCGGAGCTCGCGTTCGACGACGTCTCCGTCGCGCCCGAGGATGTGCTGCTCGCCGGCGACCCGGGCTCGAGCGACGCGTTCAAGACGCTCATCTCCCACATCAACCACGAGCGCTGCGGCAACGCCGCGATGTGCCTCGGCGCCGCCCAGGGCTCGCTCGAGTACGCGGTCCGGTACATGAACGAGCGCACCGTCGGCGGCCACCCGATCGCCGAGCTGCAGGGCCTCCAGTGGAAGGTCGCAGATATGGCCACGCAGCTCGAGGGGGCACGGCTGCTCCTCGCCCGGGCGCTGCGCCTCGCGGGACCGGACGGGACACCGCCGGCGCTCGAGGCGGCGATGGCGAAGTGCGCGGCGAACCTCGCAGCCAAGTTCGTGTGCGACGAGGCCATCCAACTGCTCGGCGGCTACGGCTACAGCCGCGAGTACCCCGTCGAGCGCGCCTACCGGGACATCCGGGGGCTCTGCATCGGCGCGGGCACGGTCGAGATCCAACGCAACTTCATCGGGTCCCAGATCGTGCACGGCGCCACCCCCGCGGGGCCGTCGTGGCGCAACCCGCTCATCTGAGACCGACCTACCGGCACCCCGAGGCGCGCGCGTACCGCGCGCCGGGCGGGCCATGGGACGCGCCGAGCCTCGACACCGCCCTGACCACGGCGGCCGCCGCGGCGCAGGGCCCGGTGCTCGTCGACGACACGACCGAGCTCGACGGGCGTGCTCTCCTCGCCGCGACGGCCGCGCTCGCCGGGGGCCTCCGGGCTGCCGGCGTCCGCCGCGGCGACGTCGTGGCGTGGCAGGCCCCGAACTGGCACGAGGTCGTCCTCCTCTACCGGGCCTGCTGGCGCCTCGGTGCGATCGCGGGCCCGATCCACCAGCAGGCCGGCCCCGCCGAGCTGGAGCGCATGCTCGAGGTGCTGCACCCGCGGCTGTTCCTGTCGACCGAGGAGGTGCGCGGCCCCACGGCCCGCCTGCCCTCGCTCCTCGACGCCGGCGCGCCCGTGACCCGGTCGGCGGCGCGCCCCGCCGACCTGGCCGTCGCGCTCTTCACGTCCGGCTCGGGCGGCGGCCCGAAGGCGGCGTTGCACACCCAGCGGGGCCTGGCGTGGAAAGGCCGGATCATGGCCGCCGCGCATCGCCTCGCGCCGACCGACGCCATCCTCATGCCCGCCCCGCTGGCGCACGTGTCGGGGCTGCTCAACGCGGTCCTCGTCGCCGGGACCGTGCCCATGCGCGCCGAGCTCATGCCCCGCTGGGATCCCGAAACCGCGCTGCAGCGCATCGAGGACGCGCACATCACGTTCATGATCGGACCACCGACCTTCTTCGTGGCGCTCCTCGGCGCACCGAAGTTCGACGCACGGCGGGTCGAGAGCCTCCGGCTCGTCTCGAGCGGCGGCGCCGGGGTGACCCCCGCGTTCGTCACCGACGCCAGCGCCCGGCTGCACGCCCACGTGAAGCGCACGTACGGCTCGACCGAGGCACCGACCATGACGACGAGCACCGACGGGGACCCGCCGGACCGCGCGCGGGACACCGACGGCCACCCCGTCGGCGCGGTGCGCCTGCGGGTGAGCGACCCCGTCACGGGCGCGGCCCGCCCGGCGGGCGAGGTCGGTGAGCTGTGGCTCCGGGGCCCCGAGCTGTTCGTCGGGTACGCGGACGCCGAGCAGACGGCGGCGGCGATCTCCCACGGGTGGTTCCGCACCAGCGACCTCGCGACGGTCGACGCCGACGGATGGCTGACGATCGTCGGGCGGATCAAGGACATCATCATCCGCGCCGGCGAGAACATCGCCGCCGCCGAGGTCGAAGGCGCGCTCGAGGCGCACCCCGACGTCGCGCAGGCGGTGGCGGTCGGCTACCCGGACCCGCTCGTCGGCGAGCGCGTGTGCGCGTTCGTCGTGACGCGGGCGCCGTTCGACCTGGCGGCCTGCCGAGCCTGGTTCGAACGCCGAGGGGTGGCGCGCTTCAAGACCCCCGAGCGGGTCGTGCGGGTCGCCGAGCTGCCGCTGCTCTCGGCCGGAAAACCCGACCGTGCCGCGCTGCGGGACCGCGCCGCGGGCGAGACGGCGGCCTGAATCAGAGGATGCTCTCGCCCGCTTCGACGCGGGGGCGCAGCAGCGCGGCGAGCCGCTCCCGGTGGTACGAGGCGTCGCCGAAGGACACCTGGTCGAGCTGGGCCCGCTTCAGGAACAGATGGAGGTCGTGCTCCCAGGTGAACCCGATGCCGCCGTGCACCTGGAGGCCCGACGCCATGACGCGCTTCGAGGCGTCGGAGCACCAAATCTTCGCGGTCGACGCGGCGATCGACGCGTCCCGGTCGCCGGCGCCGATGCACCAGGCCGCCCAATAGACGCTCGAGCGCATCCCCTCGACGTCGACGAGCATGTCGGCGCAGCGGTGCTTCACGGCCTGGAAGCTCCCGATCGGGCGCGCGAACTGGACGCGCTCCTTCGCGTACTCGACCGCCATCTCGAGGACCCGGTCCGCGCCGCCCAGCATCTCGGCGGCGGCGTAGGTCGCGCCCCGGTCGACGAGCGCGCGGACGGCCGCCGCCTCGCCGAGACGGACGGCGGGCGTCGCGTCGAAGTGGAGCCAGCCCAGCTCGCGGGTGCGGTCCATCGCTGGCTCGGCGTCGCGGCGCGCGCCGCCGAGCATGACGAGGAAGAGGCCGGGGCCGTCGTCGGCCGCCGCCACGACGACCGCCCGGCTGGCCGACGGCGCGTCGAGGACAGGGTCGGGCCGCCCGTGGAGCGTCCAGTCGCGGCCGGTCGGCTCGGC
>DATDGU010000242.1:0-15516 GCA_036521915.1 Acidimicrobiia bacterium | reverse complement strand
CGTGGTCATGGAGCCGGCGTGCCGTCACGGGGCCGACACCCCAGAGCCGCTCGACCCGCAGCGGATGGAGGAACGCCTGCTCCTCGTCGGGGGGGACGACGAGCAGGCCGTCGGGCTTCGCGACGGCGCTCGCCACCTTCGCCAGGAATTTCGTGCGCGCCACGCCGACCGAGATCGGGAGGTTGACCTGCTCGCGGACGGCGCGCCGGAGCCGCGCGGCGATCTCGACGGGTGAACCCGAGATGCGGCGGAGCCCGCCGACCTCGAGGAACGCCTCGTCGATCGAGATCCCCTCGACGAGTGGGGTCGTGTGCTCGAAGACCTCGAACACGGCCTTGCTGGCCTCCGCGTAGGCGGACATGCGGGGGGTCACCACGACGGCCCGCGGGCACAGCTCGCGGGCCTGGCGGCCACCCATCGCCGTGCGCACGCCGAAGGCCTTGGCCTCGTAGCTCGCCGCCAGCACGACCCCGCCGCCCACGATCACGGGCCGCCCGCGCAGCCGCGGGTCGTCTCGCTGCTCGACCGACGCGTAGAAGGCGTCGAGGTCGGCGTGCAGGACGGTCGCCTCCCCGAACACGAACGTATGTTCGCACGCCTGGCGTCGGGGTGGAACCCCCGACTTCGGGGCACGTCTGACGGCGGGGCCGAGCGGTCAGGCGGGCCGCGTGGCGCGGAGGGCGTACACGAGCGGGACGGCGGGGAGCGCCGGCGGGGCGGACCACTCGCCGTCGCCCGTCGGGACGAGCCAGGGCCGCAGCTGCTCGTGGCAGGTCGGGTACTCGTGGAACGATTCGATCCGCAGCCCGGCGTCCAGCAGCGCGCTGAGGACGTCGCTGATCGCCGCGGGCCAGGCGTAGGTGACCTGCTCGGCCGTGTCCGCGTCGGGGACGGCGTAGCTGCCCGACCGCTCCGTCCGGATGGGCTCGTCGCTCCGGAAGTACGGATAGCGCAGCCGCACCTCCAGGCGCTCGTCGTCGAACATGCACGCCGCGGGGTGCAGCTCGATCAGGTGGAAGCGACCACCGGGGCGGAGCGCACCGGCGACGACGCCGGCCCACCCGGCGAGGTCCGGCAGCCAGCTCAGCACCCCGTAGGAGGTGAAGACGACGTCGAACGTCTCCGGCACCCGTTCCGGGGTGTCGTAGAGGTCGCAGCACACGAACCGGGCCTCGAGGTCGAAGTCCGCCGCCAGCCGACGCGCCAGATCGATGGCGGACGGTGAGAAGTCGACGCCCGTCACCCGCGCGCCGTCTCGAGCGAGGGAGAGTGTCGTCAGCCCGAAATGGCACTGCAGGTGCAGCAGGGACTCGCCTCGCACCGCACCGACCTCCAGACGCTCGATCCGATCGAGCGCCGACGCCCCGCCGCGCACACCCGCCACGTCATAGAACGACGAGCCGGCATGGAGCACGACCTTCTCGTCCCACCACGCGCGGTTCGTGTCGAGCCGGGGATCCACGGCCGCACCCTAAGCACCATCGCCCGGACCTGCCCGCAGCTTTTGGCGGACGACGGGGGGTCAGGCGCCCGCTTCGGCCTCGGCCAGCCCGGGCTGCTGGTAGAGGCCGAGCAGGTTGCCGGTCGGGTCGAGGAAGGTGGCGAGCACCTCGGTGCCGAGGTGCCCGACCGGCGAGACGATCGAGCCGCCCGCGGCGACGACCGCGTCGGCCGCCGCGGCCGCGCTCGCCACCATGATGTAGATCATGATGCCGGGCTCCGGGTCGGGCGTGCGGTCCCCGACGAACGCGCCGCTGACCTGGCCCGTCGTGTCGTCGAACGACGGACGATCGGTGTCGCGGAACCGGATGTGCCACCCGAAGGCGCCCTCGTAGAACGCCGCCGACTCCTGGACGTCGCGCGACGGCATCTCGAGGTAGCAGATCTTCCCCGTGCGCATCGTCGGCGGCGGCGGCTGCGGCACGGCGCGGGATTGTACGGCCCGCGCCGTCGGCCATCCGAGGCGTCGCGCACCCGGGCAATCTCAACGGTCACCTGGGCGCGGGCACGCCAAGATGGCGGCCGTGGCGCTGTCGATGCCGCGCAATCTCGTCGAGGCGGCGAGCCGGAGTGACGAGCGGCGAGCCTGGATCGCGGCACTCCCGAGGATCGTCGCCGAGATCCAGCACCGGTGGTCGCTCGAGCTCGGCGAGCCGTATCAGCCGGGCGGCGTCACGTCCTGGGTTGCCCCCGCCCGGACCATCGATCGCAGCGACGTCGTGCTGAAGATCGCCTGGCGGCACGACGAGGCCGAGCACGAACCGGACGGCTTGCGGGCGTGGGACGGTGACGGCGCGGTGCGGCTGCACGCCCACGACGCCACCGACGACACGTCGGCCCTGCTCCTCGAGCGCTGCACGCCCGGTACGCCGCTGTGCAGCCGGCCCGAGCCGGAACAGGACGCGGTCCTCGCGTCGCTCTTCCCTCGTCTGTGGCGCGCGTCGCCGCTCGGTCGACCGTTCCGTCCGCTCGAGAGCCTCTGTGACGCGTGGGCCGACGCGTGCGAACGCACACCGCCCGATCCCGCCACCCTTGATCCCGGTCTCGTGCGGGCCGGCCTGTCGCTGTTTCGGTCGCTCCCGAGGACCTCGACGCGCCAGGTGCTCCTCGCGACGGACCTCCATGCCGGCAACGTGCTGGCGTCGCGACGCGAGCCGTGGCTCATGATCGACCCCAAGCCCTACGTCGGCGATCCGACGTACGACGCGCTCCAGCACCTGTTGAACTGCGAGGAACGCCTGCACGCCGACCCGCGTCGGTTCGCCCGACACGTGGCCGAGCTCCTCGCGCTGGATGCGGACCGTCTGGTGCTGTGGCTGTTCGCCCGCTGCGTCCAGGAGTCCGCCGAGTTCCCGGCGCTCGCCGACGTTGCCCGACGGCTGGCGCCCTCGTGAGCGACGCATGATAGCGGATACACTATCAACATGAACGCGGCGCACACCCTCCGTCGAGCCCGCCGGCGGGCGCGGCTGACCCAGCGGACGCTGGCCGTGCGCACGGGTGTCTCGCAGCCGACCGTCGCCCGGATCGAGACCGGCGTCGAGATCCCCCGGGTCGACACGCTCACCCGCCTCCTCGGGGCGTGCGGTGAGACGATCGAGTCGCTTCCTCGGACTGGCGAGGGCGTCGATCGCAGCGGCATCCGCGAGCTCTTGGGACGCACGCCGGCCGAGCGGCTCGCCACGTTGCCGGACGAGGCGGCGACGATGGAGCGGCTGCGAGCGGCCCGCCGCGTGCGGTAGCGCCCGATGCCGTACGACCCGCTGGCGGCGCTCCGGACGCTCGACGAACATCACGTGCGCTTCGTCCTCATCGGCGGGCTCGCGGGCCGCGTGTGGGGCTCCCCCACCAGCACGAACGACACCGACATCTGCTACGCCCGCGACAACGACAATCTGGAGCGGCTCGTCGCCGCGCTCCGCGAGCTCGGCGCGCGGCTCCGCGGCGTCGACGAGGACGTGCCCTTCGCCCTCGACCCGCGAACGATGGCGAAGGGCCAGAACTTCACGTTCGAGACCGTCGACGGACCGCTCGACGTGCTCGGGATGCCCGCCGGTGTCGAGGGATTCGATGAGCTGCGCCGGAACGCAGCCGAGTTCGACCTCGGCGATGGGCTGATCGTGGCCGTCTGTGACCTCGATGACCTCATCCGCATGAAACGCGCGGCGGGACGGCGGAAGGATCGGATCGAGCTCGAGGTGTTGGGCGCCGTGCGTGAGGAGCGCGATCGCTCGACCTGACGCCGCGCTCGGGCCGGCCGCTCAGCGCGGCGCCAATGTCGGCTCCACCTCGTCATCGGCGACGATCGGCGGGACGCCCGCGATGCCGAGCTCAGCCGTTTCTTCGATGGCCTCGGCCGGGCCGCGCAACCCGTGGGGCACGAGCTGGTGCGGCAGGCAACGGTACGTGACGACGGCCGCGACCGCGGCCAGCACCGCGCCGGCGATCGACGCGAGGTGGACGCCGTCGACGAAGGCGAGCTTCGAGGCCAGTGTCAGGGCCTGGGCGGCGGCGCCGTGCAGCTCGCCGGCGACGCGCAGGGCGCCGGCGATGGAGGCGCGCGCCGTCTGCTGCGCCGACCCCGAAAGGCCGGTGACGGCGTGGGAAAGCGTGCTCGAGTACTTCGAGGCGGCCACGCTGCCCAGGACGGCGACGCCCAGGGCGGCGCCGAGCTCTCGGGTGGCGTCATTGGTGGCCGAGCCGGCGCCGGCGCGTCGGGCCGGGACGGCCGACATGATCGCCGCGGTCATGGGGGACATCGCCAGGGCGATGCCGCTGACGAGTGGGAGCAGGCAGGCGACGACGTAGAGGTAGGGCGTGTGCAGCCCGAGGTGGACGAACATGAGCATCCCGCCCGCGATGAGCGCCATCCCGGACGCGACGGTCCGGTGCGCACCGAACCGCGCGCTCAGCCGGGGCGTGAAGGGGGCGACGACGATCATGATCGGCGCGATCGGCAGGAGCCGCAGCGCCGCCGACAGCGGCGTGTAGCCGAGCACGAGCTGGAAGTACTGCGTGATGAGGAACATCACGCCGAACATGGCCAGGAAGACCAGCACCATGCCGCCCGTCCCCGTGCTGAACGCCGGGTTGCGGAAGAACCGGATGTCGAGCATCGGGTCGCGTCGGCGCAGCTCCCACAGGCAGAACGCGGCCAGCACGACCAGCGCGATCCCGAACGCGCCGATCGTGTTGATGTTCGCCCATCCCTTGGAGGGTGCCTCGATCAGGGCGTAGACGAGCGTGGCGATCCCGACTGTGGAGAGGACCGCGCCGACCGGGTCCAGCTTGGCCTGCTCGGGGTCCTTCGATCGGGGCACGAGCCACGACCCGGCGACGAGCGCCACGACGATGATCGGCACGTTGATGAGGAAGATCGACCCGTACCAGAAGTGCCCGAGCAGCCACCCGCTCGCGACGGGACCGATCGCGCCGGCCGCGCCGGTCGTCGCGGCCCAGATCGCGATGGCCTTCGCGCGCTCCTCGGGTGGGAAGACGTTGACGAGGATCGACAGGGTCGACGGCATGATGAACGCCGCGCCGGCGCCCATGACGGCCCGGCCGGCAATCAGCTGCCACATGACGGTGCCTTGCGACGCGATCACCGCGCCCAGGACGAACACCACGAGCCCGAGCTGGAGCGCGCCCTTGCGACCGAAGCGATCGCCGATCGCGCCGGTCGAGAAGAGCAGGCCGGCGAACACGAGCGAGTACGAGGCGACGACCCACTGCAGCTGGGACTCGGTGGCGTGCAGGTCCCGGGCCAGCGTCGGGATGGCGACGTTGAGGCTCGAGTTCCCGACGAAGACGATGAGCAGGCTCATGCACAGCACGACGAGCACCCACCAGCGCCGCTCGTAGGCACGCTCGTCGGCGCGCTCGTTGACGCGCGTCAGGAGCATCGCACGATTCTGTCACTCTCTGCCAGATAACGCAAGGCGCCATCTGCCGCCGCACGCCATCTGACACAATGTGGCACAATATGGGCGTGACCATCGAGGCACCCGAGAGCCTGCGGGAGCGCAAGAAGGCCCGCACCCAGGAGGCCTTGCAGAGCGCCGCCCTGGAGCTCTTCCAGCGCCAGGGGTTCGAGCACACCACGGTCGAGGACATCGCCGCCGCGTGCGAGGTCTCGCCCCGCACGTTCTTCCGCTACTTCCCGACGAAGTCCGACGTGCTGCTCGGCAGCGACGTCGAGGAACGCCGCGACCGCATGCTGGCGTTGCTCGCCGCGCAGCCGGCGAACTGCCCGGCCTGGGCCGCCCTGCGCGCCGCGGTGCTGTCGCTGACCCAGGAGTACGAGCACGAGCGCGAGCGCATCGCCGCCCGGATGGCGGTCATCGAGGCGACGCCGAGCCTGCGAGCCACCAAGTCGGAGTACCAGCGGGGCTGGGACGACGCGGTCGTCGAGGTGCTCGCCGATCGGGCGCGGCGGGCCGGCGCGCCGGCCGATCCGCTCACGCTGCGGCTGCTCGCCGGTGCCGGGACCGTCGCGCTCCGCGCGGCCGTCGACATGTGGCTCGCCGGTCCGAAGTCGGGGTCGCTCACCCAGCTGCTGCGCGAGGCCTTCGACGAGCTCGCCGCGGGCCTCGAGCCACCGACGGGCCGCCGACCGGTCACCGCACCGCGCTGACGCGGCTCGCCTACCGCTCGAGGCGGAACCGCCCCGTCAGGCCGGTGCCCTCGACCCGATCGAGGTCGACGACGACGGCGACGCCACGCTGGTTCGGGTCGAGGTTGCGCTCGCCCTCTGGCTGCCCCGCGTAGATCGCGGCGCGGAACGCGGCGGCGTCGTCCACCCGGGCCCGGCCGGTGAACTGGTAGGTCGCGCCCTGGCTGGTGTCTCGATAGAAGAACGCAAGCGCCGGGTTCGTCGGGATGGCGCGCAGCAGCCCGCCCGCCTGCCTGGTCGCGGATCCAGAGCCCGAGCTGGTCGTCACCGTAGGCCTGCACGGAGCCCCGCAGCGACAGATGCGGAATGCCGTCTTGATCCACATAGGCG
The DNA here is from genome assembly GCA_036521915.1 of Acidimicrobiia bacterium. Classification (GTDB taxonomy): domain Bacteria; phylum Actinomycetota; class Acidimicrobiia; order IMCC26256; family PALSA-555; genus PALSA-555. The sequence goes on along the minus strand of DATDGU010000242.1, from coordinate 9,014 downwards.
ACGACGATCGGTGTCCCGTTCGCGGTCGCGCCGTCCACCGCGGCCTTCACCTCGGGCGGCAAGACGAGTGGCTGCGGATCGGGAGGCGGCGCGAGCGCGAGCTCCTGTACGACGCCGCGGAGCCGCTGGTCGTCGGCAAGAGTCACGGTGGACGTGATCGCGGCGAGCATCCCCCCGGGCGGGAGCACCGCCTCGACGGTCACGGTTTGCCCGTCGCGCTGCGGTGTGGTCCAGGTCGCGGCCCCGAGGGTGCGGCTCAGCCGCGGGGTGCGCAGCAGCTCGCCGATCGCCTCGGGTCCCGTCGCCCGGCCGAACGGCGTGATCACCGTGGCGTCCTCACCGAGCACCTCGCCGAGCGCGGCGACGGCCTCGTCGGTCGGGTTTTTCGCGGCGGCGATGAACCGCTCGACGGCGTCGCTCACGGACTGGGGTACAGGGGTCTCGGCACGCTTGCATGATCGGCGATCCGGCGTGGGAATGGAAGTCGGGCCGACGGCGGCCTCGTCGGCGCCGCTCGTCAGTCGCGCGTGAGGACCCACACGATGGCGAGCGGGATCCCGGCGATCGCCTCCTCGAACAGGGTGGCGGACATCCCGGGGAATGTGCCGAGCGCGGCGGCCTGGGTCCAGGTGGGCTCGACGCAGGCCGTGACGCGGAGCCCGGCTTCCTGGAAGACGCTCAGCATATAGCCCGGAAGATGGGCGTGGCTCGCGACGAAGTGCGGCACGCCGCCCTCCGTGCGGAACACCGCCTGCCCGCCGAGCAGAACCATGTAGGGGTGGAAGTCCGAGATGACGATGCGCCCGCCGGGACGCACCACGCGGGTCAGCTCCGCTACCGGACCCGCGGGGTCGACGAAGTGCGAGAGCGCGAGGGCGCTCAGTGCGGCGTCGAACTCGCCGTCCTCGAAGGGCATCGGCAGCATCGAGCCCTCGAGGAAGCGGGCACCGGGCACCTTGTCGCGGGCCACGGCCAGCATCTCGAGCGAGATGTCGATCCCGCAGACCGTGTGCCCGAGCTCGACGAGCAGCGCAGTGTGGCGACCCGTCCCGCAGGCGGCGTCGAGCACCCGGGACCGGCTCGGCCAGCGGGCAACCTCCTCGCGCACGACCGGCTCCTCGACCTCGAGGAGCGGGTTGAACGACCGGTCGTAGCTGGCCGCCCACATCGCGTACCCCCGGCTCAGCGCGACCTCCCCGCCGGTGGCCTCCCCGGCGTACTCCGGCTGGTCGAGCGCGTTGGCGACGTCACGGAGCTCGGCGACCCGGGCGGCAAGCGCCTCGTCGGTGTCGAACGGACCCGCTCGGAGGAGCGCGAGCCCCTCGAGTCCGAGCGCGAACTGCCCCGTCGTGTACGGCACGCGCCCACCCTATGGGAACCGGTTCGGGACGCCGGCCGACCTTTCGCCCGCGCCGATTCCCACCTCGGGCAGGCCGGGGCCGCGGCGAGCGCCTGGATTCGCTCAGGTCACCGCCGCCGCTCTGACCCGACGGCGAGGCCAGCCGGCTCGGGACGTGTGCCGCGGATCGTCGCCCCGGTCGGCGGCTACGGCACACGTCGACGAGGCGAGCGGGAACCTCACCTCGATGTCGAGCCCGCCGGCACGCCGCGCCCGGCTGGTCACCGACGCGCCGTGCGCGCCCGCGATGGCGGCGACGATGGACAGGCCCAGGCCCAGGCCCTCCATCGTCACCGTGGCGTCGCTCGGTCCGTCCACGTTGGGGAGGCCGGGTCGGGCGCGGGGCCACGCAGCCCGCGGCGGTCAGGCCGGGGCGGTGAGGGTATCGACGAACGTCTGGGTGAGCCCCTGGTCGCCGACGTTCGTGGCCTCGAGCTCGTAGTGCTCGCCGGTGGAGGTCACGTCGACCACGACCTTCGTGGCGAGCCGCCCAGGCTCGGTGGTGATCCTGAGGTCGGCCCGGTCCCAGGTCGCGAGGAGCTCTTCGACCTGGACCTTCCCTCGCTTGGTGCTCAGCGAGAGCACGTAGACGCGGTCCTGGGTGACGGCGATCCCCGCGAGCGTCGGCGTGCGCATCCCGCCGGTCTTGGCCAGCCCGCCGGCCTTCTTGTTGTTGCGTGACCGGCCGAGCATCCCGCCGAGCGGGTTGACCTTCGTCAGGGCGAAGTTCCCCCACGTCCCAGCGGGCTGCAGCGCACCGACGGCGAGCACCGGCTCCGGCACGTGCGGTTGCACGAGATCCTGGTAGTAACGCCGTGTCTCTTCAGGGTTCCAGCGGGGCATGTCGTGCTCCTCGTCGTCGACACCCACTGTGATCGACGGGCCCGCGCGGCGCCTGAAGTGCCTCGTCAGCCAACGTGTGCGCTGGGGGCGCGGAGCGTGGGTTGATCCTCGCAGGGGCTGCGAGCGACTCCCCGTTCTGGTGGGCGGGGCGCCCCGGGGCCGGGCAGGACCGACGCGCGTCCATGTGGTGGCGGCGGCGGTCACGTCGCTGGGTCGGTGTACCGACGCGACGGTGCTCCACGACCAGGAGGCTGATCGTGATCGTTCCGCCGCGTATTGCGGCGATGTTGTGGGCGGCGACCAGGTCGCGATGCCCGGCGTGTCCCCCGCGACTCCACCCGAGCCGTCCGCAACAACACCCCACCACACCAGCACCCACCTATGACAACCAGGCGCAGCAAACCATGCCGGTCGGGGCACTAGCCCGGTGGCGGCAGATACGGCGCGGGGTCGATCGGGTTGCCGGACACCCGCACCTCGAAGTGGAGGTGCGGGCCGGTCGAGTAGCCGGTGCTGCCGATGTAGCCGATGACCTGGCCGGCGCTGACCACCTGGCCGACGTTCACCGCCATGCGAGACTGGTGCGCGTAGAGGTTGGCCATCCCACCACCGTCGTCGATCACGACGGCGTTGCCGTACCCGCCTTCCCAGGCGGCGATGACGACCGTGCCACCGAGGCACGCGCGGATCGGGTCGCCGTAGCTGGCGTGCAGGTCGATGCCGGGATGCTGGCCCGGGATGAACGGTTGGTTCACGCCGCCGGGAACCGGGCGGACCGCGCAGGGGCGCGCCGAGCCGCCCACGCCGTCGCGGCTGCGCAGCAGCGACGAGATCCCGTCGGACGGGCCCTGGATCGACGCGAGCTCGGCCTGATCGTCGGTGAGGTTGCCCTGGATCTGGGTGATGGCGGCCTCGACGGTGGCGGCCTGCGCGTCCGCGGCGGCCTGCGCCGGCGCGAGCTGTTGCTGCAGCGCGACGACCTGGTCGCGGGCGGCGCGCGCCGCGTTGGCCGCGGCGTCGGCCTGGGCCTGCGTGCCGAGCATCGCCTCGCGCTGGCGCTCGGCCTCGTCGCGGAGGGCGGCCACACGATCGACGAGGTCGTGGCGCTGCTGGGTGACGATGGCGAGGTACTTGCTCTCGGCGAGGAGGTCCTGGGGCTGTGCGGTGAGCAGGTCCTCGTATGCCGCCCCGGTGCGCGCCGAGCGGTACATCTGCGCGGCGGACTGGTCGAAGGCCGCCTGCGCCTCGTTCAGCTGGGCCTGGGTCGCGTTCACGACCGCCTGGAGCTGCGCGACCTCGGCGTCGAGCGCCTCGGCATTCGCGGCGAGCGGGTCGAGGCGAGCCTGCGCGGCAGCGAGCTGGCTCGCGAGCTGCGATGCCCGCTCGGCGAGCGTGACCTGCTGCTCCTGGATGCCCTGCAGGTTGCCGAGCGCGGCCTGACCGGCCTGGCTGAGCTGGGCGATCTGACCCTGCAGCTGCTGCTCGTTCCCGCCTGTGGTCTGGGCGGACGCGGCCACTGGAACCAGAGTCGCCATTGCGGCGAGCAGCGCCACGAAGGCGAGCCGGGAGCGCATGCGGCGGCCCACGGTAATCAACACCGCCATCAGGCGCCAACAGGGGCCTCGTAGGCGCCAGAGACCCCATCACCGCCGGGAGCCACCCGGCCCACACGCGGCCGTGGCGCGGCACATATAAGAGGAGGCGGAAGGGGTGCGTCGTACCGGTCGCCGGCTGGACGTGACGCCCGCCAGGATGCTGGTCGGATCGCGGGGAGGCGCGGGAATGGCGGCGTTGTTCGGGACCGAGATGGTGAAGCAGTGGCGGCGGCGGCGCACGTATGCCGTCCTCGCGACGACGGTGGTCGTCCCCGTCGTGATCGCGATCGCCGTGAAGGTGAACCCGCCCACGCTCACCTTCCAACAGGGTCCGGTCCAGCAGTTCCCGGCGTTCATCAACGGGACCGGTCTCTTCCTCCCGGTGGTGTCGCTGCAGTTCATGAGCCAGTTCCTGCTCGTCCTGATCGTGGCGCTCTTCGCCGGCGACGCGGTCGCCTCCGAGGCGAGCTGGGGCAACCTGCGCGCCATGCTCACCCGGCCCGTCGGTCGAGGCCGACTGCTGGCCGCGAAAGCGGGAGCGGCCGCGCTGATGGCGGTCGTCGCGACCGCGCTCATCGTCCTCACCGGGCTCGTCGTGGGCACGATCCTCTTCGGCTGGCACCCCCTCAACATCTCGATCTTCGGCACGGCGGGCCATCAGACCCAGCTCCATGTCGTGGCCAATCTGGCCCTGGCGGGCGCGTACGTGCTGTGGAGCATCGCCGGCGTCGCCGCCCTCGCCTTCCTGGCGTCGACGATGACGGATTCGCCGTCGGCGGCGCTCTTCGCCGGATTCGGCCTCTACGTCGTCTCGCAGATCCTCAACAACCTCGCGAGCCTCGACCCGGTGAGCTTCGTCTTCCCGACCCATTACCAGAACTCGTGGACCGGCCTGTTCATCGGCAACGGGCCGACCCGGAACATGCTGCACGGCGTCCTGCTCCAGGTCCCTTACGTCGTCGTGTTCGGCGGGCTCGCGTGGTGGCACTTCCGCCGCAAGGACGTGCTCTCGTAGCGAGGGCGCGCGACGACCGCTTCACTGGCGGCGCCTCGCTGCCGATCTACTGGGTCGATGGGCGACCCCTCGGTGATGGTCGAGCTCGACGGCGTGCGACGGACGTTCGGCGACGTCGTCGCCATCGATTCGCTGAGCCTGGAGGTGCCCGCCGGGTCGGTCACCGTGCTCCTCGGCCCGAACGGCGCCGGGAAGACGACCGTGGTCCGGCTCGTGACCGGTGCCCTGGCGGCCCACGGCGGCCGGGTCCGGGTCCACGGGCTGGATCCGAGCGGACGGGACGGGACGGCTGTGCGGCGACGCTGCGGCGTGGTCCCGGCGCGGCCCGCCCTCTATGACCGACTGTCGGGCTACGACAACCTGCGCTACGGCGCCGAGCTGTTCGAGGTGGCCTCCGAGCGCATCGACGAGCGAATCGCCGACTCGGCGCAGCGCTTCGGGATCGAGGATGCGCTCGGCAGGCGCGTCGGCGCTTACTCGACCGGGATGCGGGCCCGCCTGGCGCTCGCCCGCGCCGTGCTGCACGAGCCCGACCTCCTGCTGCTCGACGAGCCCACCGCGGGCCTGGATCCGGAGTCAGCCCGCGCCGTCCTCGGGCTGATCGACGAGCTCGCCGCGCACGGCAAGGCCGTCCTGATGTGCACCCACCTCCTGCTCGAGGCGGAGGGGCTCGCGGACGAGGTCGTGGTGCTGGACCGCGGGCACACCCTCGTGTCCGGGTCCCCGGCGCAGCTGACCCAGCGTTACTGGCCGGCGGCGCGGGTGCTCGTCGACGCCGAGAACCCAGCCGTGCTGGACGGAGCGCGTGAGCTCCCGTTCGTCCGCTCGTACGGTCGCAACGGAACCGCGACCGTCGAGCTCACCGATCCGAGCCGAGTGCCGGACCTCGTCGACGCGCTCGTGGGCGCCGGCGCCCGGCTGCGACGCGTGGAGCCGCAGACACCGAGCCTCGAGCAGCTCTCCTTCGCGATCCGCCAGGGGGCGCGGCAGTGAGCGGTCGTCACCACCCGGCGCTCGTCATCGCGCGCACCGACCTGCGCCAGCTGCGCCAGTCCCGCGACTTCTGGGTGCCCCTCGCGATCATCGCCGGGCTGTTCTTCGTCGTGCTGCCCGCGATCCTGCTGCTCCTCATCACGCACGTATCCGACGTCCGGCTCGTGAAGCAGCTGAGCGACATCGTCGGCAGCTTGCCGAAGCAGCTCCGGGCGAAGGTGAAGGGCGCGACCGGACCGGTCCAGGCGTCGTACGCGCTCGCCGTCTACCTGTTCGCGCCGCTGGCGATCATCGTGCCGCTGACCGTGTCGTCAGCCGTGGGCGCCAACACGGTGATCGGCGAGCGGGAGCGGGGCAGCGGCGAATTCCTTGCGCACTCCCCCGCCAGCGAGCGCGACATCTACCTCGGGAAGCTCATCGCCAGCCTGATCCCCGGCTATCTGGCCGCGGGCGTCGGGTTCGGCTGCTACTCGCTCGTCGTCAACCTCACGGTCGGGCCGAAGGTGGGCGGCTGGTTCTTCCCCACCGCCAACTGGTGGATCCTCGTGCTCTGGGTGCTGCCGCCGTTCATCGCGCTGGCCCTGGCGGTGATCCTGGCGATCTCGGCGAAGGTGTCGAGCGCCGCCGCGGCCCAGCAGGCGTCCGCGCTCGTCACGCTGCCGCTGATCCTCATCGCGTACGCCGTCGCGAGCGGCACGCTCTTCCGGGCCGAGGCGGCGGCGTTCGTGATCGGTGGGCTCGCGTGGGTCGCCGCGGTGTTCGCCCTCCTGCGCGGGTCGAAGGCGGTGCAGCGCGAGCGGCTCCTCGGCATGGGCAGCTGAGCTGGGCCGAGGGCGCGCACGGCGGGGCGCCCCGCACTGCCCGAGTGACTCGGAACACGCGCACGGCCCGCGGACCGCGGACCGCGCGGGAGGTCACGGCACGCCGTCCCGCCGGCGCAAGGGTGCGCCGAGCCGGCGTGGCGTGGAAAGCCCGCGCCGACGCGGTCACCGGGGCGCCACGCCGTGTGTGAGAGGCTTCGTGCGGCGGGCTCATGACGCACGGACCGGGAGCGGGCCGATGAGTGCGGTGCAGGAAGCCGGCTGGCACCGGGATCCGACCGGGCGCCACGCGCAGCGGTACTGGGACGGACGCTGGTCCGACTTCGTCTCGGGGGCGGCGGGTGGCCCAGCCTCGACGGACTCGCTTCGACCCGGCGAGGAGTTTCCGCCTCCCGGCCAGGAGCTGCCGCCGCCCGCGCCGGTCGAGCCGGCACCCGTGTCGTACGTGGCGGCGGCCCCGAGCCCCGCGCCCCCGCCCCCGCAACCCCCTCCTCCTCCCCCACCGCCGACGCCGCCGCGTCCGATAGCCCCCGCGGACTGGTACGTGGACCCCGCCGGACGCCACCAATGCCGCTACTGGGACGGCTCGACGTGGACGCCTCACGTCTCGGACCGCGGGCAGCCGGCCCAGGACCAGTTGGAACCCGCGTACGACGACGCCCCGCCCGTCCCGCTGCAGCGAGTGACGCCCGCCACGGAGCAGCCCCACGCCGCGGGCGCGGCACTCATGACGGACCCGGCAGCCGCGAGCCCGACGGCGGCGACCAGCGCGTTCGCCGCACCGCACCCGGCAAGCGCGGCGGGTCCGCCCGTCGACACCGGCACGCAGGCCGCGGTGCCCGCCCCGGTGAGCGCGACGGCCTCCGCCAGCCCCGCGCGGGCGGGATGGGACCTCACCCGCTGGGTCCAGCTCGGAGCGCTCGTGGCGATGGCGGTCGGCGTGGTCACCGCCTGGGCGACGACCTCCAACAGCTTCGTGTCGGGCTCGGTGAACGGCACCGACACGACCGACGGCAAGCGCTTCGCCGGCCTCCTGATCGTCGTCGTCATCGTCGTCGTGATCTCCGAGCTGCGAGGGGGCTCCTGGTGGATCGCGGCCGCGTGCGGCGGGGCCGCGCTCCTCGGGTACGGGATCTACGAGTTCCTCCACATCCACAACCAGGGCCATGGGGTCGTCAAGCCCGGCTTCGGGCTGTACCTCGACGTCGCCGGCGCGATCGTGCTCACCGCCGCGGCGGCGACGATCCCGCGCTTCCGGAAAGCGAGCGCGCCCTAGTCGTGCTGCCCGGCCACGTTGTTGACGTGGGTCATGGGTGCCTGGCCTCCGAGTGAAGTGTGGGAGCGGTGGTGATTGTAGAGATGCAGCCATCGCGCGAGTGCCCGGGTGCGGGCGACCTCGCTGTGGTAGATGCGGACGTAAGCCCATTCGTCGAGGAGGGTGCGGTTGAAGCGCTCCACCTTGCCGTTCCAGGCCGGGCGTCGGGGTGGGAGCCGGTGGTGGCGAGCGCCGCTGGCTTTGATGGACGCCCCGAAAGCGAGGGCCTTGTAGCAGGCACCGTTGTCGGTCTGGAGCACCTCGATGGTGATGCCGTGGTCTGCGAACCAGGTGTGGGCGCGCTGATAGAAGCCGATGGCAGTGGCGGCGTTCTCGTCGGTGAGGACTTCGCTGTAGGCGACGCGGCTGTAGCTGTCGATCGCGGTGTGGAGGTAGGCGTACCCGACGTTGGTGGCGGTGTGGTGGGCGCAGTTGCCTCGCCCGTGCGCTCGCCAGCCGCCACCGGGTGGGATCCGTCCCAGTTTCTTGATGTCCATCTGGACCAGCTCACCGGGCCGGGCGTGTTCGATGCGTCGGCGGATCACCGTGCCCGAGGGTCGATCCATCCAGGTCAGCCGGTTCAAGCCGAGGCGACACAGCACCCGATGCACCGTCGAGGGAGCCAACTCGAGGATGCCGGCGATGCGGGCGGGCCCCAGCTTCTTGGACCGTCGCAGGCGCTCCACCCGACGCTCCAACACCCGGGGGGTGCGCGACGGGCAGCGTCGCGGCCGACTCGAGCGATCCAACAGCCCGACGTCGCCTTCCCGACGCCACCGGCCCCACCACTTGTAGGCCGTCTGGCGGGAGACCCCCAGCTCGTCAGCGACATGCGCGATCGGACGGCCGGCCTGGATCCGCGCGATCAGCAACCGTCGACCATGCAGGTTCAGCCTGGCGTTACGGTGCATCGAAAGCGCCTCCTTGGGCGAGTGGGTGCGTTCAGCAGCTCCACCCTCCCTCGGAGGCTCTTCTCATTGGCGGACCCCGGCCGTGTCAACAACGTCCGTGGTCGGGACAGCTAGGGCGTCGG
>DATDGU010000241.1:0-6180 GCA_036521915.1 Acidimicrobiia bacterium | reverse complement strand
GTGGTCCACGGTCGCGGCACCGGGCAGGAGCCGGAGGTCGTACGCCAGGACGGCCTCGTCGAGGCTCGAGAAGGAGCGGCCGTGGCCGTTGCCCTCCTCGACGATCTCGGTGAGGTAGTAGACGCCGATGATCATGTCCTGACTGGGCACCGCGATGGGACGCCCGTGCGCCGGGGACAAGATGTTGTGCGCCGACAGCATGAGGATCCGCGCCTCGGCCTGGGCCTCCGACGACAGCGGCAGGTGGACAGCCATCTGGTCGCCGTCGAAGTCGGCGTTGAACGCCGCGCAGACGAGCGGGTGGATCTGGATCGCCTTGCCCTCGACGAGGACCGGCTCGAACGCCTGGATCCCGAGCCGGTGCAGGGTCGGCGCCCGGTTCAGGAAGACCGGGTGCTCCTTGATGACCTCTTCGAGGACGTCCCACACCTGCGGGCGGGCGCGCTCGACCATCCGCTTCGCCGACTTGATGTTCTGCGCGAACTCGAGATCGACGAGGCGCTTCATCACGAACGGCTTGAACAGCTCGAGCGCCATCTGCTTCGGGAGCCCGCACTGCTGCAGCTTGAGCTTCGGCCCGACGACGATGACCGAGCGGCCGGAGTAGTCGACGCGCTTGCCGAGCAGGTTCTGGCGGAACCGGCCCTGCTTGCCCTTCAGCATGTCCGAGAGCGACTTCAGGGCACGGTTGCCGGGCCCGGTCACGGGCCGGCCGCGGCGGCCGTTGTCGAACAGCGCGTCGACGGCCTCCTGGAGCATCCGCTTCTCGTTGTTGATGATGATCTCGGGCGCGCCGAGGTCGAGGAGCCGCTTCAGGCGGTTGTTGCGGTTGATCACCCGCCGGTACAGGTCGTTGAGGTCCGACGTCGCGAACCGGCCGCCGTCGAGCTGGACCATCGGGCGCAGGTCGGGTGGGATCACCGGGACCGCGTCGAGGACCATCCCGTTCGGCGAGTTGATGGTGCGGCCGTCGTCGTCGGTGCGGTTGAACGCCGAGATGACCTTGAGCCGCTTGATGGCCTTCGCCTTGCGCTGGCCCTTCGAGGTAGCGATCGTCTCCTTGAGCGACTGCTCCTCCTCGCGCATGTCGAGGCGCGAGATGAGCTCCTTCACCGCCTCGGCACCCATGCCGCCGGTGAAGTACTCCTGGTAGCGGTCGATGAGGTCGCGCCAGACGCGCTCGTCGTCGACGAGCTGCTTCGGGGCGAGCTTCACGAAGGTGCTCCACACCGACTTCAGGTGGTCGACCTCGGCCTGGCCGCGGGCGCGCAGCTCCTCGACGTCCTTGTCGTGGGCCTTCTGGAGCCGCTCGACGTCGGCCTTGCGCGGGGTGGCGCCGCCCTCCTCGAGCTTGGCGACCTCGCCCTCGAACTCCTCGAGGCGCTGGCGGAGCCGCAGCTCGAGCTCCTTCTCGACGTCGCCGATCTCGCCGCGGATGTCGGCCTCGAGCTCGGCCTGGTCCTTATGGCGCTTGTCGACGTCGACCCAGGTGATCAGGTGCGCGGCGAAGTAGATGACCTTCTCGAGGCTCTTCGGCGCGATGTCGAGCAGGTAGCCGAGCCGGCTCGGGACGCCCTTGAAGTACCAGATGTGGGTGACGGGCGCGGCGAGCTCGATGTGGCCCATCCGCTCGCGGCGGACCTTCGAGCGGGTGACCTCGACGCCGCAGCGCTCACAGATGATCCCCTTGAACCGGACGCGCTTGTACTTGCCGCAGTAGCACTCCCAGTCCTTCGTGGGGCCGAAGATCTTCTCGCAGAACAAGCCGTCCTTCTCGGGCTTGAGCGTGCGGTAGTTGATCGTCTCCGGCTTCTTCACCTCGCCGTTCGACCACATGCGGATCTGGTCCGCGGTGGCGAGGGCGATGCTCAACTTGGCGCTCTCGTTCACGTCGTACAACTCGTGTCCCTCTTCTTCTTTTGTCCGAGTGCTCGCCTGTTGCCTGTCAGTACCGTGCGCGCTCCCGCTCCCGTTGCGCGTCCTCTTCGTCGGTGCCCCGCTCGGGTCGACTGAGGTCGATGCCGAGCGACTCCGTCGTGCGGAACGCGTCCTCGTCGAGCTCGCGGATCTCCACCTCTTCGCCGGCCTCGTTCATGACCCGCACATTGAGGCAGAGGGCCTGCATCTCCTTGATGAGGACCTTGAAGCTCTCCGGGATGCCCGGCTCGGGGATGTTCTCTCCCTTGACGATCGCCTCGTAGACCTTCACGCGGCCGAGGACGTCGTCGGACTTGATGGTGAGGATCTCCTGGAGCGCGTACGCCGCGCCGTACGCCTCGAGGGCCCAGACCTCCATCTCCCCGAAGCGCTGCCCGCCGAACTGCGCCTTCCCGCCGAGGGGCTGCTGGGTGATCATCGAGTACGGGCCGGTCGAGCGCGCGTGGATCTTGTCGTCGACAAGGTGGGCCAGCTTCAGGATGTAGACGTAGCCGACGGTCACCTCCCGGTCATAGGGCTCACCGGTCTGGCCGTCGTAGAGGAGCGCCTTGCCGTCGGTGCCGACGAGGCGCATGCCGTTCTCGCCGTCGGGGTGCATCCGCTCGAAGAGCTTCTGGATGGTCCCCTGGGCACCGGCCTGGTCCACCTCGTCCCAGTGGGCGCCGTCGAAGACGGGGCTGCTCACCCACACCGCGGGCTCGGTGATCGTGCGCGTCTTGCGCTCGCTGCGCGGCGCCAGGCGCTGGCCTTCCCAGCCGTAGCGGGCGGCGTAGCCGAGGTGCGCCTCGAGGACCTGGCCCACGTTCATGCGGGACGGGACGCCGAGCGGGTTGAGGATGATGTCGACCGGCGTCCCGTCGGCGAGGTAGGGCATGTCCTCGATCGGGAGGATCTTGGCGATCACGCCCTTGTTGCCGTGGCGGCCGGCGAGCTTGTCGCCCTCGCTGATCTTGCGCTTCTGGGCCACGTAGACGCGCACGAGCTGGTTCACGCCGGGCGGGAGCTCGTCACCGTCCTCGCGGGAGAACTTGCGGACGCCGATGACCTTGCCGGTCTCGCCGTGGGGCACCTTCAACGAGGTGTCGCGGACCTCGCGGGCCTTCTCCCCGAAGATGGCGCGGAGGAGCCGCTCCTCGGGGGTGAGCTCGGTCTCGCCCTTCGGCGTGACCTTGCCGACGAGGATGTCGCCGGGGCCAACTTCGGCGCCGACCCGGATGATCCCCTCCTCGTCGAGGTCCTTCAGGATGTCCTCGGAGAGGTTCGGGATGTCCCGGGTGATCTCCTCGGCACCGAGCTTGGTGTCGCGGGCGTCGATCTCGTGCTCCTCGATGTGGATCGAAGTGAGCACGTCGTCGCGCACGAGCCGCTCCGAGATGACGATCGCGTCCTCGAAGTTGTGGCCCTTCCACGACATGAACGCCACGAGGAGGTTCTTGCCGAGGGCGAGCTCGCCGTCCTGGGTCGAGGGCCCGTCGGCGAGGACGTCGTTCTCCTTGATGACGTCGCCGGGGCTGACGACCGGCTTCTGGTTGATGCAGGTCCCCTGGTTCGAGCGTCGGAACTTGGCGAGCCGGTAGATGGTCCGGCCCTTCTTGGCGCCGGTCTCGTACTCGACGGTGATCGTGTCGCCGGTGACGTCGAGCACCCGGCCGCTGCCCTGGGCGAGGATCAGGTCGCCCGCGTCGCGGGCGGCGCGGTCCTCGACGCCGGTGCCGATGTACGGCGCGGTCGGGCGCAGCACCGGCACCGCCTGGCGCTGCATGTTGGCGCCCATGAGCGCCCGGTTGGCGTCGTCGTGCTCGAGGAAGGGAATGAGCGACGTCGCGACCGAGACGATCTGCTTCGGCGAGACGTCCATGTAGTTGACCTCGTGCGGGTCCACGTACGCGAGCTCGCCGCGCTTGGCCCGCACGAGGACGCGCTCGTCGAGGAAGTGGCCGGTGCCGTCGAGCGCGGCGTTGGCCTGCGCGATGACGTAGCGGTCCTCGTCGTCGGCGGCGAGGAACTCGATCTGGTCGGTGGCCCGGCCGTTCACGACCTTGCGGTACGGGGTCTCGATGAACCCGAACCGGTTGATCCGCGCGTAGGTGGAGAGGTAGCCGATGAGCCCGATGTTGGGGCCCTCCGGCGTCTCGATCGGGCACATCCGCCCGTAGTGGCTCGGGTGCACGTCCCGCACCTCGAAGCCGGCCCGCTCGCGCGACAGGCCACCCGGCCCGAGCGCCGAGAGGCGACGCTTGTGGGTGAGCCCGGCGAGCGGATTCGTCTGGTCCATGAACTGCGACAGCTGGCTGGACCCGAAGAACTCCTTGATGGCCGCGACGACGGGCCGGATGTTGATGAGCGTCTGGGGGGTGATCGCCTCGACGTCCTGGGTGGTCATGCGCTCGCGCACGACGCGCTCCATCCGGGACAGCCCGACACGGACCTGGTTCTGGATGAGCTCGCCGACCGAACGGACGCGCCGGTTGCCGAAGTGGTCGATGTCGTCGGGGAAGTAGTCGGCGTCGTTGTTGTGCAGCTTCACGAGGTACGAGACGGTGGCGAGCACGTCGGCACGCGTGAGCTGGAAGTCGACCGGGCCGACCTCGGGGTCGGCGTTGGGGACGACGAGGTCGTAGCGCTTGAGCGGCAGCTTCGCGTACTCGTCGCGCAGCTTCTTCGACACCTTGTGGCGCCCGACCTTCGCCATGTCGTAGCGCTTCGGGTTGAAGAAGAGGTTCTCAAGGAGCTGGCGGGCCGAGTCCGGGGTCGGCGGCTCACCGGGGCGCAGCTTGCGGTAGATGTCGATGAACGCCGCCTCGGCGTCCTCGGTGTTGTCCTTGTCGAGCGTGTTGAGGATCGACTGGTAGGCGGCGCCGTTGGCGTCGGTGACGAGGCTGGCGAGCTCCTCGGGGGTCTCGCCGAACCCGAGCGCCTTCAACAGGATCGTGACCGGCTGCTTGCGCTTGCGGTCGATGCGGACGTAGCAGATGTCCTTCTTGTCGACCTCGAACTCGAGCCAGGCGCCCCGGCCGGGGATGATCTTGGCGTCGACGACGTCCTTTTCGGGCTGGGTCTTGTCCGCGTTGATCCCGAAGTAGACGCCGGGCGAGCGGACGAGCTGGGAGACGACGATGCGCTCGGTGCCGTTGATGATGAAGGTGCCGCGGTCGGTCATCATCGGGAAGTCCCCGAGGAAGACCGTCTGCTCCTTGATCTCGCCGGTCGTGGAGTTCATGAACCGGGCCGTCACGAACAGCGGCCGCGCGTAGGTCATGTCCTTGTCCCGGCACTCCTCCTCGGAGTGCTTCGGCGGGTCGAAGACGTGGTCGGCGAGCTCGAGCTTCAGCGTCCCGGTGAAGTCCTCGATCGGGGAGATGTCGGCGAGGACCTCGGCGATGCCCTCCTCGATGAACCAGTTGAAGGACTGGCGCTGCACCGCGATGAGGTCGGGTAGCTCCAAGACCTGAGGCAGCTTGGAGAAGGACAGGCGGTCGCGAGACGCGAGGCGAGGCAAGGCCACTCCTTAGAGCAGACGGCGCGCGCGGGCAGGGAGCAGGAAATTCAGCAGTTCGAACGGGCAGACACGGCTCGCCTTATCTTACTCGCGGTGGGATCAGGCAGCAAACACGCACTGCCGACCAGACCCCCGAGGGCCTGACCGATGTCGGCCGCGACCCTAGAACGCCGTTCGGGGCCGGTCAAGGGTTCCCGGACCGGCCCCCGGGGGCGCCCTACTTCAGCTCGACGGTGGCGCCGGCCCCCTCGAGCTGGGCCTTCGCCTTCTCTGCGTCCTCCTTGGAGACCTTCTCCATCACCTTGGTGGGCAGGGCGTCCACGAGGTCCTTCGCTTCCTTCAGGCCGAGGCTGGTGAGGGTGCGCAGCTCCTTGATGACCTGGATCTTCTTCTCGCCGTGGTTGGTGAGGAGGACGTCGAACTCGTCCTGCTCCTCGGCCGCGGGCGCCTCGGCGGCCGGGGCCGGACCGGCGGCGACCGCGACGGGGGCGGCGGCGGTGACGCCGAACTCGTCTTCGAAGGCCTTCAGGAACTCGTTCAGCTCGAGGACCGTCATGTGCTTGAAGACGTCCAGGAGCTCGGGGGTGGTCAGGGTGGCCATGTCAGCTCTCCTCGCTGGCAGCCGACTCGGCCTCGGGTGGGCCGCTGTCGGGATCGGATGACGCCTCGCCGCTCGCCTCGGGCGAGCCGGCGTCGGGCGCGGGGTCGGCGTCCGCCGCGGGCGGGCCGGCGTCCGGCTCGGT
>DATDGU010000240.1:0-2218 GCA_036521915.1 Acidimicrobiia bacterium | reverse complement strand
CGTTGAACCCGCTCGGGGCGAAGGGGATCGGGGAGTCCGGCACGATCGGCTCCACGCCCGCGATCCAGAACGCGGTCATCGACGCGCTGAGCCACCTCGGGGTCCGGCACCTCGACATGCCGCTGACGGCCGAGCGGGTGTGGCGGGCCATCCACGACGCACGTGCCGGGACCTGAGCCGGCGTTCGCCGCGCCGGTGCTCGCGCTGTCGCGCGCGCAGTACCGCGAGATCGTGGCGCACTGCTACGACGGCCTGCCCGACGAGGCGTGCGGCCTGCTCGCCGGCCCGGTGATCCCCGACGGTGAGCCCACGGGCGCGGTGAGCCAGGTGTACCCCTGCACGAACGCGGACGCGTCGGCGCGCACCTACACCGTGGACTCGCGCGACCTGATCCGGGCCATGCGTGACGCGGAGACGCGCCACGAGGAGCTCGTCGGGGTCTGGCACTCCCACACCCACTCGGACGCCTATCCCTCGGACACGGACGTGCGTCAGGCGATGGAGCCGCACTGGCTCTACGTGCTGATCAGCTTGAAGCACGCCGAGCCGGTCCTGCGCAGCTATCGGATCCGCGACGGGCGTGTCGAGGAGTGCGAGGTCATCGTGGCGGACTCGTAGACTGGCCGCATGTCGGTCGAGGTTCGCCTGCCCACCCTGCTGCGCCCGCACACGGGCGGCGCCGCGTCCGTGACCGCGGACGGCGCCACGGTGGGCGACGTGTTCCACGACCTGATCGACCGGTACCCGGGGCTCGGCGGGAACCTCGTTGACGACAGCGGGCAGCTCCACAAGTTCGTGAACGTGTACCGCAACGACGACGACATCCGGTACCTCGAGCAGCTCGACACGAAGGTCGCCGACGGCGACGTCATCTCGGTCCTCCCCGCCGTCGCTGGCGGGTAGCCGGCCGGTGGTGGCGGCTGCCGGGTCGCACACCGCGACCGTCCATTCTGCGGGAGTCCCATCGTGAGAGCCGAGTCCGTGCTGGGCGTCATCGGCAACACGCCCCTCGTCGGCATCCACGCGCTGTCGCCGAACCCGAGCGTGCGGCTGTACGCGAAGCTCGAGGGCCAGAACCCCGGCGGGTCCTCGAAGGACCGCATCGCGCTCGCGATGGTCGACCAGGCGGAGCGCGACGGCACCCTCCGCCCCGGGGACACGATCCTGGAGCCGTCGTCCGGCAACACCGGGATCGGGCTCGCGCTCGTCGCGAAGGTGCGCGGCTACCGGCTGCGCGTCGTGATGCCCGAGAACGTCTCGGTGGAGCGTCGCCAGCTCCTCGAGATCTTCGGCGCCGACGTCGTGGACTCACCGGGGGCGGAGGGCAGCAACGGGGCGATCCGTCTCGCCGAGAAGCTCGCGGCCGACGACCCCACGCAGCGGTTCCTCTTTCAGTACGGCAACCCGGCGAACACCTTCGCCCACTATGAGGGCACCGGCCCCGAGATCTTCCGCGACTGCCCCGAGGTCGACGTGTTCGTCGCGGGCCTCGGGACGAGCGGCACGTTGATGGGCGTCGGCCGGTACCTGAAGGAGCAGAAGCCGTCGGTGCGGATCGTCGCCGTGGAGCCCCCCGCCGGTGAGCTCGTGCAGGGACTCCGCTCCCTCGACGAGGGCTTCGTGCCGCCCATCTTCGACCCGGCGGTGCTCGACCGGAAGCTGATCGTGCGCCCACCGGAGTCCATCGCGTGGCTCCGGCGGCTGCTGAACGAGTGCGGCGTGTTCGCCGGCATCTCGTCGGGCGCCGCGGTCGCCGGCGCCGTCGCCGCGGCGGGCGAGCTCGACGCCGGCGCCGTCGTCGTGCTCCTCCCAGACGGCGGCTGGAAGTACCTGTCGTCGGGCGCGTGGACCGATCCCCTCGACGTCGTCGCCGAGCGCGCGTCGCGCATCAATTACTGGTGAGCCCGACGCGGGACGGCGTCGACGACGCGGTCCGGATGCTGCGGCGGGGCGGCCTCGTGGCCTTCCCGACCGAGACCGTCTACGGCCTCGGCGCGGACGCGAGCAACGCCACAGCGCTGCGGCGCCTGTACGAGGTCAAGGCGCGGCCCGCCGACCATCCGGTGATCGTGCACCTGCCGACGCGGCCGACCGTCGACGCCACCGTCGGGCGATGGGGCGCGCCGCTCACGCCGGCGGCACGCGCCCTCGCCGAGGCCTGCTGGCCGGGCCCGCTCACGCTCGTGCTGCGCCGCGGTCCCGAGGTCCTCGACGAGGT
>DATDGU010000239.1:0-4740 GCA_036521915.1 Acidimicrobiia bacterium | reverse complement strand
GGAGTCATGGGGGAGGTCGTTCCACACCACTGCCGCCCTCGCCTCCGTCGTCGAAGCGCGCGGCCAGATCGAATTGGCTAAGGGCGACGCAGAGGCCGCGATCCCCTCACTGCGGGAGGCATGCCGGCTATGGTGCGAGGTCGACGCGCCATTCGAGGCGGCTCGTGCTCGGCTCATCATCGCCGGAGCGCTACGAGTTGGTGGCCATGAGTCCAACGCCACGGGCGAGCTCGAGGCGGCGCTGAGCGCGTTCGAACGTCTCGGCGCAGTCCGAGAGGCAGAGCGGGTGCGCTCGATGCTCCAAGCGGCCCGGCGGAGCCGGACTATCCGCACCCTGATGTTCACCGACATTGTCGACTCGACCAGGCTCGTCGAGGTCCTGGGTGATGACGCGTGGGGAAACCTGCTGGACTGGCATGACCGTACCCTGCGTCAGTGTTTTCATGCAGCCAACGGTCGGGAGATTAACCACGAAGGAGATGGGTTCTTCGTATCGTTCGCCGATCCCCTGGACGCCGTCGAGTGCGCCATTGCGATACAGCGCACCCTGGCCGATCACAGCCGTGAGCATGGCTTCGCTCCGCAGGTGCGCATTGGTGTCCATGCCACCGAAGCTGTCGACCTTGGCGATGACTACTTGGGAAAGGGAGTCCACGAAGCCGCCCGCGTCGGTGCCGCCGCCGGCGCTGGAGAGATCCTTGTGACCTCAGCCGTTATCGATTCGGTCACCGACCACTGCCACATTCGTAACCGCCGTGAACTTGATCTGAAGGGGCTCTCCGTCGCCCTCAACGTGGCGAGCATCGAGTGGCAATAGTCACTTCCGAGCGCCGTCCGGCTACGCCGTTACCACTCGCCGGTTGGCAGCCATCATTGGATCGGATCGAGCCGCGCGAGGTGACAGCCGATACCGGGCGGGCTCTGAGTATCCCTTACCACCGGACATGTGACTCAGACTTCCATGGGACGCGAGACTCTCCCTATGAGGGAGCCCGAGAGTCTCTGGCAGATCGTGTCAGGTGCCCGCAACGGCATCCTGGCCACTATCGAACCGGATGGGACCCCACAACTGTCGAACATCTACTACTTGTCGGACCCCGCATCGCAGCTCGTCCGCTTCTCCACCACCTCCGTACGCGCAAAGGGTCGCAACCTGCTCCGGGACCCTCGGGCAGCCCTCCACGTCCCCGGTCACGACTTCTTCAACTTCGCCGTCGTCACCGGAAGGGTCACCCTGGCCATACCGCAGCGACCAGACGACGAGGCCGTCGGCGAGCTCTTCGAGATCCATTCTGGCCTCGGGGCAACCGCTGATCGCAACGTCTTCGGCGAAGAGATGCTCGCCAACCACCGATTGGCCGTCCGACTCCAGGTCGAACGCATCTACGGGCAGGTCCTCCAGAAATCGTCCTGACCGCCCCAGATCACCGGGTGAGAGTCACCCTGGACCGACCCTGCGCTCGTCGGCACGAGACGACACCTCGTCTGACAGCATGGTTGAGATGGATGAATTTGAGATAACGGATGTCCATGACGAAGCGGCAGTGGCAGAACTGCGCGAGCGATTGGTGGCCTTCAATGTTGCTGTGACCGGATACGACGACGGCCGATCCTTGAGCTGCTTCCTCCGGAATAACAAAGGCGAGCTGGACGCCGGAATCGATGGCTTCAGTTGGGGTGGCTATGCCTTGCTCGAGTGGCTTTGGGTGACAGCGTCATTTCGAGGAAGGGGTTATGGAACCGGGCTTCTGCGGGCATTTGAGACAGAGGCGCAGAAACGAGGGTGTCGGAGGATCCGCGTGAATACCCACACCTTTCAAGCTCCGGATTTCTATCGGCACCTCGGTTACGAAGAGATCGGGTATGCCGAAGACGCGCCAATCGGTTACGGGGAGCACTTCTTGGCGAAACGGCTGCCATGACTTGAACGGATCAACCCTTCCCGGTCGGCTCATGAGCCCGTTCAGCGCAGGCGGCCATGCGGCGAGGCTACTCCGTGGGCCGTCCCAGAACGCCGGCTTTGGGCGGGACCAATCAGCCTCCGCCAGACCTGTGGATCGGATCCGCCAAAGACAATGCGGGACGCTACGTGGATGCTGACACGCCGGTGAAAGCAGCGTCCAGGTCGGCATAGTGTCTAAGCAACATCGAGGAGAGAGGAGCCTCTCATGGCCGAGAGCGTGTACAAGGTCATAGAACTCGTAGGTACGAGCGGGGAATCCTGGGAGAAGGCCGCCAGCGCAGCGGTGGCTAGGGCCAGCGCTTCGTTGCGTGACCTTCGAATCGCCGAGGTGGCTGAACTCGACCTCCAGCTCGAGGATGGGAAGGTCAAGGCGTATCGAGCCAGGGTGAAGGTTTCTTTCAAGTACGAGGGTGGCGACTGAACTTCGACAACGTTCCCGACAACTGAGCGTCGGAATGTTCGTGACCTTGTGTTGGAGGTTGCGGGAGCAAATAGCGAGGCGCGTGCCGACTTGGACTGAAGCTCACCTACGGGTGCCCCCGAACACCGGTCCGGAGACCTGGGTGTATCTGCTCTGAGAACTAGCGTCAGACCCCGTCATGGGCGGCGATATGCCAACTGGTCACTTACTGGGTCTCAATGGCGGATCGAGCGCTGGAAAGACGACCTTGGCTCGGAAGCTGCAGACCAGCCTCGACGGTCCATGGCTCCTTTTCGGCATCGATTTGTTCTTCTGGGCACTACCTGCCGAGATGGTCGGTGACCCTGGCGGAATCCGGATCTTCGATGGCGAGATCCAGCGCGGGCCTGACTTCACGAGGCTGTACAGGGGATATCAGCGTGCCGTGGCGACCGTCGTCTCCAGCGGGATTGACGTGATTCTTGACGAAGTCCTGCTCGATGGCATCGAGGACCAGCACCGCTGGGAGGAAGCTCTGGGCGATCTCCCCGTGTGCTGGGTGGCCGTGCACTGTCATCCGGACACGGCGACCACGAGGGAGCATGAGCGGGGTGATCGGCCACCGGGCGTAGCCCGCAAGCAGGCGGCGTCAGTTCACCGTGGTGTCCGCTACGACGTCGAGCTCGACACCAGCGTCATGAGTGTCGTCGATTCGGTCAGCCTGCTCGCTGACAATGTCCGCCAGCGGTGGTCGATCTCATCGACGCGACCAACGGATACCCCACCGGGATTGCCGCCAATTTCGGCATGGAGCCCAGATTCGACTCGGAGATTGCCTCCGTGGGAACGCTAAAGCACCCTGCCTCGAAACAGAGCAGGACTGTCTCCGAACGCCGTACATGAAGGGGCGGGGCCGGTCTAGAGACTGCACTCTGTTCTGACCAGGTAGTGCTTGAGATGGCGTCGTGCGCGAAGACGCGCGCCACCAAGGCGCCGGGGTCAACGTCGGGCGAGTAGCCCGCCAGTGGCAGTGACGTTGACGCCGGCGGCGTGTGGCGCATCCTCGAAGAGGACGCCCTATGTGGTGGTGTGTCCCATCACTGCGAGGGTGGCTCTGTCACCGGTCGGTCGGCCAGCCATACATTCGGCGATCTCCGCCATGATGGGGTTCGGCCACGTCCCGACGGGCTCAATCAGATGCAACGGCCACACCGCAGTCGGTGGGCCACGGCGTTCGTCGGGCTCGCGTCGGTCCGTGGCCGAAACTCATGCTGCTGGTGCCGCTGCAGCTTCGAGGCATCGGACTTCTCCGTCGCGCAGCGCGTAGAAGACGAGGGTGACCAGCTTGCGGGCGACGGCCACCCGAGCCTTGTACTTGCCGCGGCGCTCGGCGATGCGGCGATAGTCAGCGCGCAGTTTCTCGTTGCCCTTGGCCCGGTAGTTGCCCACCGCCTCGATGGCGGCCCAGCGCACAAGGCGGGATCCCTGCTTGGTGATGGCCCCTCGGTGCACCACTTCGTCGGACTCGCGGTGCTTGGGGGTGAGACCGGCCCAGCTGGAGAGCTTCTTGGCCGAGTCGAAGCGGCTGATGTCACCGATCTCGGCCACGAAGACCGCCCCGAGCACCTTGCCGATACCGGGCAGGCGCACGAGGGCCCGGTAGCCCGGGTCATCCTTGAGGCGGTGATGGAGCTGGGCGTCGACCTTGGTGATCTCGCGCTCGATGTGCGCGAGAAGTTCACGCAACGAACGCAACCGCAGAGCGTAGGCGTCGGGGAGCTCAAGGCCGTCGAGCTGGGCTTGCCCGATCGGACCCCACAGCTCTCCGACGACGGGGAGGATCCCGTTCTTGGCCATCACGCCGTGGATCTGGGCCTTGGCGCTGGTCCGGTGCCGGCCGAGCGAGTGCCGATAGCGCACGAGCTCGCGCAGCTCTCGGATCTCAGGTGGGGCGATCCAGCCTTCTGAGAGACGTCCGATGCGCAACAACAGCGCGAGGTCAGCGGCGTCGTGCTTGTCGTTCTTCACCCGACGATGGCCCCAGTTGTTCCCAAGCGCATGAGCGAGGTGGACGTGCGCGCCGCACTCTTTGAGCACGTCGGCTGCCCAATACCAACCATAGGTGGACTCGAGTACCACTTCGGGCTCGGGCCCGGCGTCCGCCATGGCCTGAGCCAGCTCGAAAGGCTGGCTCAGGATCCGTTCGACGGCGAGCGTCTCTCCGTCTGCGGTCATCCGATGGATCGTCGTGCTGCGACGATGCAGGTCGATTCCGACGTACTGTCCCATTAGGGGCCTCCTCCTCTTTTCGAGGTTTTCTTTTGCAAGACCGAGCATGCTCGGATCTCACAAGGGGCGGAGGCCCCGCCCCTTCATC
>DATDGU010000238.1:0-35210 GCA_036521915.1 Acidimicrobiia bacterium | reverse complement strand
TCGCCACCGGCGCGCGCGCCGCGACCGGCTCGACCGGTCAGGGCCTCTCCCTCATGCAGGAGTCGTTCTCCGAGATCACCCTCGCCGAGCTGCCGCTCGTCATCTTCAACCTGGCGCGCGGGCAGGGGGACTACTTCCAGGCCACCCGCGGCGGCGGGCACGGCGACTACCGGCATCTCGTCCTCGCGCCGGTCGACATCAGCGAGGCGGTCGAGCTCACCCAGCTCGCGTTCCACCTCGCCGACCAGTGGCGCAACCCCGTCCTCGTCTATGGCGACTACCTCACCGCGCACGTCGAGGAGGCGGTGGCGGTCACGCCGATCGAGTTCGGTCCCGTGCCGGCGAAGGGCTGGGCGGTCGACGGGTCGGCAACCGGGACAGGCGCGGCCCGGCTCGTGTCCCCGCTCGGGCTGGCGAAGACGGGCGCCGAGCCGCTCGGCATCGAGACGCACCTGCGCGCCATGTCAGCGAAGCAGCGCGCCATGGCCGCCGAGGCCCGCGCCGAGACCGGCTACCTCGACGACGCCGACACCGTGGTCGTCGCCTTCGGCAGCCCGGCCCGGTTCGTGCGCGCCGTCGTCCGGGACCTGCGCGCCGACGGTGTCCGGGTCGGCTACGTGCGGCCCATCACCCTCTGGCCCTTCCCCACCGAGGTCGTCGCCGACGCCGCGGCCGACGTGCGCACGGTCGCGTGCTTCGAGCTGTGCGCCGGGCAGATGATCGACGACGTGCGACTCGCCGTGCTCGGCCGGGCGCCCGTCGTCGGGATCGGCGGCATCTCGACCGACGGGTCCGGCTTCGGCGTCGGCCGCCTCCTCGACATGGACACGATCCGCGAGCGGATCCTCGCGGTGCACGAGGGCGGGCCGGACGCCGAGCTGCCGCCGCTCCCGGACAACGAACGGACCCTGTGGGGGGAACCATGACGATCGACACGTCCGTCCCGCCGGGCGACGCCCGCCAGGTCGGCCACCTCACCCCGGACCTGCTGCTCAGCGGCGAGCACCACCTCTGCCCGGGCTGCGGCGAGCCGCTCGCGCTGCGGTGCCTGCTCGACACGATCACCGAGCTCGACGCGACGCACCGCACCATCGGCGTCGTCGGGATCGGCTGCTACACGGCGTTCACGTCCAGCCTCGACGTCGACGTCGTGCAGGCGCTGCACGGCCGGGCCCCGTCGGTGGCGACGGGGGTCAAGCGCATGCGGCCCGACCGGGTCGTCTTCACGCTGCAGGGCGACGGGGACATGGTGAACGAGGGCCTCCAGGAGGTGCTCCACACCGCCGCCCGGGGCGAGGCCCTGACCTGCGTGCTGCTGAACAACGGCGTGTTCGGCGAGACGGGCGGGCACATGACGGCCACGACGGTGCTCGGGCAGCGCACGAAGAACACCCTCGAGGGGCGCGACGCCGGCTACCACGGCTACCCGATCCTGATCGGCGACCTCATCGCCCGCCTCGAGGGCGCCGCCTACGTCGCCCGCGGGTCCGTGCACAACGCGGGCTCGGTGGCCCGCACGAAGAAGATGGTGCGCCGCGCCCTCGAGGCCCAGGCCGCCGGCGGGTTCTCGTTCGTCGAGGTGCTCACGATGTGCCCCACCGGGTGGTTCGTCCCGACGGCCGAGGGCCCCGCGTACCTCCACGACACGCTCGGCGACGTGCACGTGATGGGCGAGCTGAAGGTCGACGGGCGGATCCGCACGACCGACGAGCTGCGGGTCGAGAACGTGGCCCGGCAGCGCGAGGTCGAGGCCCGCCTCGCCGCCGGGGGACTCGACACCTGATGGACTTCACGTCGCCGCCCGAGGCCGAGGCGTTCCGCGCCGAGCTCGCCGCGTGGCTCGACGACCACGTCACCGACGAGCTGCGCGGTGCGGGTCACGCCGCGGGGCTCGCGCCCGGGTCGGAGCGGCTCGAGCGGCTCCGCGTCTGGAACCGAGAGCTCGCCGACGCCGGCTACGCGGCGATCGCGTGGCCCGTCGAGTACGGCGGGCGGGGTGCCGGGGTGCTCGAGCAGCTCGTCTGGAACGAAGAGCTGCATCGCGTCGGCGCGCCCGGCCCGATCAACGTGATCGGGATCCCGAACATCGCGCCGTCGCTCATGGCGCACGGCACCGAGGAGCAGAAGACCGGGCTGCTCCCCCGGATGCGCCGGGGCGACGACATCTGGTGCCAGGGCTTCTCCGAGCCCGACGCCGGCTCCGACCTGGCGTCGCTTCGCACCACGGCGGTGCGCGACGGCGACGACTGGGTCATCAGCGGCCAGAAGATCTGGACGACGCTCGCGCACGTCGCCGACTGGTGCGAGTTGCTCGTGCGCACCGACCCCGGCGCCCCGAAGCACCGCGGCATCACGTGCGTGCTCGTCGATCTCGACCGACCCGGCGTGAACGTGCGGCCGCTCGTGACGATCACCGGCGAGCACGAGTTCAACGAGATCTTCTTCGACGACGTGCGGGTGCCCGTGTCGCAGACCCTCGGACCGATCAACGAGGGCTGGCGCGTGGCGATGACCACCCTGGCCCACGAGCGGGGCGGGGTGGCGCGGCTCCACCTCGGGCTCCGGGCGAAGGTGGCGCGGCTCTTCGACCTCGCCCGGCGCACGCCGCTGGGCGACGGCGGGATGGCGAGCCAGGACGGCGCGCTGCGCCAGCGCCTCGCCCGCGCCTACCTGCACGCCGAGCTGCTGAAGCTCCTCGCCGATCGCGCCATCTCGGGTGAGCTGCACGGGCGGCCGCTCGGGCCCGAGGGCAGCATCGCCAAGCTCGTGTGGAGCGAGACGGAGCAGCTCGTCGCCGAGGTGTCCGGGGAGGTGCTCGGCCCGGACGCCAACGGCGGCGAGTGGGGCCGCGACCGGGTCGCGGCCCGCTCGCACACGATCGCGGGCGGCACGACGCAGGTGAACAAGAACATCGTCGCCACCCGCATCCTCGGCCTACCCCGGGGCTGACGGGGCGCCCTCGTCTTCGCCGAGGTCACGCAGCGCGACCGTCAGTGCGGCGCGCAGGCGGCGCGCCGACGCCGGCGAGAGGTGCGCGATCAGGCCGGCACCCGGGCGACCGACCTCCTCGAGGGTGAGCTCGACCCGCAGGTCCTCGCACGTGTCGCAGTCGTCTCGCACCGCGACCGCCCAGGCGACGGGCACCTTGTCCGGGTCGCCAGCCGGGTGATCGTCGGTGCCGTAGTCCGCGAGCTTCTTCATGGGCCCAGTGAACCACCATGAGGCAGGACTTCGCGATCGACGGCACCCGCCCACGGCGGGGTGCGAGGAGGTCAGTGAGGCTCGGACGCGCCGCGCGGCCGCCGGAACCGCAGCATCAGCTTGTGGTCGTAGTAGTAGTCGAGCCAGTCGAGCAACCGACCCCGCTCGTGGTGTCCGTGTCCCGCCACGGGGATGAAGCGGACGGCGAGACGGGACGCGGCAGCTTCGAACGCCACGGCCTCGAAGATGGCGACGACGTCGTCGACGTCATAGAGCGGTGGCAGCTCCAACGCCTCGGCGTTGGTCCGATGCCAAGCCGCTGTCATCGGACTGCCGGAGTGGACACCCATGACGGCGTAGTAGGTGCCACCTGGCGCGAGAGCCTGGAATATCGCTCGGGCATGTCCCGACAGGTCGTTCAACAGGTACAGCACCTCGTGGCTGAACGCAATGTCGAAGTCGCGCCACCCCGGCGGGACCGTGTCAGCCGCCTCGAAGTGGAGCGGACGCGCGCCGGCGAGGCGACGTGCGTCCTCGATGGCACCCGATGCCGGGTCGTACCCGAACCCCTCGGCGATGTCGCAGCGATCGACCAGCAAGCGAAGGAACCCGCCTCGGTTGCAGCCGGCGTCGAGGACACGCCGACCCGCGAGGTCGTCGTCGACCGTGTCGAGCATCGCACTCCAGATGAAGGCGTGGTCGTCTTGCATGGCCTCGTCCGCCGCCGCGCCACGCCAGTACGGCTGGTCCATGCTTCGCACCCTATGGCTCGACTTCAGGGGGGCTTGCCGGGAATTGCCGTGCTCGACGGCATCCCGGTCTAGCGACTCCCCTTTCGCGCTGGTCATCGAATCGTGGCGTCCGGGCGACATCCTCGCGCTGCGAACCGGCTCCGCGGGCTCGAGCGGCACATGGCGTTGACGCCAGGCACGGCCACGGATTCGGCGACATCGGCCTCTGGTTCGTCCTACGCGACGACCGGCGCCGCCCGCTTCCCCTCGCCGTCAGCGTCGACAGCATCGTCGACCGACTCTGGCCGATTGGCCTGACCTCCCGCTCCGTGCTGCTGTCTCGCGGTCCACTGTTCCCGGTTCCCAGAACAGCGGTGCCATGCAGGGGGGAACTCGGTCGCCCGGGATCTCACCGTCTTCGAGTGAGTCCTTCGTGAACGGCTTCGGCTCGCCTTGCCAGTGCCGGCATCCCGATTTCGGCGCACGCTGTCAGGCAGGCCCGGAGCAGTTCGTCGGCCCGCTCGGCGTCCCCGTCGAATCCCCGCTCGACGAGCACACTTGCCATGTCGAGCTGTGTCGTCGCGAGCCATGGCCTGGCGTCTATCGATTCGTGTCGTGACAGAGCCTGAGCGGCGTGGCGATCGAAACGGTCCCACTCTCTGGTGGTTGCCGCCAGGAGCATCAGGAAGTGGTGGGCAGAACCGAGGATGTCGGCCGGCAGGCCTGCGCCGACAAAGCAATCCTCGATCGGACTGAACCTCTCGTAGAGCGCCGCGGCGCGACGCTCGTCGCCAACCATGTAGCACACGGTCGACAGGATCGCAGCGCCGACCGTCCAGTTGCCGTCGAACGTCAGCCGGGCGAAGTCGGCGGCGGCTAAAAACTCCAGTTGCTCTCGTGCCTCCTCACGCAGGCCGAGCTCCCGGTAGACGTACGCCAGCCCAGATCGCCACGCCGGCACGAGCGGGTACTCCTCGACCATCGCTTGGGCGAGCGGCACGAGCTCCTCGAGGCCGCCACGCAGGCGGCGGAGCGCTATCTCGGCGACCCCGTACATCTGCAGCCCGCTTTGGATGCCGACGCGTTCACTGAGCGCGAGCGCCTCGTCGGCGAGGCTCTGGGCTTCGTCGAGCTCGCCGTGGAGCAGCGCCAGCGAGGACGTGTGGATCAGCGCACCCCAACGAAGCTCGGGTTGGCGCAACTCCTCGGCCAGCGCGAACTCCAGCTCGGCCTGCTCAGTGGCGGCAGGAATGTCTCCGAGCTCGACGAGATCGGTGAAGAGCCAGGAGTGCGCCGCTGCTTCGTGGTTGCGGTCTCCGGACGCCTCGGAGTGCGACAGCATCTCCCGGGCGATCGCCTCGCGCGCTCGAGCGTTTCCCGGCATGAAGATTCCCCAGTGAGCCGCCCCGAGGACGTAGGCCAGCGTCTGCCCGTCGCCGATCCGGCGGGCCATGGCCAGCGCGTCCGCGACCAGGGCACTCCGGCGTTCGACGGAACCAGTCAGGAAGTAGAGCTCCGCCGCGAGGCGTGCCATCGCCATCGCGCGAAGGCCCGAGTCTCCGGGCGGCAGCTCCGCCAGGGCCTCCTCCAACAGTTCAACGAGGGGCTCGTCAACCCGACCGGCCTCCGTCCACGCGCGGACACCGCCGCTCGTGATCGCGGCCTCAGCGAGCAGGTCGGAGCGGTGCATCTCGAGCGACAAGGTGCGCGCCTCGGCTAGGCGCTGCCGTGCCGGGAGTCGCTCACCAAACGTCCACAGCACCCGACCGAGCTCGACAAGGAGCTCGGCTCGACGTTCGCGGTCCTCACGACTCGTGGGATCGAGCGTCGTGAGCGCGCGTTCGAAGTCAGCAGCGGCTTCCTCGTACGCGAGTCGTCCAACGGCACGCACCGCCGCTCGGCGCCCGTAGTCGATCGCCCGGTCGGTCTCACCCAAGGCCGCGGCCTCTGCAAAGTGATAGGCGAGCTCGTCGAGGTGGCGGTCCACATCGCTCGCCTCCAACGTCTCGCCGATGCGCCGATGAAGACGAAGCCTTCGCGTCGTCGGGATTTCCTCGTACAACGTCGATCGAACGATCGCGTGGACGAAGCTGTAGCGACCTCCCCGACCGCCGATGACCGCGACCAGGTTCGCCTCCTCAGCCTCCTCGAGCGCGTCGAGCACTGCCTCAGAATCGACGTCCATAGCCCGTGTCAGCACGTCTCGGTCGAAGTCCCGTCCGACGACCGCGGCGGCTGCCATCACCTCGTTGGTCGACGCTCGCAGACGAGCCAAACGTCGACCAACGACTTCTCGGACGCCCTCGGGAATGCCGATCTCGTCCGGGGGTTTGCCCGGGACCCATCGACCGTCGCGTTCAACGATCGCTCCCGATTCGGCGAGATGCTGCAACACTTGCCCGATGAAGAAGGGGTTGCCATCAGTCTCTTCATAGAGCAATCGGACCAGTCGTTGGCCGTCGTCGTCGAGAACGTGACCGGCTGCGGTCGTCACAAACTCCTCGACCTCGGCGAGATCAAGTCCGTGCAAGGCAACTCGGTCGACGTCGTCGCTCCGACGAAGGTCCGCGAGCATCTCCGCTAAGGGGTGCGTCCGGCTGAGGTCCGTCTCGCGATACGTGCCGAGGAGGAGGAGCGCGGGAGACGCGTCGGCGGTGGCGAGGTGCCGCAGCAAGAGGAGGGTGGGCTTCGCCGCCCAGTGCAGGTCGTCGAGGACGAGCACGACAGCGTGAGCCGATCCCATCCGGGTCAGGAAGGACGTGATCGCTTCGAAGAGGCGGAAGCGCTCGGTCTCCGGGTCGGCCCGCAGAGGGTCGGGCAAGCCCGGAACTCGTTCGGCGATCTGCGGCAGCAGCCGTGCGAGGTCGCCGCCGTGCGGAGCGACCTGCTCCGCGAGCTCATCGGGTGGGCAGGCGCCGACGTAGGGTCGCAGGGCCTCGACAAAGGGCTGGTACGGGACGCCGAGTTCCTCGTCGCATCGACCGTAGAGGACGGTGGCTCCCTCCGTGTGCGCTCCACGCGCGACTTCGGCCGCGAGCCGCGTCTTGCCGACACCGGGCTCACCGGAGATGAGTGCGACACGCCGGGCGCCCGTTGCCGCGTCCTTCCAAGCCGACGCGAGCTGCTCGCGCGCCGCCACACGCCCGACAAACCGACGTTGCTCTCCCGCTCGCAGCGCGCCGGGCAAAGCGATGCCCTCGTCGGCGGGTGCCTCCCACGCGACCTCTGAGGCGCTGACCGAGCTGCTCAGACCCTTGAGGTCGACCGGGCCGATCGGGTTGAAGTGATGATCGCCTCGCGAGCCCGCGAGGAGCCGGACCACATCGCTCACGACGATCTGCTTACCCACCGCAAAGTCGCACAGGCGGCTCGCCTCAACAACTGGGGTACCGAAGCAGTCGCCGTCCTCCCACACGACGTCGCCGGCGCTCACGCCGATGCGGACCGATACCGGGACGGCCGACCGGCGAGCAAACTGCTCGACACCCTGCTGCACGGCGATTGCCGCGGCGACGGCCTCCGCCGCGGCAAGAAACGACAGCATGAAGCCGTCACCGAGCGCCTTGACCTCGGTTCCATCGTGCTCCGCGGTCACCCGTCGGACGATCTGGTCGTGCTCGCGCCGAATCTCATCGGCTCGATCGTCACCGAGTTCTTTGCGCACCAAGGTGGAATCGACGAGGTCGGTGAAGACGACCGTGACGGTCCCGGCCCGTCGGTCGCCCCCCTCGCTCATCGGACAAATGCTAGGGGGCCGCAGGGTCGCCTTCGTAGGCCCATCCTCCCGGAAGACTCGCGATCCCCGAGTCCGGTTCAGCGGACGCGGGGACGGTGCTCCCAGAGTCAGCCGGAGAAGCCGGGCGACGGCGCAGCGCGCTCGCAGGCACGGAAGCGGGCGCGCCGCCGAGGCCGCCGGTAGGGGTGAGCCTCCGACGGCGCCGCCGCCACCGCCATCGCCCTCCAGTTCGGGCGGCGCGGCGCCGAGGTTCTGGGCCACGATGGGACCGCAGCGAACCGGGCGGCCCGAGGCAGGAGGACCGATGGCGGAGCACTTTGACCTGGTCGTCGTGGGCGCCGGGTCGGGCAACCTCCTGTTTGGGCACGCGGACCTGTCCGGCTGGCGGGTCGCGATCGTCGAGCGCGACCAGTTCGGCGGCACCTGCCTGAACCGCGGGTGCATCCCATCGAAGATGCTCGTGCACACCGCCGACGTCGCCGACACGGTCCGGGACGCGGAGCGCTTCGGGGTCCACGCCCACCTCGACGGCGTCGACTGGCCGGCCGTCCAGGACCGCATCTGGAATCGCCTCGACCCGCTGCCGGGGTCCGCGTCGCGCTACCGCGAGGGCCGCGGGATCGCGGTGTACCACGAGGACGCCCGCTTCGTCAGCGACAAGACCCTCGAGGTCGGCGGCGAGACGATCACGGGTGAGCGCTTCGTGCTGGCCGCCGGCGCCCGCACGATCATCCCCGACCTGCCCGGGCTCGCCGACGTCGACTACGAGACCTCGGACACGATCATGCGCCGGCCCGCGGCGCCGGCCCGCCTCGTGATCCTCGGCGGCGGGTTCGTCGCCGCCGAGCTCGGCCACGTCTACTCGGCGCTCGGCACCGACGTCACGATCTGTGCCTGCGACGACCGGCTCCTGCCCCGCGAGGACACCGACGTCGCGTATGCCTTCACGAACAAGGCGCGCGAGTGGGCGACCCTCGAGCTCGACACGATCGCCGAGCGGGTCGAACGCACCGGCGACGGGATCCGTCTCACCCTCGCCCGCCACGGCGAGCCCGTCACCGTCGACGGCGACTGCCTGCTGGTGGCGGTCGGCCGGACGCCCAACGGCGACGTCCTCGACGTCGCCCGGACCGGCGTCAAGACCGACCACGGCCGGGTCCTCGTCGACGACACCTTCTGCACCAGCGAGCCCGGCATCTGGGCCTTCGGGGACCTCACGAGCCGCCACCAGCTGAAGCACTGCGCGAACCAGGAGGGTCGCATCGTCGCCCACAACCTGCGTCACCCCGACGACCTCCAGCACGCCAGCACGGTCCCGGTCCCCCACGCGGTGTTCAGCAACCCCCAGATCGCGGCGATCGGCCCGACGGAAGCCGAGCTCCGCGACGCCGGGCGGCCGTACGTGGCGACGCAGCGGCGCTACAGCGGCGTCGCCTACGGCTGGGCGCTCGAGGACACGAGCAGCTTCCTGAAGGTGCTCGGCGACCCCGAGACGCGCTGCCTGATCGGGGCGCACCTCATCGGGCCGCAGGCGTCCATGCTGATCCAGCCGCTCGTCCAGGCGATGTACCTCGGCAACACCGTCGAGGAGGTGGCGCACAACGTCGTGTACATCCACCCGGCGCTCACTGAGCTGGTCGAGAACGCCTGCATCGATCTCGCCAAGCTGTTCCCGTAAGCCGCGCGGCCGCGCGCTACCCGACGGCCGCCGCGTGCTCCGCCGCGCGGGTCATCAGGTCGATGGTGATCGGCCCGAACGCCTCCATCTTCGGGTTGTCCGCGCCACCCGACTTGTAGCGGGCGTACTGGGCCTCGAGCACGATCGCGAGCTTGAAGCGGGCGAGGATCTCGTAGTAGTCGATGTCGGCCGTCGAGCGGCCGCTCACCTCCTCGTAGTGGGCGAGCAGCGCCGCGTGGGATGGCATGCCGACCATGTCGACGTAGCCGCGTCCCTCCGCGTCCTCACCCTCGCGGGGCCAGCTGTTGGTGACCCAGCCGAGGTCGAGGAGCGGGTCCCCGATCGTCGTCATCTCCCAGTCGACGATCGCCGCGAGCCGCGCCGGCGCGCCGTGGGCAAACATCACGTTCGCGAACTGGTAGTCGCCGTGGATGATCCCCGGCTCGTAGGTCGACGGGATGTGGTCGCGCAGCCACGCCGCCGTCTCCGCGGTGCCGGGCAGGTCCCGACAGTTGTTCTTCTGCAGGTGGGCGAGCCAGCGGTCGACCTGGCGCTCAAGGAACCCGTCGGGCTTCCCGAAGCCCTCGAGGCCCCGGGCGCGCCAGTCCACCCGGGCGAGACGGGCGATGCCGTCGACGAGCTGGATCCCGAGCCCGGCGCGGGCGTCGAGGTCGGTGTCGAAGGGCGGTGGCCACTGGCGCTGGTAGCTCATCGGGGACCAGCCGTCCACGTGGCCCATCAGGTAGAACGCGGCGCCGATCACGCTCGGGTCGTCACAGGCCGCGATCGCCTCGGGGTGCGGGACATCGGTGCCGTTCAGCGCCTCGAGCACGCGGTACTCGCGCAGCATCGTCTCGTTGCGACCCTCGGGGACGACGCGCGGTGGGCGCCGCAGCGCCATCCGCTGCGCCCCGCGGCGGATCTCGAAGATCTCGTTCGAGGAGCCCCCGCTGATGAAGCTCGTCTCCATCGGCTCGCCCGACCCCGGCAGGCCCCGCGCGTCCATCCACGCGCTGAGCGCCGGGACGTCGACGAGGCCCTCCGTGCGCGCCGCCTCGTCGATGTTCTCCCACGCGTTCACGCTCACAGCTGCGCCGCATCGTGCTCGAGCAGGTCGGCAAAGCGGGCGCGCGCCGCGGCCCGGCGCTCGGGCAGGTGCTCGGGAGGCCAGAGCCCCTCGTAGGGCTGGTACTGCTTGAGGATCTGGCGGGCGATCGTCACCTTGTGCACCTCGGTGGGCCCGTCGGCGATCCCCATCACCGGCAGCATCGCCCACATCCCGGCGAGCGGCATCTCGTTCGAGATGCCGAGGGCGCCGTGGATGTGCAGCGCCCGGTAGACGATGTCGTGGAGGACCTTCGGGGTGAGGACCTTCACCGCGGCGATCTCGGTGCGGGCCTTGTGGCCGCCGACCTGGTCGATCTTCCACGCGGTCTGCAGCACGAGCAGTCGGAACTGCTGCAGGTCGATATAGGAGTCGGCGACCGCCTCCTGGACCATCTGCTTCTTGGCCAGGACCTCACCTTGGGTCACGCGGGACAACGCCCGCCGGCACATCATGTCGATGGCCCGCTGGCACATCCCGATGGTGCGCATCGCGTGGTGGACGCGTCCACCGCCAAGACGCGTCTGGGCGATCACGAACGCCTGACCCTCGCCGCCGAGCAGGTTCTCCGCGGGGACCCGCACCTGGTCGTAGTGGACGTAGGCGTGCGAGCCCTCGCCCTCGTGCTCGGAGCCCAACCCGACGTTGCGGATGATGTCGACGCCCGGCGTCGACGTCGGGACGAGGAACATCGAGGTGCCCTGGTAGACGGATACATCGGGGTCGGTGACCGCCATCACGATCGCGAACTCGGCGTAGCGCAGGTTCGACGAGAACCACTTCTCACCCTCGATGACCCACTCGCCGCCGTCCTTCGTGGCGCGGCACGTGAACTGCGCCGGGTCCGAGCCGGCCTGGGGCTCGGTCATCGAGTAGCAGGACACGATCTCGCCGTCGAGGAGCGGCTGGAGGTACTTCGCCTTCTGGTCCTCGTTGCCGTAGTGGGCGATGATCTCGGCGTTGCCGGTGTCCGGCGCCTGGGACCCGAAGACGCTCGGCGCCCAGTGGGAGCGCCCGAGGATCTCGTTCATCAGCGCGAGCTTCAGCTGCCCGTAGCCCTTGCCCCCCAGCTCCGGGCCGAGATGACAGGCCCACAGGTTGCGCTTCTTCACCTCGTCCTGCAGCGGGCGCACGACCTCGCGATGCACGGGGTGTGACTTGTCGTAGACAATGTGCGAGCCGAAGGCGAGGTCGAGCGGCTCAATCTCCTCCTGCACGAACTCGTTGATCCAGTCCAGCTGCTTCTGGAACTCGGGATCTGTCGAGAAGTCCCACGCCATTGCGCCACCTCGCTCTCATGCGAGGACCGCCCGGTTGACGGTCCCCTCCTCGCCGGTGGCCAGCGTTGTCGGCTGGGGAGACAGCCGCACGGTCCGACCAACCAGCTCGACCTGTTCCGCGCTCTGCAGGGCGTCGGCGTCGCCCAGCGTCGCGTAGACGCGCCCGGCGGGCACATCGCAGACCAGCACCCCGGTCTCGGGGCTGCCGTCGCGCCCGTGGATCACCGAGTACGCCGCGACCGTCGCGTCCCCGTCGTGGGCGGGAACGATCGGGCGGGGCGGGTGCTCTGCGTCGACGCGGCGCTGCACCGCCGCCTGGTCGGGCGGCGTGAGGTCGCCCGGCTCGCTGCAGTAGATGCCGTAGACGTGCTTCGTCATGTGCATGCCGACGCCGCTCACCAGCCCGTAGGACCCCGGGTCGCGGCGCAAGACGTCGGTCATCGTGGCGATCGAGTGCGTCAT
Organism: Acidimicrobiia bacterium; assembly: GCA_036521915.1. Classification (GTDB taxonomy): domain Bacteria; phylum Actinomycetota; class Acidimicrobiia; order IMCC26256; family PALSA-555; genus PALSA-555. The sequence goes on along the minus strand of DATDGU010000238.1, from coordinate 23,017 downwards.
GTAGTTGCTGCCCGCGCCCCCGTAGTAGGGCAGGCCGCCGGTGACGGTGACGCCGCGGGGGTCGTCGTCAGCAAGGCCGAGCGCGTCCTGGGCGAAGTGCACCGAGCTGCCGAAGCACGAGTAGACGTCGAGGTGCGCGACGTCGTCCACGCCGATCCCGGCGCGGGCCATCGCCTCGGCCGCGGCCGCGGCCATCGCTGGGGAGCGGTACAGCTCGTCGTGCTCGGCGACGTAGGTGGCGTCCGTCGCGTAGCACCAGCCGCGGGGATAGACCCGCCGCTCGGGCGCGACGTGCAGCCGGTCGGCGGTCTCGTGACTGCACAGCAGCACGGCCGCGGCCATGTCGACGTCCATGATCGAGATCATGTACTTCGTGTACGGATAGCCGACCATGCGGTTCTCGGGCGTCGCGTCGACGATCTCGTCGACGCTGCGCTCGATCGGGAACCAGGCGAGCGGGTTGTGCGCCGCGATCTCGGTCATGGGCGCGAACAGGGTGCCGAGCTCGTGGCGGTACTCCGGGAGGCCGGTGCCGCGGCGCGCGCGCCGGGCGTTGTCGAAGACCGCGAACGTGAGCCAGGCCTGCATGACCTGGTGCGCGACCTCGGAGGGGTGGAAGGGTGCCTCCCACGGATAGGGACGCTTCTCGGCGGGCTTGAACGAGTAGGGGTACCGCTCCCCGCGCTTCTTGTACCGGCGCTGGGTGGCGAGCGCCTCCGCGCCCCCGACGAGCGCGAGGTCGCACTCGCCGCGCTGGATGCGCGCCGCCGTCTCCTGCACGAGCACCTGCGGGGTCGTCCCCCCGATCCCCGAGTAGAAGCGACGGGTCGGGTCGGAGCCCAGGCGGTCGGCGAGCCGGCCGGGCGGGTCGTCGTACTGCCACGTCTGGCAGTAGACGAGGTCGATCGCGTCGAGGCCCTCGAGCGCCGCGGCGCCGACCCCGCTGTCGTCCGCGGCGCGGCGGGCCACGTCCTCCCACATCGCCAACGGCTCGGGTGCGCCCGCCTGACCCACCTCGTCGGGATGCCAGGTGTGCTGCCCGACGCCGATGAGGCACGGCGTCCGCGGGTCGGTCATCGGCGCGCCCGCCTGCTCATCGGCCCTGCCACTTCGGCGGCCGCTTCTCCGCGAACGCCTTCGGTCCCTCTTTGGCGTCCTCGGTCTGGAAGATGAACGAGGAGATCGCCGACTCGTTGCGGTAGGCCTCCGACAGGGACATGCCGAGGCCCTCCCACACGCTCTGCTTGGTCGCCTGCACGGCGAGCGGCGCGTTCGCGGTCATGCGGTGCGCGAACTCGTACGCCTTGTCGAGGAGCTCCTCGCGGGGAACGATCGCGTTGAGGAAGCCCATCTCGTAGGCCCGCTGGGCCGGGATGAGGTCGGCGCAGAGCAGGAACTCCATCGCCTGCGGGAAGGGGATCTGGCGCGGCAAGCGGACCGTCGTGCCACCGCCGGCGAAGAGCCCGCGCTTGGGTTCCATCACGGCGAACTTCGCCTCGGGGCACGCAACCCGGATGTCGACGCCGCCGAGCATCTCCATCCCGCCCGCGGTGCAGAACCCGTTCACCGCGGCGACGATGGGCTTCCAGATCTTGGCGCCGCGCAGCACCGCCTTGGTGCCGTCGTCGAGGCGGTAGCCCTCGAACTCCGCGACCGCGCCGCCCGCGATCTCGCGCTGCATGCGGGTGATCTCGGGGATGTAGCGCTTGAGGTCGGCGCCCGTGAAGAACGCGTCGCCGACGCCGGTGATGATCGCGACCCACGCGTCTCCGTCCTCGGCGAAACGGTCCCAGGACTCGCGGAGCTGCTTGAAGTGCTCCATGTCGGCCGAGTTCTTCGCCTCGGGCCGGTCGATCGTGATCAAGACGATGTGCTCGTCGTCTTTCTCGTAGTGGATCGGCATCCGTCCTCCGCTGGCCCGCCGAACCTGACACGATAGTCAGGTTTCCGGCTACGCCCCCTGGGGGGCCAGGGCTGACGGGGTCAGGTGGGCGCGCCGCGTGGTGTCGCCCGCGCAATCCTCGACGCCCGCCGCGGGCGGCTCGCCAGACTCCCTCTTCATGGACCACGACCGTCTCTCGATGACGCTGGGCGAGGCCATCTTCACCCAACGGGCGATCCGTCGCTTCACCCCCGAGCCGATCCCACTCGAGGACCTCCATCTGCTCGTCGACGCCGCCGTGCGCGCGCCGAACGGCGGGAACCTCCAGGTCGGGCGCTTCCTCGTCGTCACCGATCGGCCGACGATCCGCGAGTTCGGCGCGATCTACCGCGACGCATGGTGGGCGAAGCGACGCGACGAGGGCTTCGGCGAGTTCGCCGACCTGCCCCGGCAGTTCCACCCGGCGGCGGGACTCGCCGACGCGATGGGCGACACGCCCTGCATCGTCTTCGCCCTCACGCTCGGCAACGGGCCGGCCAACTCGGTGATCCCCGCCGTGCAGAACCTCATGCTGGCGGCGCGCGCGCTCGGCATCGGCTCGGTCCCGACCACCCTGCACCCGAGCGTGATGGACCGGTTCCGCGCCTTGTTCGACATCCCCGACGACGTCGCGTTCCACCTCTGCGTGCCGCTCGGCTATCCGCAAGGCCGCTTCGGCCCGAACGTGCGCAAGCCGACGTCGGAGACGACCTACCTCAACCACTGGGGTGGCCCGGTCCCCTGGGAGTAGCGGGTGCTCGGCGCCGAGTCGCGTGTGCGATGATCGCCGCCGTGACCGACCAGCACCGTGCACTCGTCACAGCGCCCTTCCGCGGCGCGGGGCTCGAGACGCTGCGCTCGATCGCCGACGTCGTGCTCGACCCCTGGATCGACCATTCACCGCTGCGCATCCTGAACGGCGAGCAGCTCGCCGAGCGGGTCCAGGCCGAGGGCGCCGACCTCCTCGTCGTCGAGTCCGACTCGGTGAAGGGCCCGGTCCTCGAGCTCCCGCTGCAGGCGATCGGCTCGTGCCGCGGCGACCCGAACAACGTGGACGTCGCGGCCGCCACGGCGCACGGCATCCCGGTGCTGCGCGCCCCGGGACGCAACGCCGACGCCGTCGCCGAGCTGACCGTCGCGCTGCTCCTCGCGGTGAACCGCCACCTCCTGCGCGCCGACCGGGACGTTCGCGAGGACCAGACCTACCGGGACGGCCTCATCCCCTACCAGCGCTTCCGTGCCTGGCAGCTGGCCGGGCGCACCGCCGGGGTCGTGGGCCTCGGCGCCGTCGGCCGCGCCACGAAGTGGCGCCTCGAGGGACTCGGGATGCGCGTGATCGCCCACGACCCCTACGCCGCGGACGCGACCCACTCCCTCGACGACCTCCTCGCGGAGGCCGACGTCGTGTCGATGCACGCCATGGTCACGCCCGAGACCACCGGGATGATCGGCGCGCCACAGTTCGCCCGCATGCGCGAGGGCGCGATCTACCTGAACTCCGCCCGCGCCCTGCTCCACGACACCGACGCGCTCGTCGCCGCGCTGCGATCCGGCCACCTCGGCGGCGCCGGACTCGACCACTTCGTCGGCGAGCACCTCGCCGTCGATCATCCGCTCGTGGCCATGGACAACGTCGTCCTCACCCCCCACATCGGCGGTGCCACCTACGACACCGAGGCCAACCACTCCGCACTCATCGCCGACGGGCTGGCCACGTTGCTCGGCGGCGGCAAGCCCGACAACCTCGTGAACCCGGAGGTGCTCGCGTGAGCTCGAAGGCCCTCACCGCCGCGGAGACGAAGGAGCAGCTGCTCTGGGTGGCGAAGGAGATGCTGCGGACCAACCTGGTGCAGGGCACGGCCGGCAACCTCGGCGCGCGCCTGCCCGACGGCAACGCCGTCCTGACGCCGTCGTCGCTCGACTACATGGAGATGACCCTCGACGACCTCGTGGTGTGCGACCTCGACGGCAACGTGCTCGAGGGCACCCGGGGGCCGACCTCGGAGAAGGCGCTCCACCTGTCGGCGCTGCGCCAGCACGACAACATCGGCGCCACGATGCACTGCCACGCGAAGTTCGCCACGATGTTCGCGCTGACCCGTCAGCCCATCCCGGCGGTCATCGAGGAGTTCGACGTGTTCGTCGGCGGCGACGTCGATGTTGCCGAGTACCGCACCACCGGCACCGACGAGCTCGCCGACGAGGTCGCGAGCCGGGTCGGCGAGAAGGCGGCCGTGCTGATGGCCAACCACGGGCTCTTCGCCGTCGGGAAAAACCCGAAGGACGTGTTGCACATCGCCGAGCTCGTCGAGCGCACCGCCGAGATCATCTGGGGGGCGAAGGCGCTCGGGAACGTCGTGCCCCTCCCGGCCGAGGTGAACAAGACCTTCTCGGGCTACTACCGGTACGGGCGCACCGGGAAGTTCTGAACGGGCCGGCGCGTCAGCCGGGGTTTCGCCAGGGCGAGCAGGGGCTGGTTGTAGTGCCTCGTCAGCCAACGTTCGCGCTGGTGGGGCGCGGCGTTCGTTGATCCTCGCAGGGGTCTGCGAGCGACTCCCCGTCACAGGTGGCGGGGCGGCCCGGGGCCGGGCAGGACCGACGCACGTCCATGTGGTGGCGGCGGCGGTCACGTCGCTGGGTCGGGGTACCGACGCGACGGTGCTCCACGACCAGCGGACTGGTCGTAATGGTTCCGCCGCGCTTGGCGGCGATGTTGTGGGCGGCGACCAGGTCGCGATGCCCGACGTGTCCGCAGTACGGACACGTGAAGTTGCGTCCCGAGGGTTTGGGAACCCGGTGACGGCAGCGGGGACAGGTGCTCGAGGTCCCGCGTTCATCGACGCGCGCCACGGTGAGACCGGCGAGTTCTGCCTTGTCGGTGATCGCGCCCATGAGGTGGGTGCGTCGCCAGGTGCGCAGCCGCCGGTTGTGCACCGCCCCGGCGTCCTTGGTGGTGATGCCGTGCGGGTCGCCGACGACGAGGATGCCGACCCGCTGGGCGATGGCCCAGTCGACGAGGGTCCGGGCGGCTTCGTGATGGGCTTGGCGGACCCGACGCCGGTTGGCGGCCTCGGCGCGGCGCTGTCGGGCGCGCAGCTTGCGCCAGCGCCGCGAGCCCTGCTGACCTCGCCGGGGCTGCTTGGGCGCCATCTTGCGTTGCCGGGCCTTGGTGTCCGCCATATGCAGGCGGTCTTCGGCTCGCAGCGCCCGGCCCGAGACCAACAGCGCCTCGTCGCCGCTGCGGGCCGCGATGGGATGAATGATCCCCAGATCGACACCCGCGAGGCGGGTCGGGTCCAGGTCGTGGTCCTCGGGCTCGAGACCGGCGGTCACGTCGAGAACGAGGCGCCCGGCGTCGACCAGCAGCGTCACGCAGCGCAGCGAGGCGGGCGGATACGGGACTGGGCGGCACAGCGGCAGCCAGCACGGCGCCGCACCCGCGGCCGTCGACACCCGCACCCGTCGGCCCTCGACGCTGAACGTGCCGGTGGGCCAGCGCAGCGGGACCAGCGCCCGCTTGCGGCGCGGGTAGCGGGCTCGTTCCCCGGCTCGCTTGCGCCGCGCGACCTCACAACAGGCACTCGAGTAGCGGCGCACCACCGAGCGCATCGCCGCCACCGACAGCTCCCCGACTTGGACGCCAGCGATCTCGCGACACCACGCCCGAAAACCGAAGATTGGCTTGGCGTGGCGGCGGAACCGCGGCTGGTTCACGTCGATCAGCGCCGCCCACACATCCCCACCCGAGTGCAACAACCCGAACAGCCGACGACGCTGCGCCGACGTCACCCGCAACTCCACCCGGGCCGTGCGCAACAACACCCCACCACACCAGCACCCCCGTGTGACAACGAGACGCGGCAAACCATGCGGTCACGGCACTAGCCTCCGCGGATGCCTACGCCCGATCCCATCGACTTGGAGCTCCCGGTCGACGCCCTGCAGCGCACGAAGGCCGTCGGGCTCTGGTACGAGGACGACACGCTGCGGGTGCGGGCCCATCTCCGGGACGCGTACACCGCGCCGGACGGCGCGGCGCTCGTGCTCCACGAGTACCGCCTCGACCTGTGGGTCGAGCTCGCGACGATGGTGGTCACCGCAGTGGCGGTCGAGCCAATCCATCTCCCCTACGGCGAGTGCTTCGACGCCGCGCCGGAGGCCCAGCGCCTTGTCGGGCTGCGCCTCGAGCGGGGCTTCACCGGGGAGGCGCTGCGCCGCCTGGGCGGCGAGCTCGGCTGCACCCACCTGAACTCGCTCATCAGCGACCTCTCGATCGCCGGGCTGTTCCACGGCTACCTGCGCGTGCGCGACGAGACCCGGCGGGGCCGCTCGCTCCCGGTGATGCCGGCAAGCGCGGCGCGCACGGGGATCTGCTCGGGCTGGCGGGCCGGGGGGACACTCGCCACCTGGATGGAGCAGGGTCGGGGCATCGCGCCGTCGCACATCTACCCGACGGAGGCGGGCGTCGGATCCCCTGAGGAGCCGTGAGCGCGCTCGACCCGGCCCGGCGGTACTTCAGCGCCGAGATCGAGACCCGACCCCGAGAGGAGCTCGAACGCCGACGCGACGAGACGCTGCTCGGCGACCTGCTCCCCTGGGCGTACGAGCGTTCAGCGCTCATCCGCGAGACGTGGGATGCGGCGGGGGTGCGCCCCGACGACCTGACCTCGATGGACGACTTCCGCGAGCGCGTGCCGTTCATCGACAAGGACGCCATCCGCGCCTACCGCGACCGCCACGACGACCCCTACGGCGGGCTGCTGTGCCTCGACCCGAACGACGCCAGCCTGAAGAAGGTGTTCAGCGCCATCTTCTCCACGTCGGGCACGACCGGTGACCCGACGCCGGCGCCGTACGCAGGAAGAGGCCCGAGCTTCCTCGTGCGCGAGTTCTGGGAGCTCGGCTGTCGTCCCGGCGACCACTTCCTGCACTGCCTCTTCACGTTCCGCGGCCCGAACATCCACGACACGATCCGCGGGATCGGCGCGACGCCGGTCTTTGTGGACCACCAGCCCGAGGACGTCCCCCAGCTGTTCCGCTTCAGCCGGGAGCTGCGCCCGACCGGCTGGTACACGCTGTCGGGGCCGCTCGTGATGATGATCGAGGCCGCCGCGGCCGAGCTGGGCGAGGACCTCGAGGACACGTTCCGGTCCTATTCGGGCGTCGTGTTCGCCGGCGAGCCGATCGGGCCGCGGGCCCGCCGCCGCGTCGAATCCTGGGGCCTCGAGCTGTTCCTCCAGACGGCGCTCGGTGACGTCGGCGCGGCCACCGAGTGCGCCGAGCACGACGGCTGCCACTACTGGGAGGACACCGCGTTCATCGAGCACCTCGACCCCGAGGGCACCGCGCCCGCCGGCAGCGGCGAGCGCGGCGAGCTCGTGTCCACGACGCTGCTCGACAAGGTCGCCCCGCTCGTGCGGTACCGGTCGGACGACATCGTGCGCCACACCACCGAGCCGTGCGACTGCGGCCGCACCCACGGCCGCGTGTGGCCCCTCGGCCGCAAAGGCGACGAGGTCGTCGTCGCCGGCGTGTCGGTGCTGCCTGGCGACGTGTGGGCCGCGATCGAGAGCGTCGACGAGACCGCCGCGGGCCTGTTCCAGGTGATCCGGCCACGTCGTGAGGTCGACACGCTGCGGCTCCGCGTCGGGTACGCGACAGCCGGGGCGCGCAGCCTCGGCACCGTGCGCACCCAGGTCACGGACGCCGTCCACGAGGCCGTCGGCGTGCCGCCCGACGTCGAGCTCGTCGAGCACGACGTCCTGCTGCGCCAGGGCCCGCCGCACAAGATCCCTCGGGTGGCGAAAGCCTGATGGTCTTCGCCGCCCGCTACGAGGACCCGCCCGTGGTCTGGGGCGTCGGCCGCGTCGTCGTCGGCGACGAGGTCCGTCCGTGGCCGGTGTCCGCCGCCGACATCGACGACGAAACCGAGTCGATGGCCACCCGCCTCGCCGCGCTCGGGCTCGGGGACGGCGGCCTCGTCCTGATCGTGTCCCTGCTCTCCGAGGCGATCCACGTCGCCCCCTTCGAGCGGGGCGCCGGTCGGCTCGGCGCCCGCTACTCGTCGGCGGACGCCACCAACTTCGACGCCTTCCGCACCGTCTCGCTCGTCCGCCAGCTGCGCCCCGCGGTCGTGCTGGGCGTCAACGGGCGGGTGTGCGACGGCATCGCCGACCTCGGCCGCGACCTCGGGAGCGTCTTCGAGCAGGTGGACGCCGTGGCCGCGGGCGACGCCGACGCGGCAAGCCGACTCGCCGACGACGGTCTCCCGACGGCGCGGTGGCAGCGGGTCGGCCCGACGAGCGCGGTGTCGACACCCGGCGCCGGGGCGCTCGACTACGACGCCGACCGCTGGCTCGTCGAGGACGAGGCCGGAGAGCTTCTGATCACGAACCTGGCGGCGCGGCTCACCCCGTGTGACCGGTTCCGCACCGGCGTCGCCGGTCGGGTCGTCGAGCCGGGCCGGCTCACCCTCGGGTAGCGCTCAGCGCTTCCGCATCATCGTGACGCCGTCGCTGATCGGCAGCAGCACGGTGTCGACCCGATCGTCGGCCGCCACGGCGTCGTTGAAGGCCCGGATGGCTCTCGTGCTGTCGTCCTGGACGGACGCGTCGATCACGGTCCCGTGCCAGAGGGTGTTGTCGATGAGCATGACGCCGTTCGGGCGGAGTCGCCGCAGCAGCTCCTCGTAGTACGCCGAGTAGCTCGTCTTGTCGGCGTCGACGAACGCGAGGTCGACCACGAAGTCGTCGGGCAAACTACGCAGCGTGTCGACCGCCGGACCGATGCGCAGCTCGATGCGGTCGGCCACACCGGCCCGCTGCCACGCCTCACGCGCGACCGCCGTCCACTCCTCGCTCACGTCGCAGCACAGCAGCTGCCCGCCCGGCGGGAGACCCCGCGCCACCGCGAGCGACGACGCGCCGGTGAACGTCCCGACCTCGACAGCCTGGCGCACGCCGAGGAGGCGGGTCAGGACGGTCATGAACGCAGCCTGCTCGGGCGCGATCTGCATCCCGGCGAAGTCGCCCGCCTTCGCTTTCGTCTCGCTGATCAGCCAGCGCTGCACGTCGTCAAGCGGGGTGCCGTGCTCGACGAGGTACTCGTGGAGCTCGGGGGTCAGGACGACGGACTTCGGCGGGTCGGCCATGGGCGCACGCTACCCGGCGTGGCGCGACGGTTACGCGGCGGGGGCCTCGAGGCCGTAGAGGCGCGCCGTGGTCTGGTAGGTGACGAGCTCGCGCTCGGGCGCTGGGACATCGGCAAAGATGCGCTCGAGCGTCTGTCGCGTGTGCGGCCAGGTCCCCTCGGGGTGCGGATAGTCCGAGGCCCACAGGAGGGACTCGACGCCGGTGAAGTCCCGGTTCACGACGCCCGCGGCGTCGTTGCCGAACGTCACGTGGCCCTGGCGGCGCACGTAGAACGAGGGCGGCTCGGCCAGCTTGGGCTGGACCCACTGCTCGTGCTCCTCGAAGGCCTCGTCCATGCGCTCGAGGAGCCAGGCCAGCCACCCGGCGCCGCACTCGACCATGACGACGTGCAGCTCGGGGAACCGCGCCAGGACACCGGACGCGGCGAGGTACGCGAGCGTGCGCTGCGCGCCGAGGCCGACCTCGACGTAGTTGATGACCGCGCCGCCGAGGCCGCGCTCGGTCACCGGGTTCGAGCCCGTCCCGACGTGGAAGCTCACCGGCATCCCGTGGGCCTGGGCCGCCGCCCACACCGGGTCGTACTCACGAGAGTTGTACGGCAGACCCTCGGGCGCCTGCATCGGTAGCATGATCGATCGGAGCCCGAGCCTCGCGACACGTTCGATCTCCTCCACGGCCGGCTCGATCTCCTGCACGGCGATCATCGCCGCGCCGGCGAAGCGTGCCGACTGCGCGGCGAACGTCTCGGCGAGCCAGTCGTTGTACGCACGGCAGCTCGCCCACCGCAGCTCCGGGTCGGGGATCATGAACCCGAACAGCGCGATCGTCGGGTAGAGCACCTCGCCCCACACCCCGTCTTCGTCGAGGTCTAGGATGCGCTGCGAGGGGTCCCAGCCGCCGGACCGGAAGTGTGATTCGTTGGTGCGCTCGCGGTCCCGGCGCTCCGCCTCGGTGTTTCCGCTCCCGCCCATGCGGCGCGGCACCATCCCCTCGACAAGGAGACGCATCTCGCCGTCGACCTCGGCGACGCGCGGCGCGCGGTCGCGAAGGCTCGCGGGGAGGCGCTGCACCCACAGGTCGAGCGGTTCGACCACGTGCGAATCGGCGGAGTTGACGAGCGTCGACACCATGGCGCCGATGCTATTGCCTCCGGAGTGAGCCGTATCCGGAGCGTTAGGGGCCGGGTATTGTCGTGCTAGGCGTCGTGGCGCTCGTCGACGTGCCGCTTGAGGGGCTGCTCGGCGATGCCACCGTGCTGGTCGAGGTCGTAGTGGTCGACGGCGGGGACGACGTCGACGCCGCAGCCGCGGTCGTGCACGTCGAATCGTCGACGCTGTCGCAGTGCACGTCGACGTTCACCGGATTGGAGGTCGCCACGCCACCGGGTCCGCCCGCGGTGTAGGTAAAGGAGGTGCTCCCCACGTCGGAGCCGGGCGGGTTGGGAGGACTCGGCGGGTCCTGCGCCGTGAGCTGGAACGTGTCCGAGGCACCGTACGGGGAACCCGAGAAGACCTCCTGGTTGCCCAGCGTGACGTCGAACAGCTCCAGGAGCTGGCCCATGCCGATGTTGGGTGGCAGCTGGAACAGGACGACCGTTGCGCCCGTAACGTTCAGCGTGAACGTCGCCGCGCAGTCATCTCCCATCGCGATGGTGTCCGTCGGTCCGGTCGGGAAGGTAGCGCAGGGATCGGTGGGCGATTTCGGGAGGACGGACTCGACGTTGACGGGCTTCGTGGAGTCGATGCTCGGCGGCGTGCTCGACGGTGTGGTCGGCGTGAACGTGCCGCCCGACGGCGTCACGCTCGTCACCACGCCGTTCGTGACCGTCACTGTCGCGCCGAACGGGTCGAAGATCCCGTTCCCGATGCCGTGCTCCGTGAAGTCGAGGAGCACGTTGTACTGGATCCACCGGATCAGCGCGAGCTGATCAGGCGTGAGCATCGTCGGGGACGCGCAAAGCGCGGCGTTCTGGGTGACGCACTGCGTGAGCGGGTTCAGGGTCTCCGTCTGACCGTTAGGACCGGTGAGGTTGGTGTTGTCGATCACCGCGGTGAACGTGCACGCGGTGGACGTCGTGCAGTCGGCGACGAAGGCCGTCCCGGACACGGCCGCGGAGACGCCGCCGCCGTCCTGCTGGAACGATTCGCTCTGGGTCAGCTCCGCGGTGCGGTTCCAGGTCTCACCGGACGTGAGCCCGCCGTCGATCTGGCGGTTCCCCTGGTTGTCCGTCAGCTTCTTGATCATGAACGTCGTGTTGACGTCGAGTCGGGTGTACGCGTTGGTCGCGTAGTCGATCTCGGCGAGGCCGACGGTGTCGGTCTGGACGGTGTCGCCGACGTGGAGCTGCTCGTTGTTGGTCCCCGGCGTGAAGCTGCTCGTGCCGGCCTGCTCGACGGACACGTGCCCGATCGAGGCGGGCTTGATGACGAGGGTGGCAAAGGCGGCGGCCGACCCGGACGATGACCCGGGCTTGGTTGTCGTCGTCGTGGTGGTCGAGCCGTGGCCCCCCTTTGCCGGGCTGGCGGCGCCGGCGGCCGCCGGGGCGGCGAGGGCCAGGGCCCCGGCCAGGAGAGACGCTTCAACGATGAGGACGAGTCGTGATTTCAAGAGGCAGCACGTTATCGGGCGGCGTGGCCTCACCCAGTGCACCCGCTATTTCACCCGGATACTGGGGCTACCGGGGGGCCGTCGTGGGGGGCGCGGGCACCGGGCCGAGCAGCAGCACGCAGTCGGCGTTCTTGGCGCCGGGCGGGTCGGCGTTCGGGAAGCCGGCGATGAGCGTCCCGGGCCCCACGGCCCGGGCGAGCTCGACCGCGTCGGCTTCGAAGCCGAGGCGGCACTCGACGACCGTCGCCGGCTGCAGCGTCGTGGTGCCGGTGCTGGCGATCTTGTATCCGGTGCCGGTCAGCGCGGCCGCCTTCGCCTGCCCGGCCGCAGGGAAGCCCGAGCCGTTCAGCACGTCGATGCGCACCTGCGAGCGAGGGCGCGGCACGCCGAAGCCGGGCGCGATGGTGGTCGGCGGCAGCAGCGTGGTCGTCGTGACCACGGGCGCGGTGGTCGTCGGTGCCACCACGAGCTTCGAGCCGTGGCCCGCGGTCCCGAACACGACGGACAGTCCCACGATGGCGAGCACGACGACGCTCAGGATGCCGCCGACGAGGAAGCCGAGCCGGCGGTGCGTCCAGTACTCGGGCAGCGCCCCGCCGCTCGGCATGACGCGGCGTTCCTTGCGGACGCGCAGCACGTTGTAGAGCGCATCGATCCCGCAGACGAGCAGCCCGATGACGGCGACGACGCCGAGCCAGGCCACCGTCAGTCGCTCCTACCGGCGCGCGCGGAGGGCGCCGCTCGGCGCGCTCCACCGTCCGGATACGTGGTCATCCCGTCCTGCCCCCGGTCGATGCCTGATCAGCCGGCCGTGTCGTCCTGGCGCTCTTCGTGGTAGTCGGCCTCGACGTTGACCGACCAGACGTCGTGGTGAGCGCCGAAGATGTTCTCCACGGACTGCATCGCCGTGTACATCGAGTGGTCCTGGTTGTTGTACTTGTGCATCCCGTTGCGCCCGACGGGGTACACGTTGGGCGCGTTCGCCTCGAGCCACACCCGCAGCGTCTCGACGTTGGCCTTGTAGGTGGCGTCGTACATCGGGTACGCCTTCGGCATCCGCACCACGTAGCCGGCCTCGACGTCGGCGGCGCGCACGAGCCGCAGGTACTCGAGCTCCTGCTTGCCCCGCTCAATGAGCTCCTCGTCGGGAGCGGTCCAGTCAGGCTCGGTGTCGAGCAGCGTGTACTCGAGGCCCAGCACGTTGCAGCCGTCCTTCACGAGGTACGGCGACCAGGACCCGAAGTTCTGGATCCGCATCGTCTTGACCTCGGGCTCATGGACGTAGATCCAGTTGTCGTCCCACGCCACGGCGTCGGCCGGCACGACGAGCGCCACGGTGATGAAGTCGCGGTACGTCAGGCCGTTCGCGGCGGCGAGCACGTCGGGTGGCGGTGGGGGGTCCATCGCTTTGATGAGCGCGGTGAGCGGCATCGACGACACGACGTGCGTGCAGTCGTAGCGCGTCGGCACGCCATCGGCGGTGGCGGTTACTGCGACGGCCCGTCCACCGGCGAGGTGCACCGCCGTCACCGTCGAGTTGAACACGACCTTCGTCCCGCGGGCGGTGACGAGCTCGGCGGCGCGTTCCCACATCATCCCCGGCCCGTACTTCGGGTAGTTGAACTCCTCAATGAGGCTCGTCAGCTGCTTGGACTTCGCCGCGCCGCGCCGCACGCGCTTGGGCTTGAGCGCCTCCCACACCGCACGGAACAGCGAGAGGTCCTTGATGCGCTGCGCGCCCCAGTCGGCCTGGATCGCGTCGGCGGGCACGCCCCAGAGCTTCTCGGTGTACGCCTTGAAGAAGGTCCGGTAGAGGCGCCAACCGAAGCGCCCAGCCATGAAACCCTCGAAGTTCGTCTGGTCCTTCGGCGGATGGATCCGCACCCACACGTACGAGAACCCGCACCGCATCGCCTCGATGAACCCGAGCTTGCGGAGCGCGTCCAGCGGGACGAGCGGGTAGTCGTAGAACTTGCCCTTGTAGTAGACGCGGCTCTTGCGGGGGCGGCGCAGGAAGTCGTCGGGGCCGAGGATCTCGAACCAGAGATCCTCGACGGGCTTCACCTTCGTGAAGAAGCGGTGGCCGCCGATGTCGAAGCGCCAACCGTCGCGCTGCGCGGTGCGGCTGATCCCGCCGACGACGTCGTCGGCCTCGAGCACGGTCGACCCGACGCCGCGCTTCGTCAGCTGGTACGCGGCCGTCAGCCCGGCCGGGCCGGCGCCGACGATCACGACCTCGGGGCCGTCCTGAGCTGTGTCGGGGGAACTCACGCGAGCGTCCAGCCTACGTGATGCCCATCGAAACACCGCGCGTCCGCGCGTGCGTCGATCAGGGGACGGAGAGGCCGAGGAAGATGAGGACCGTGTAGGCGAACATCGCGGCCGCGGCGAGCACGAGCGCGGCGCGCTCGGCTTCCGGTCGCTTCGTGATGAACGCGACCGCCAGGAGGAACGGCAGCGTGGTGGCGCAGTAGCGCTCGAAGGAGTCGAGGTTCTGGGCGGAGAGCGCGAGCACGAGCGCCACCGCGGCGTACGCCGTGTACGACGCCGGGAGCTTGCGCGCGACGACGACGAGCAGCAGCGCGAACACGCCGGCCCACAGGATGTGGAGGCCGGGGCCGAAGCGGCCGGCGTGCGCGAGGTCGCGCACGCCATTGACGACGCTCGTGATCGGCGACTGGACGTGGCCGCGGAGCCTCGCTTGGTCCTGGACGGTCAGGGGCGCGAACGCGTCACCGAAGGCGAGCCCGGCGTACGCGAGGAAGGCGGCGAGCCCGAGGATGGGTGACACCACGGCGCCGGCCCGCGCCACGCGCTCCCGCCCGGCGGTGGCGCGCCACCCGCGCGCCGCCTCGACGAGGGCCGGGGCGACGAGCAGCACCCCGACGGGACGGCAGACGCCGGCGAGCACGCCGAGCGGGATGGCGAGCTCGAAGCGGCGCGTGCGCAGCGCGAGCAGCATCCCGGCGGCGAGGGCCATCGCGGTCGCGTCGGCGTAGCCGAGGACGAGCACGGCGAACGGAGGGAACACCGCGGCGAACCAGGCGGCCCGGCGGGCGAGGGCCGCGTCGCCGGTCTCGAGCATCGCTAGGCGGTGCAGCAGGGCGCCGAAGACGAGCGCCGAGGCGTTGACGACGACGACGAGCGCGACGCCCTCGTGGTTGAGGAGCACGAAGCCCAGGGCGCGCGTGAGGAGCGGCACGAGCGGGAAGAACCGGAGGGCGGCGTGCGGGAGCCCGCCGTAGCCGCCCGTGGCGATGCTGCGGTAGAAGGCGGCGTCCCAGGCGAAGAGCCCCTGGCGCAGCGCGACCGGCTCGGGTCTCGCCCCGACCTGGTTCTGGCCGTAGCGGGTGACGACGAGCGCGGCGGCGACGATGAGCCGGGCGACGATCCACGGCGTCAGGGCGGCCGGGAGGTCGCGGCGCACGAAGGTGGTGGCGCCGAGGCGGCGCAGCAGCGTCACGCGTGGAAGACGGCGAGGCCCATGTACTCGTAGATGTTCTGGTCCGCGACGACGAGGGTCGCGTTGTTCGGTCGCGCCCGAGCGAGCGCGGTGCCGATGGCCTCACACTTCCCGAACAGGTGGTTGTAGCCGCCGGCGGACACGTACCAGATCGTGTGGCCCGCCGCCCGGGCGAGCACCTGCTGGGCGAACGCGTCGATGTTCGTGGCGTCGATGCGGGCCCGGTAGTCGACCCAGTTGACGCGGTCGGGCGCGGCGAAGGCCGGGAACGTGAACTGGGCGAGCCCGGGCACGTCGCGCAGCAGCCGGCTGCCGGACGGGCCGATCTGGTCGGGGCAGTACAGGACGACGTCGCCCGGCCGGGCCTGCGCGGCGATGATGCTCGTCGACTGGGCGGCCTGGGTCCGGTTCGTGGTCACGTTGCGCACCGCGCCGACGAAGCCGAGCAGCACGACGAAGGCGAGCACGCCGGCGCGGACCCGCGGGTCGGTGAAGAGGCTGATCCCGACGGCGACGAGCAGCACGAAGAACGGGTACATCACCGCGGCGTAGCGGGCATCGAACGCGCTGCCGACGACGAACGACACGGTCGTGCCGAGCAGGAGCGTGCCGAGCCCGAGGACCGTCTCGCGGCGCACGGCCGGCTGGGGCGTGAAGTCGAGCGCGATCGTGCGCTGGTCGAGTGCCCGACCGAAGATGGCGAGGACGACGAGGGTGACGAGCCCGAACGTGAGGACGAACGACTCGGCGTTGAGCTCGCTGCCCGCGAAGCGCACGGCCGACTGGGCGACCGCGTACCACGGCACCTGCCGGTCCCCCCAGGGCGTCCCGGTGTGGCGCGCCTGGTACAGGAAGGTGGGGAGCCACGGCGCGAAGCTCACGACCCCGAGGGCGATGGCGGCGAGCACGCGGACCTGGGCCCGGCGGGTCGTGCCCGGGCCGGCGCGCCACGCGGCGTAGAGAAGCATCGCGCCCGCGACGGCGACCAGGTAGAAGCACCAGTACTGCGTGTAGACGAGGGCGGCGGTCGCCGCGGCGACGGCGAGCAGCCGCGCGACGGACGGCCGCTCGAGGGCGCGGAGCCCGGCGAGGTAGCCGGCGAAGACGAGCAGCATGACGAGGGAGTACATGCGGGACTCGGTCGCGAACCGGAAGGCGTAGGGCGAGACCGCCAGCACGATCACGGCGAGCCAGGCGACGAGCCGGCCGCCGAGGCGCCGCCCCGCGAACCAGGCGAGCGGCAGGGTCAGGACCGCCAGCACCCCCGACAGGGACCGCACGGCGAGGTCGCCGATCCCGAAGGACGAGATCCAGTAGTGCAGCAGCGTGTAATAGAGAGGAGGCGCACCGTCCTGGCGCAGCGCGGCGTGCAGGTCGCCGATTGGGAGCCGGGCGATGTTGACCGAGTTGGCCTCGTCGAGCCACAGGTCGGACTTGGTCCAGAAGCGGAACCCGACGGCGGCGACGAGGATCCCGGCGACGAGCAGCGCCGACCAGGGGACGGGGCGGGGCGAGGCCGGTGTGTCGGCGGTGGCGTCGCGGCTGGGCGCGTCGACGCTCACGCCGATACCGGGCGGATCATCCGCGGACGTGCGGGCGGACGTCGGTCGCGAAGCGCTCGAGGCTCTCGGCGTCGGGGTAGTCGCGGAACCACAGGACGAACTCGCGGCAGCCGGCGTCGACGAAGGCCTGGACCTTCTCGGTGACCTGCTCGGCGGTGCCGACGAGGTTGTCGCGGACGTACTCGTCTCGGTCGCCGCCTCCCCAGAGGTCCCCACCGTCGGGTGCGGCGAGCCAGGCGCGTAGGTCGGCCTCTGTCGCGAACATCCGGCAGTCCGGGCCGTTGGTGCGCACGATCGCGTCGAAGGGGCGCCCCGCGGCGTCGCAGTGGCGGGCCAGCACCTCGGACTTGTGGCGGAAGGCGTCGAGGCCGACCTGCCAGTTCGTCGCGTCCGCGTGCTCGGCCGCGATCCGCAGCGTCACCCGCTCACCGCCGCCGCCGATCCACAAGGGCGGGTGGGGCTGCAACGGCTTGGGGTCGCAGTAGGCGCCGTCGAAGCGGAGGTGCTTGCCCTCGAAGGTGACCGTCTCGTCGGACCACAGGGCCCGCACGACCTGCACCGTCTCCTCGAGGATCGCGAGGCGGGTCCCGGCCGACGGGTAGTCGTAGCCGTACGCCTGGTACTCGCGTTCGTACCAGCCGGCGCCGAGCCCGAGGATGAGGCGACCGCCGCTCACCACGTCGAGGCCGGCGGCCTCCTTCGCGAGGAGCCCGGCGTTGCGGTAGGCGGCACAGGTGACGAGCTGGCCGAGGCGGATCGTGCTGGTGCGCTGCGACAGCGCCGCGAGCGTGGTGAAGGCCTCGAAGACATGCGTCGGCTCGCGCCGCGGCACCGTCTCGACGTGGTCGTACACCCAGAGGTGCTCGTAGCCGAGCTGCTCGGCGCGCTGGGCGAGCTCGACGGTGCGCGCCCAGGCGTCGGCGGCGTCCCAGCCGGCGTACTCGAGCTTCCAGCCCTGGGGCGCGAACGCCCCGAAGCGCAGCGGCGCGTCAGCCACCCGCGCCCACCCCGGCCGGCCGCTCGTGCTCCTTGAAGTCCCACCACTGCACCTCGACCATCATCGGGAGCAGGTAGCGGACGTAGCAGCTGGTGATCGCGAGCACGCCATGGTCCTCGCGCTTCTTGTCGATGATGTCGACGCGGTCGTCGTGGGCCTGCACGGCGCGGGCCCGCTCGAGCATCCCGTCGAGCTCGGCCTCGGTGGCGACCGACATCCCGAAGTGGTCGAGGCGGGGGCACTCCATCGGCGGGTCGTCGGCGATGAGGAACACGAACTGCTCGTAGGTGTACGCCGAGAGGACGAGGCGCTTCCCGTCGATGGTGAGCATGGGCAGCTCATCCCAGCCGAACACGTCGTGGTAGAAACCCACGATCTCCTCGCGCCGCTCGGGGCCGAGCAGCTCGGGCGACAGGCTCATCGCCACATGGTTGAACCTCGGCTTGCGCTCGCTCACGCCGGCTCCTTTCGCTGCGGCACGATCATCACCTTCGCCGCCAGGTCCCCCTCGTGGAGCCCGACGATCGCGTCGTAGAGCCCTTCGAGGGGGACGTCGTCCGGCTCGATGAGCACGTCGGCGGGGAAGTCGGGGCGGGCGAGCAGCTCGAGGCTGCGCTCAAACCCGTCGGGGTCGTAGACGAACGCGCCGGTGATGACGAGCTCGTTCAACAGGATCCGGTTGTTGTCGAAGCGGGGGGCGTGCATCCCCGCGCCGACGAGCACGAGCGTCCCGCCGCGCTTCAGCTGCGCGAGGGCGGCCTGCATCGCGCCGGCGTGGCCCGAGCAGTCGAGCGCGACGTCGAAGGGCTCGTCGACCAGGTCACCGGGCGAGGCCGGAGGGACGAGCGCGTCCGGCTCGACCGTCACAGCGCCGAGCCGCTCGGCGAGGGCGCGGCGGCGCGGGTGGGGCTCGCTCACGACGATGTCGGTGACGCCGCGGGCGCGGGCCGCGGCGACCGAGAGGGCGCCGATCGGGCCGGCGCCGGTGACGAGGAGGCGCTGCCCGGCCTGCACGCCGCCCCGGGTAAGGCCGTGGAGGGCGACGGCGAGCGGCTCGGCGAGCGCGGCGGCGCGCAGCGAGATGCCGGGCGGGACGCGCCGGAGGGCCTGGTCGGAGACGAGCGTGTACTCGGCGAACGCCCCGTCCGAGTGGACGCTCATGCCGGGCGTGCTGCGGCCGCTGCACAGCGAGGGACGGCCCGCGAGGCAGTACTCGCAGGTGCCGCAGCGCGGGCTCGGGCCGCCCACGACCGCGTCGCCGACCCGCCACTCGGTCACCGCGTCGCCGACCGCGACCACCCGACCCGCGTACTCGTGGCCCTCGATCGCGCCGGGCCGACCCCAGCCCTCGAGGACGAAGTGGATGTCGCTGCCACAGACGCCGCAATGGCTCACCTCGAGGAGCACGTCGTGGGGCCCCACGGCGGGGACCGGCCGCTCCTCGATGTCGAGCTCGTTGCGACCTCGGTAGACCGCGACCCGCATCGCGTCCGGCGGTGCGCTCACGCGGCGCCGCCCGGATGCGGGGCCCGACGCGGGCGCTCGAACCAGACAGCCACGGCGTCCCACCGTAATAGGGTCGATGGTGTCGGAGTCCGAGCGCGGGCTCGACCCGGCCGGGTGAGGGAGGTGGCGCCGTGGCGCACGACCTGGTGATCCGTGGCGGCACCGTCATCGACGGGACGGGGGCGCCGGGCGTCCGGGCCGACGTCGCCGTCGACGGCGACCGCATCGCCGAGATCGGCGAGGGCATGTCCGGCCGCCGGGAGCTCGACGCCGCGGGGCACGTCGTGACCCCCGGCTTCATCGACATCCACACGCACTGCGACGCGCAGGTGTTCTGGGACCCGGGGCTCACCCCGTCGTCGTGGCACGGCGTGACGAGCGTCGTGGCCGGCAACTGCGGGTTCTCGATCGCCCCGTGCCGCCCGGAGCATCGGGGCCTCATCGGCCGGACGCTCCAGCACGTCGAGGACATGAGCCTGGCGACGCTCGAGGCGGGGATCCCGTGGGAGTTCGAGACGTTCCCCGAGTATCTCGACACGGTCGAGCGCCACGGCGTCGCGTTGAACTACACGGCGTACATCGGCCACACCGCGCTGCGCCTCTTCGTGATGGGCGACGACGGCTACGAGCGCGAGGAGCCGACCGACGACGAGCTGCGCCGGATGGCCGCGGTAGTGCGGGACGCGGTGGCGGCGGGCGCCGCCGGGTTCGCGACGAGCTCGGCACCCACGCATTCAGGCGACGGCGGCCGCCCCGTGCCGTCGCGCCTTGCCGGCCGTGCGGAGCTCGCCGCGCTGCTCGCCCCGCTTGGCGAGCTGGGCCGGGGCGTCGCGGAGCTCACGCCGGGCGAGCGGATCCACCACACCGACGTTTACGACCTCCAGCCGGCCGTCGGGCAGCCGTTCACGTGGACGGCGCTGCTCACGATGCAGGGCTCGCCGTTCGCCTCGAACATGGCGAAGCTGAACGCCGAGCGGCGCGCCGAGGGCGCCGACGTGTGGCCCCAGGTGACGTGCCGGCCGCTCACGTTCCAGATGACGCTCACCGAGCCGTTCACGTTCAACACGGTGCCGGCGTTCCGCGCGCTCATGGACCGCCCGCTCGAGGAGCGCCTCGCCGCCTATCGCGACCCGACCTGGCGCCACACGGCGCAGGAGCAGCTCGCGACGGGCCGCGTGTTCCGGCCGCGCTGGCAGAACGTGGTGATCGCCGAGAGCCGCGACCACCCCGAGCTCGAGGGCCGCGACGTGGCCGGGCTCGCCGAGGAGCGGGGCGTCGAGCCGCTCGACGCGCTGCTCGAGCTCGCGCTCTCCGAGGATCTCACCACCCGGGTGCGCACCGTCCTGGCCAACGACGACCAGGACATGATCGCGACGCTGCTGCAAGCGGACGGGATGCTCATCGGCCTCTCGGACGCGGGCGCGCACGTCGGCCAGCTCTGTGACGCGTGCCTCCCGACGGACCTGCTCGGGAACTGGGTGCGCGAGCGGGAGGTCCTCTCGCTCGAGGCCGCGGTCCACAAGCTCACCGGCGAGCCGGCCGGCGTCTTCTGCTTCGCCGACCGGGGCGTCCTCGAGGAGGGGCGCGCCGCCGACATCACCGTGTTCGACCCGGACACGGTCGCACCGGGCGGGCTGCGGCGGATCCGGGACTTCCCCGCCGACGGCGAGCGCCTCGTCGCGGACACGCCGAGCGGCGTCGCGCACGTCGTGGTGAACGGCACCCCGATCCAGGTGGACGGCGAGCCGCTGGCCGACGCGGTTGCGGCGCGGCCGGGCCGGGTGCTGCGCCGGTAGGACGGGGCGGCGCCGCCTACTTGCTGCGGACGACGATGACCTTCGCCAGGGTCACCATCTGCTTCTGCAGCTTCGGGCTCATCGAGGCGCCGTTCGACGGCGACACGCCGGGCGGGAGCCACTGCAGGTAGAACGCGAACTTCTTGCTGGCCGCCACGTAGACGATGGAGCGGTCCAGGTCGGCGTACGACGAGGTGCCGACCCGCAGCGTCTGGAGGGTCAGGCCGGTGACCGTGTCGTCCGCGTGCTGGGCCTCGACGACGTCGACCGCGGTCTGGCCGGGGGGCGGGAAGAAGGGGTACATCAGCGCGACGACGAGCGTCCCGGTGCTGCCGCCCGCGCCCACCTGGTAGTTGCAGACGGTGGACGACGCCGGGCCGTTCCCCGGCGAGGCGGTGACCGGGCCGCCGGCGAACACTTTCTGCACTTGGGCGGTCGTCAGGTAGGTGCAGGGCTGGGCGACCGTGAGGACCGGCTTCGCCGCGGTGCGCGCGCCCGCGGCGGGGCCGAACGCAACCACCAGACCCACGGCGACCAGCGGCGCGGCCCACCACCGCGCACCCCTCAGCACGGGCCGGGATCCTACTCAGCCGATGCGCGCGCGAACGGTCACGCGCGCTCGGGGGGCGTCTCGCCGATCCGCTCGTAGGCCTCGGGTGGGATCTTCGTGACGTCCTTGTAGACGTGGTGCACGCACGGCTCGCCGGGACGCTCGGGCGGGAACTCGATGCTCGACGGGGTACCGCCCCACTCGACGGGCTGCATCTCGTTGTTCACCGAGCAGTGGGCGCAGTACACCCAGAGCTCGTCGCGCATGAGCGTGCGGGGGCCCTGCTCGCGCAGGCGCAGGTACGGGTGCTCGCCTTCGTAGCGGCCGTCGTCGATCAGCTTCCCGCCGCTGCCGCACTGGAAGGTCAGCACGATCTTCTCGTCGTCCTCGGCGACGTCGACCGCGCCCATGTTGGCGAGCATGGCCCGCGCGATGACCTTGGCCCGCGCCGCGGCGGGCAGCGAACCCCAGTCGGTGCCGGTGTCGCGCCGGGGCCGGACGAACTCTTCGCCCGTCTTGCGCAGCGCGCGCTCGACGGCCTCCTCCCCGAGCTCCTCGCCGATGAAGGTGAGCAGCGACGTGATCCAGTTGATCGAGTAGTCCTTCAGCGCGCTCCACTGGTCGACCGCCCGGTCGATGAGCGCGACCGCGTCGCCGGCGCGGCCCTGGGCGATCGCGGTCTTGGCCTGCTCCCACAGCGGGGTGCGCATGCGGGCGACGTCGGCCGCGGTGAGCTCGTCGGTCATCGGTCCTCTCAGCGGGGCAGGCCGAGCACGCGCTCGGCGATGATGTTGCGCTGGATCTCGCTCGTGCCGCCCGGGATCGTGCCCGAGAACGAGCGGAGGTACTGGTTCACCCACGCCCCTTCGCGCCACAGCTTGGGCCCCAGCACGTCGAGGTCCAGCGCGGCGTCGCCCGTCCACTCGGTGGCGCACAGCAGCAGCCGCTGGAGCGTCTCGCTGCCGTCCAGCTTCAGCAGCGAGTGCTCGGGCGCGGCGCGGCCCCGCATGAACTTCGAGAAGCCCCGGTAGCCCATGAGCATGAGGGCCTGAGATTCGACGTAGAAGGCGGCGACGTCGTCGCGGAAGCGCAGGTCGTCGCGCAGCGGCGTCCCGTCGGGACCCGGCTGGTCGGCGAGGCCGATCATCGTGTGCAGGGCGCGCTGCACGTCGTACGCGTAGTCGATCCAGAGCATGGCGCGCTCGTGACCGAGCGACGCCTGGGTGAGAGCCCAGCCGTGGTCCACCTCGCCGAGGAGGTGCTCGGCCGGGACGACGACGTCGGTGAAGAACACCTCGTTGAAGTCGCAGTAGTCGGGCTCGGTGAGCTCGGCGAACGGGCGGGCCTCGACCCCGGGGGTCCGCATGTCGATGATCAGCACGCTGATCCCCTGGTGCTTGGGCACCGTGGGGTTGGTGCGCACGAAGCACATGCACCAGTCGGCGTGGTGCGCGCCCGAGGTCC
>DATDGU010000237.1:0-9813 GCA_036521915.1 Acidimicrobiia bacterium | reverse complement strand
GCCGGGCCGGCGCTCGCCCGCGTGGCGCCGATCGGGAACCGGGTGACGCCCCGGCTGGTCGGGTGGGGTCGCGACGACCACGTCGCGCTCACCTTCGACGACGGCCCCGACCCCGAATCGACGCCGGCGATCCTGGCCGAGCTCGACCGTCTCGGGTGGCACGCCACCTTCTTCATGCTCGGTGGCATGGCCCGACGTGCGCCGTCGCTGGTCGCCGATCTCGTCGCGGCGGGCCACGAGGCGGCCGTCCACGGCGACACCCACCGGAGCATGATGAGCCGCGGGCCCCGCGCCGTCCGCCGCGACATCCAGCAGGCGACCGACGCGATCGCCGGCGCCGCGGGCGTCGCCCCGACCTGGTTCCGGCCACCGTTCGGCGCTCTGTCGTACGGCGCGGTCGCGGGTGCGCGCCGGGCCGGGCTCACGACGGTGCTGTGGACGACGTGGGGGCGTGACTGGCGCACCGAGGCGACCCCCGACACCGTCGTGGCCGACGTGCTGCGCCGCCCGATCGCCGGGGGGACCGTGCTCCTCCACGATTCCGACTGCGAGTCGGCGCCCGGCTCCTGGCACTCGACGCTGGGCGCCCTCGCGCCGCTCGCCGAGCAGTTCCACGCGCGCGGCCTCGCCGTCGGACCGTTGCGGGACCACGGTCTGGTCCCACGGCACCCGCCGGCGCGCGTCTGAGTCGTGACCCTCGCGGTCGTCCTCGCGCTCTGCGGTGGGCTCTGCTACGCGATCGCCTCGGTCGTCCAGCAGCGCGTGGCCGCGCAGCAGCCGCCCGAGCTGTCGCTCTCGCCGCGGCTCATCGTGTCGCTCGCCCATCGGCCGCTCTGGCTGCTCGGGATCGCCGTCGACGTCGCCGCGTACGGCTTCGAGGCCGCGGCGCTCGGCTTCGGGTCGGTGCTCGTGGTGGGACCGCTGTTGTGCAGCGGCTTGTTGTTCGCGCTGCCGTTCGCGTCGTTCCGCACCGGCCGCCGCGTGACGAGGGCCGAGATGATCCCTGCGGTGATGGTCACGGTCGGGTTGGCGCTCTACGTCGAGGTCGGTGCGCCGACCGGCACGACCTCGCACGCGTCACCCCTGGCGTGGGCGCTCGCCGCGGTGTTCGTGATCGTCGTCGCCGGGACCGCCGTCGCCCTCGGGCGACGCACCCGCGAGCCGGGCCACCGGGCCACCTACTACGGGCTCGCCACCGGCGTCGTGTACAGCCTCACCGCCGTGCTCACGAAGGCCACCGTCGATCGGCTCACGCCCTCCGTGCTGCCCATTCTCGGGCACTGGCAGCTCTACGCCCTGCTGCTCGCGTCGGTCGTCGGCCTCGTGCTGAACCAGAGCGCCTTCCAGGCGGGCCACGTCGCGGCGTCGCTCCCCGTGATGTCGGTCTCGAATCCGGTGCTCGCCTCGGTGATGGGTGTCCTGCTCTTCGGGGAGCACCTCGACGCGCAGAGCGCGCTCGCCTGGGTCGTGGCGGGCGCGGCGATCGCCGCGATGATCGTCGGCATCCTGTGGCTGGCGCGCTCGCCGCTCGTCACCGAGGAGGTCGAGCACGTCCCCGCGCTCGAGGTGTGACGGTCAGGTCTGGAGGTCGAGGACCGCGCCGCCGACCTGCTCGAGCTCACGCGCCCAGTCGTCGGGCTCGGTCAGCGGGACGAGCACGAGCTTCGAGAACCCCACCGACACGAACTCGCTGAGGCGCGTCCGCAGTGCCGGGAGGCCCACGGCGACCAAGTCCGCGGGGTCGACCTCGGGCCGGATCGCGGCGAGGCGCTGGCGCAGCGGGTCCGGGATGGCGTCGTGGCCGTACGTGACCATCGCACCGAAGTGCTCGGGATCGACGGCTCGCCCGGCGGCCGCCGCCGCGTCGTCGACGATCACCCGGCCCGCGGCGCAGTCCCCGGGCGTGGAGAAGCTGGCGAGCCAGCCGTCACCGAGTCGGCCGCAGCGCCGCAGCTCGCTCTTCGCCCGGCCGCCGAGCCACACGTCGGGCGGCTGCTGGCGCGGCTTGGGTCGCACGGTGAGGTCGCGGTAGTGGAAGTGGTCGCCGTCGTGGTCGACGTGGTCCTCGGTCCAGAGGCGCCGGATCAGCGGGAGCGCCTCGTCGAAGATCGGCGCCCGGCTGTCGCGGGGCACGCCGAACGCCTGGTGCTCGGCGGCGATCGGGTTGCCCAGACCGAACGCGGGGAGCGCCCGGCCGCCCGAGAGGCGGTCGAGGCTCGCCCACGCCTTCGCGAGCAGCGCCGGGTTGCGCCCGGGGAGCACCTGGACGCTCGTGCCGAGCTTCAGGCGCGCCGAGCGACCCGCGGCGAACGAGAGCCCGACGAGGGGATCGGGCGCGTCGCCCGCCACCCGCTCGGACAGCCACAGCGAATCGAACCCGCACCCGTCGAGCCCGTCGACGAGCGACCCGAAGCGCTCCTCGTCGCGCAGACCCTGCACGCCGAGGCCGTAGCCGACGCGGACCTTCACGTGCGGAAGGCCTCGTACCGGCGGAGCTCGCGCCGCGC
Organism: Acidimicrobiia bacterium; assembly: GCA_036521915.1. Classification (GTDB taxonomy): domain Bacteria; phylum Actinomycetota; class Acidimicrobiia; order IMCC26256; family PALSA-555; genus PALSA-555. Next base: position 7,306 of record DATDGU010000237.1, on the reverse strand, counting down.
GATCTGCTGAAGGTGGACCTCGTCGGGCCCGTCCACGAGGTGCAGCGTGCGCGCGTGCGTGTACAGCTGCGCGAGCGGCCAGTCGTCCGAGACGCCGGCGCCACCGAACTGCTGGATGGCCCGGTCGATGACCGTGGTGGCGAGGCGCGCCGCCACGACCTTGATCGCGGCGATCTCGAAGCGCGCGCCTTTGTTGCCGACCGTGTCCATGAGCCAGGCGGCCTTCATCGTGAGCAGGCGGGCCTGCTCGATCTCGATGCGGCTCTCGGCGACGCGCTCCTGCACCACCGCGTTGTCGGCGAGGTGCTGGCCGAACGCGACTCGCTGCTGGGCGCGGGCGCACAGCAGGGCGAGGGCCCGCTCGGCCATCCCGATGGCCCGCATGCAGTGGTGGATCCGCCCGGGCCCGAGGCGGGCCTGCGCGATCGCGAACCCGCCGCCCTCCTCCCCGAGCAGGTACTCCGCGGGGATCCGCACGTTCTCGTAGAGCGTCTCGCAGTGGCCGCCGCCCGCGTCGTGGCCGAACACCGGGAGGGTCCGCACGATCCGCACGCCCGGTGCGTCGAGCGGCACCAGGATCATCGAGTGGCGGTGATACGGGTCGGCGTCGGGGTTCGAGACCCCCATGAGGATCGCGAATCGACACCGCGGCGACGCCGCGCCGCTCGTCCACCACTTGTGCGCGTTGATGACGTAGTGGTCGCCGTCGCGGATGATCCGGCTCTGGATGTTGGTCGCGTCGCTGCTCGCGACCCAGGGCTCGGTCATCGCGAAGCACGACCGGATCTCGCCGTCGAGCAGCGGGCGGAGGAACTCCTCTTGCTGCAGTGGCGTGCCGAACGACGCGAGGATCTCCATGTTCCCGGTGTCGGGCGCTGAGCAGTTCGTCGCCTCGGCGGTCAGCAGGCTCGTGCCCATCAGCTCGCAAAGCGGCGCGTACTCGACGTTGGTCAGCCCGGGCCCGTACCGGTCGTCCGGCAGGAACAGGTTCCAGAGGCCTTGGCGCTTCGCCTCGGCCTTCAGGTCCTCCATGACGGGCGGATGGGCGTGCGGGTCCCCGGCCGCCTCGACCTGCTCGCGAGCGATCGGCACCGCGGGCTCGACGTGCTCGTCGATGAAGGTCCGCAGTTGCTCGCGCAGCGCCTCGGTCTTGGGCGAGAGGGCGAAGTCCATGGCCTCGCACCCTAACCTCGCCCCTCGAGATGGACCTCCGCCTGCTCGCGCTCGGCGCGGCGTGGCTTCTCGGCTGGTACCTGTGCTTCCGCGTGCACGGCGTGCCGTACGCGCCGGAGCCGGGCCCGACCGCGACCCGCGTCGCCGTCGTGATCCCGGCGCGCGACGAGGAGCTGAACCTGCCGACCGTGCTCGGCGGCCTCGCCTCCCAGACGGACGAGCCGCACGAGGTGATCGTCGTCGACGACGGCTCGAGCGACGCCACCGCGGCCGTCGCCGCGGCGCGCGGCGCCGAGGTGCTCACCGGCGCGCCGCTCCCGGCGGGGTGGACCGGCAAGCCGTGGGCCCTCTACCAGGGGGTGCGTGCCGCGCAGGCCCCGGTCGTCGTGTGCCTCGACGCCGACGTCGACCCGTCCCCGCACCTGCTCGCCCGGCTGGCGCACGTGTGGGCCGAGCGGGGTGGCCTCGTGTCGGTGCAGCCGTACCACGAGATGCAGCGGTGGTGGGAGCGCGCCGCGGCGTTCTTCAACCTCGTCGCCGTGATGGGTGTCGGGCTCGCGTCGCCCGGCACGGCGCGCGCGCGGGGCCGGGCCGCGTTTGGTCCGTGCCTCATCGCCCCGCGTGACGCGCTGCTCACCCACCTCGACCACCGGTCCGTGCGGCGCGCCATCCTCGAGGATGTCGCGCTCGCCCGGCGGTTCGTCGCCGCGTCGCAGCCCGTGCGGTCCTACGCCGGCGGGGACCTCGTCGCGTTCCACATGTACGACCGGCCCGGCGCCCTCGTCGAGGGGTTCACGAAGAACTTCGCGGCCGGCGCCACGACCACGCCGAATCCGCGCCTCGTCGCGATCGTGATCTGGGTCAGCGCCGCACTCGCTGCCGGGCTCGCGGCGCTGACCGGCAACGGCGTCTGGTTGCTCGTCTACGCGGCGTACGCGCTGCAGTGCTTCGTGATGCTCCGGCAGCTGGGGAACTTCGGCGTGGTCGCCGCCGCGCTCTACCCGCTGCTCGCGCTCGTGTTCGTCGGGCTCTTCGCGGTGTCGGTCGTGCTGAACCTGCGCGGCCAGGTCCGCTGGAAGGGGCGGACGGTGCCGCTGCGGGGCGGCACCGACCAGGGGCCGTAGTGGCGACGCTGGCGTCGACGCATCACGTCCTGCTGGTTCTCGTCGACGCCGCCGCCTGGGCCGGCTGGAGCGCGAGCTGCGGGTACGCGGCGCATCGTCTCTCGGACGAGCGCCTGACCGGTTCGGGGCCGCTGCGGCTCCGAGCCTTCGAGCGCGACGGACGGGGCGATCCTGGCGCTGAGCGCGGTGGTTTACGCGTGGAACCCGTGGTGGCTCGCCACGGCGATGCTCGCCTTCGGCGTGCTGGCCAACGTCCCGTGCCTCCTCGTGCAGCGCTACAACCGCGCCCCGCCTCGAGCGGGCGCTCGGCGTCGGGGCGGGCGCGCCGCCGCCCGTACACGGCGCTGACGCGCTCTTCACCGTCGGCTCATACGGGCTGGTCAGGCTGGTCTTCTATCGTGGCCACGACGAAGGAGACGCTCGCATGGGCACGGCCCGACGGCGAGTGGCGGCCGCCGCTGCGCTCGTCGCCCTGACGCTGCCGGTGGCGCTCGCCGCCCCGGCCGGCGCGGAGGTCCACGGCGCCCCCGCGATCTGTGCCCGCGTCCAGGCCCAGTACGCGCGCATTGCCGCCGCGAACACGAAGGCCAAGAACGCCTACGAGAAGGCGTCGAACCTCCGGACCCAGCTCACCCGCAACGGACGCGCCCGCCTCGGCCAGCGCCTCGACGCGCGCCTCACCTACCTGCAGTCGGTGCACGCCGAGCTCGTGGCCCGTCTCGCCCTGCTCGTGGCGCGCGTGCACGGGCGCTGCGCGGCGACGCCACCCACCCTCGACGGGCTCTGAGTCACCTCGCGGCGAGCGTCGCGGCCTCGTAGACCTCGGGATCGGGCGGCGCGTCCAGCGCCGGGCGAGCGGCGCGGCGGCGCTGCTCGGCCTGGGCCGCGTCGGCGCCGGTGAACGCCCGCGTCGTGCAGCAGCACTCGACGGCGATGCCGTTCGGATCGTCGAGGTAGATCGACGTGCACCAGCCGTGATCGATCTGGAGCACGTCGTAGCCGTGCGAGCGCCACCGGTCGCGCGTCGCGGCGAGCGCCGCGAGGTCCTCGACCGCGAACGCGAGATGGTTCGTCCACGACGGCAGCCCGAGGCCGCGGCTGATCGACGGGTCGAAGTCGCCGGGCACCGACGGGTTGTCGTGGAGTTCCCAGACGGCGAGGCACTCCCCGTTGCCGGTGTCGTAGAAGAGGTGCCGCGCCCAGCCGCCCTCGGCGGAGGGTGCGGCCTCGACCCGCACGAGGCGGAACCCCATCACGTCGGTGTAGAAGGCGTGGGTCGCGTCCGCGTCGCGGGTCGTGATCGCCACGTGGTGAAAGCCCATCGGTGTGCCCCTTCCTCGGCGGACGGTCGCCCATTCCTCGCTGGCTCAGTACCCTGGCACGCCGCCAGCACCCGTGCTGGCCCACCACCATGGCTGAGCTTCGAGAGACCGACGTCGACGCGGACGCGGTGACGCAGTTCCGACGCTGGTACGACGCCGCGGCGACGGCCGGCGTCGATGCCTACGACGCCATGGTCGTGGCCACCGCCGGCGCGGATGGGGCGCCGAGCGCCCGGGTCGTGCTGCTCCGCGGCGTCGACCAGGCGGGGTTCCGCTTCTACACGAGCTACGACAGCGCGAAGAGCCAGGACCTCGCCGCGAACCCGCGCGCCGCCCTCGTGTGGCACTGGCCGGCGATGGGCCGGCAGGTCCGGGCGGTCGGCCCGGTGACGCGCCTCGAGCCTGCCGCGTCGCAGGACTACTGGCGGAACCGGCCGCGAGCGAGCCAAGTGAGCGCGTGGGCCTCGCACCAGAGCGCGCCGATCGCCGACCGGGCCGCGCTCGAGCGCGCCGCCGCGGCCACCGCCGAGCGCTACGCCGACGAGGACGTGCCGCTCCCACCGTTCTGGGGCGGCTACCTCGTCACCCCGGAGTCGATCGAGTTCTGGCAGCACCGAGACGACCGCCTCCACGACCGGCTCCGCTACGAGCGCGCCGGCGCGAGCTGGGTGCTGCGGCGGCTTCAGCCCTGACGCGGCGCGGACGGGGCGGGCAGCGCCGGACCCTCGAGGTCGACGACGCGCTCGCCGTGCTGTCGCTCCCAGCCGTGCGCCTCGACGATCGCGACGTACACGACGAGGCGTCCGAAGATGAGCAGCCAGGCGAGCAGCGCGAAGACGACGCCGATCGCGCCGTAGATGGCCGACGAGTGCGAGACGAGGCGCGGCACGACGTACGCGCCGATCAGCTTCAGCGCCTCGAGGACCACCGCGCCCAGCGCGGCGGAGGGCAGCAGTGCCCGGATCGGGACGCGGCGGTTCGGGAGGATCCACGACGTCCACACGAAGAGCGCCGTGTCGGTGCCGAGTGACACCACGATCACGAGCGGTGCGAACACGCCGGGGAGCAGCCCCCACGCCGCGGTGGCGAGCGCCCCGGCGCCGATAAACACGGCCGCGCCGCCGAGCCACGCCACGGCGTACAACCGGTCGACCATCCCGCGCCGGTCGACGTCCCACGCCGCGTTGTACGCGTCGCCGATGACGATGCCGAGGTTCGTGCCCGTCCAGGCGAACCCGACGAGCCCGACAACGGTCGCGACCTTGCGGCTGTGCCGCGCCGTATCGACGGCGTTGTGCACGAGGTGCGCGGTGGGACCGTTCAGCCCGAGCTGGCTCGGGAGGTTGCGCGCCAGGTTCGCGCCGCCCTCGGAGAGGAACCCCAGCAGGGCGACGGCGAGCACGGTGACGGCGAAGATCGCGAGGAAGAAGTACAGGGTGATCGAGGCCGCGAGCGTCGACCCGCGGGCGTCGACGTAGCGGCGCTGCACGCGGACGACGGTCGGCACGCCGGGCAGGCGCAGCAGGCGCGCGCTCGCCCGATCGACGAGAGCCCGGACCTCCGCGACGCGTCCCATGCCCGATCGTACGGGCTGGGTTGCCGGACCAGCCGGTCCCGGGCGACTAGAACGCCTCCATGACGGTGACCGCCGCCGCGCTGCTGGTCCTCGCGGGCGTGTTCGCCGTCGGGGACTGGGTGGCGGTCGGCCGTGAGGCGCGACGCGCCGAGTACTGGTGCAAGCCCGTCGCGACCGCGGCGTTCGCGGCGGCCGCGGCCACGCTGCGGGCGACCGCCGGGGACACGCAGCTGTGCTTCGTCGTCGCGCTCGGGCTGTGCTGGTGCGGCGATGTGTTCCTGATGCTGCCGTCCGGCGACGGCGGCTTCGACGGGTTCGTCCCGGGCCTGGGTGCGTTCCTCCTCGCCCAGATCGGGTTCGCCGTCGGGTTCGCGCTCCGGGGCGGGCCGGCGTGGAGCTACGCGCTCGGGGGCGGGCTCGTCGCCGCCGTCGCGGTCCCGCTCGGCGCGCGGTTCATCGGCGCGTTGCGCCGGGCGCGGCGCACGACGCTCATCGGCCCGGTGCTCGCCTATCTCCTCGCCATCTCGACGATGGCGACGACCGCCATCGGTGGTGCCAACGGCTGGGGCATCGCCGGTGCGACGCTGTTCCTCGCCTCGGACGCGCTCATCGCCGAGACCCGCTTCGTCCGCGAGCACCGGGGCGCAGCCGTGGCCATCATGGTCACCTACCACCTGGCGCTCGCCGGGCTCGTCGTCTCGCTCGTGTAGGCGACGCGAGCCGCCCGCGGGGGCTAGAGGAGCAGCGGCGCGGGGGCGCGCTCGTGGCGGCGGGCGAGGGCCCGTCGCTGCTCGGCGACCTGGTCGACGGTGACCATCGCGATTCGGTGGTCCTCGGCGAAGGCGGCCAGGTCGGGCACGCGGGCGGGCGAGCCGTCGGTGGCGAGGACCTCGCAGATGACCGCGACGGGCGGGAGCCCGGCGAGGCGGGCGAGGTCGACCGACGCCTCCGTGTGGCCCCGCCGCTCGAGAGTGCCGCCGCAGCGGGCGCGCAGCGGGAACACGTGGCCGGGACGCTTGAACTCCTGCGGCGTCGCGTCGGGCTGGACGGCGCGTCGGATGGTGAGCGCCCGGTCGGGGGCGCCGATCCCGCTGCCCGCGTCCGCGTGGTCGATCGACACGGTGAACGCCGTGTCGCAGCCCGCGTGCTCCGGCGGCACCATCGGCCCCAGGCCGAGCGCGTCGAGGAGCTCGGGCGCGCACGGCATGCACACGAGACCGCGCGCCCAGCGCAGCATGAAGTTGATGGCCTCGGGGGTCACCCAGCTCGCGGCCATGGTGAGGTCGCCCTCGTTCTCGCGGTCCTCGTCGTCCACGACGAGGACCATCTCGCCGCGCCGGATGCGCCGCAGCGCCTCGTCGACCGATGTCAGCTCCATGGGATCCCTCATACTCGTTCGACTCGTGATGACTGCTGGGCGGGCGTCGCCGGCAGGGTGACCACCATGCGACAGCCGTTGGGGTCTCGCTCTTCGGGGTGGATGTCGCCGCCGTGGAGGTCGACGATCCAGCGGGCGATCGCCAGCCCGAGGCCGGCGCCGCCGGCCCGGGACGAGCGCGCCGCGTCGACGCGGTAGAAGCGCTCGAAGACGCGGCCGCGGTCGGCTTCGGGGATGCCCGGGCCCTCGTCGATCACCTCGATGACGACGCCGCGGGGGCTGCGACCCGCCCGCACCTCGACCTTGCCGCCCGTCGGGGTGAACCGCACGGCGTTCTCGAGCAGGTTGGCGACGACCTGGTGGACGCGCTCCGGGTCGCCGTCGGCGGTGAGGTCGGCGGGCACGACGCTGACATCGACGTCGACGGTCGGGACGTGCAGGCGCTGCTCGCGCACCGCGTGCTCGAGCAGGGGCTCGACGGGGAACGCCGCCCGCTCGAGCGGCACGACGCCGGCCTCGAGGCGGGACAGGTCGAGGAGCTGCTGCACCAGCCGGCCCAGCCGCTCGACCTGGGCGAGCATGGTCTCGAACGTCTCGCGGTCGGGCTCCTCGACACCGTCGACGAGGTTCTCGAGCTTGGCCTGCAGTGCCGTGATCGGCGTCCGCAGCTCGTGTGACACGTTGGCGACGAGGTCGCGACGGACCCGGTCCGTCTCGCCCAGCTCGGCGGCCA
>DATDGU010000236.1:0-13147 GCA_036521915.1 Acidimicrobiia bacterium | reverse complement strand
GACGCGCTCAGTCAGGTCGAGGGCTGACCCGCCCGCTGTCGGCAGCGCGGACGCGATGACCGGGGCCAGGCCCTCCGGTACGCGCGCGAGCGTCACGCGGGGGGCCTCCTCCCCGACCACGACGCGCTCCGCGTAGGTTCCCGCCGACCCGAGCGGTAGCACGACCAGCTGGCCGAACACCTCGTCGCCTGGCAAGAACGCTGTCTTGCCGGCGGCCGCGGCGACCACGCCCTCCAGATCGCAGCCCATCACCAATGGGAACGTCGCGTGCATCCCCCGAGCCTCCCAGTCGCCGTTGGCAATGCTGCGATCCATCGGATTCATACCGGCGGCATGGATCTCGATCAGCAGTTGTCCCGCCCCCGGCTCAGGGTTGGGAAGTTCAACCAACGCGGGTGAGCCCCCATATTCAGAGACGGCGATAGCTCGCATCCGTATTCCTTCCCTGAGGCGTCACGGTCGAATTGAAGTCGAGGACGCAGCTTGCACGCCACGTGCCATCCAACGTCTAGTGCTGGCCGGTCTCGACCTCCTCGAGGAGCCGCCGAAGCGCCCGCTGGGCATCCGCTCGCGAACCACGAACGGTGACGGACTTCTGGCGACAGGGGCCGGTGCCCGGCTCCTTCCTCAGGGCCACGCGCAGCTCGTAGACCTTCCCGACGACCTTGTGCGGATGCTTCCTCGCACGTCCCTCCAGACGATTCTGGGATCGTTATGGGACGCGAGGAACGCGGGCTCGTGACGGCTGCGGCGCGGTGGTCCCGACCTCGTGTTTCGGGTGGGCGTTGCAGGCCTCGAACCTGCGACCTCCGCCTTGTAAGCGGCAAACCACAGGTCCGCAATGGTCGTACCTGACCGCACATGTTGTACTGCCCGGACTCTAAGACACACCTGGGGACTGATGCTGCGTAGGTGCCGACCAGATTCTTGGGCAACTTCTTTGGTTCGTCTCCGCGTTGCACACGGGCGCTGCGCGCATCGGCTGGGCGCGCGGCCGCGCCGGCGCGCGGGGTGGCCAAGGGTCATTCCTGTGCCGGATCGGCCTTCTTGGCTGCTCGCTCGATCTTGGCGCAGTGGTTCACCCAGAAAGCCGTGTCCAGCTTTTGCAGGACCGTGCTCCCTTCTTGCGTGCCGACCGCGCCGTCCAGCTGCTCGCGCAGGATGTCGGCGTGCCCGGCGTGCCGGTTGGTCTCGGTGAGCACGTGGACCAGGACGTTGAAGAACTTCACGTCGGGGCGTGGCCACCAGGGCACGTGGCCGGGCGTGTCGATGTCGAGGCCGGCGATGGTTGCGTCCGAGTGGTCCCAGACGCGTCTGTAGCGCTCGACGATCTCGTCACGCGACTCGTCCGCAGTGGCCCACATGTCGGCAAAGGGTTCGAAGTCGTCATCCCCCCACCAGGGCAGTCGTTCGGGGAACGGGCGCCCGAACACATCGCCGAAGTACAGGGCTTCCGTCTTGGTGAGGTGCTTGATTAGGCCGAGGAGGTTCGTCCCGGTGGTGGTCAGCGGTCGGCGGGCGTCGTACTCAATGAGGCCTTCAAGCTTCCAGAGCATCGTCGCTCGGACGTCGCGCAGATCACCGTGCAGGTAGTCCTTCGCAAACTCGTCGATCATGGGCGACGAGTCTTACAGCCGAGGACCGCTTGAGTTCGATGAGAGTTGGGGACGGTCCGGCCGAGCGGCGCAGCTCGCCGCCCTCCCGAACGCGCGCGCAAATGGGTACCGTCTCCTGCGTGACGTTACCCGAGGCTCGCTATGACGGAGTCGCTGACTTCTACGAAGGATCCAACCCCGACTCCTACGCCTCAAACCCCGATGTCGGACTCTTGGCACTCATCGGGGATGTGAGGGATCAACGGGTGCTGGATCTTGCGTGCGGGCACGGACGGATCAGCCGAGAGCTGGCCCGGCGGGGCGCTCGGGTCACCGGCCTGGATCTGTCAGGGGCGCTGCTCGACAGGGCGCGGGCAATCGAGCAACAAGGTCCGCTGGGTATCGCCTACGTACACAAGGACGTTGCCTCGCCTCGGGCTCTCTGCGACGTGGTGTTCGACGGCGTGGTCTCTCATTTCGGACTCTCTGACATCGACGACCTCGATGGGGCACTCCGCACCGTCGCTCGTGTGCTGCGACCCGGCGGCTGGTTCGTGTTCTCGATCCTGCACCCGTGTTTCCCCGGATGGGGACCCGACGTCTCCGCCTCTTGGGCCGCTGGTCGCGGTTACTACGCGGAAGGTTGGTGGGCCGCGAGCGCCGCGCACTCGACGTTGCGTCAGCGGGTGGGCGCCAATCACCGGATGTTGTCCACCTATCTCAACGCGCTCGCAATCCACGGCTTCGTACTCAACTCGATGCTCGAGCCGCCCGGCCCAGACGAGTGGCGATCAGCGGCACCCGGCGAGGACCCCGTACCCGTGTTCCTCGTGGCCCGCTGCCAACTCGCGACGAATTCTCCTTAGCCGCACCGATCACGCCATCGGCCGCACTGCAAGTGGGTTGGGTTTCATGGGCAGTTGTGCGCAGGAATAGCAGAACTCAGCCCCACGCAACGGGCAACGCGGTCGGGCTGCGAAACAGCGTGTCGCCCGTGGATGTGTGCGTCGTCACGCTGCGCCTCGTCCTGGTCGAGGCGCAGGTTGGGAAGGCGGTCGAAGAGCGCGTTGAGTGCGACTCGTGTTCCCATGCGAGCGAGGTGCAGGCCATCCATACCAACGTCGTCGGCCGTCACGTGCCTCGAAGGCTCGCATGTCCTCGAGGATCGGCCGAGCATCATTGACCGCCAGCCCGAGCCACACACAGGCGACGGATAGTTCGTTGAACAACATGCCTTGGAGGCCAGGAACCGAAACCTCATGGTCGATGAGTTGTCGCGCCTTTTCCCAGTTGGCCGTTGGGGATCATGGCTAGCCGCATCAGAGTCCGCACCTCGAACTCCACGTTGAACCGCTTCCCCATCTCTTCGATGATCTCGCCGGTGATGCTCGGTGCTTCGCCCGCGGTGCTCAAATCGGCGAGGCAGCGGCGACCGGCCGGAAACGCGGGGTCAGAGAACATGCGATCAAGGTGGGCGCGCCACACCTCTGCAGTCACTGTCCGATCCCAGACCACGAAGGTGCACCCGAGGCGTGGATCAAGGCGGTACGCGATGCCCACTGGCCACTCCTAGCTTCGTGACCGACACCCAGTGCAGATGAACGGCTCCTAACCGAGAACGGCTCCGATGCAACGCGATCCTACGCGACGTCACCCCGTGCCTCGCGCTGGAGCCGGGGGTCCGGTCGGATCATTGTCACCCGACGCTGCCACCGGGGCTGACGCCGCTCACGCGATCGTCCCGAGCGCCGATCGGGTCACTCGGACGGCGTCAGCCCCAGGTATTCGGCCATCCGCTCCAGCATCTCGGGTGGGAGCAGCCCGTGACGCAGCAGCATCTCCTGCGCGAACACCGCGCCGAGCGCACCGCTCCGACTGCGGAGCGACCCCTGATACACGCCCCGCGCGTTGCCGGCCTTGAGCGGCCACAGCTCGAGCAGCATCCACTCGTCGGCGCGGACTGGCTCGTGGAACCACACGCTGTGATCGATGCTCGGCCCACCCGCGGCAAGGCCCTCGACATCGACCTGCCCGAAGCCGGACCCGAGGTCCGACACATAGGCGAGCGCGCACGCGTGCGCCAGGGGATCGTCGGGCAGCCTTGCCGCGGCGCGGACCCAGAGCCGGTCGGAGTGCCGGAGCTGCCCGTGGCCGATGCGGGTCGGCGTGACCTCGCGGACATCGATCAAGAGCGCGGAGGCGCGGCTCGTGAGCGCCTCGGGCTCCCCACCGCCGCGCGTCGGCACCGCGTCGTACGTGACGCCGGGCTCGGACGCCTGGAAGGACGCGATCATCGAGAAGATCACCTCACCGTCCTGCACCGCACGGACGTGGCGGGCCGAGAACGATCCGCCGTCGCGGTCGCGGTCCACCTGGAGAATGACCGGACGATCTACGCGGCCGGGGCGCAGGAAGTAGCCGTGCAGCGAATGGGGCACCCGCTTCGCCGACACCGTCATTCCAGCGGCGCGGAGCGCCTGGCCGGCGACCTGCCCGCCATACAACGACCGCCGTTTGCTCGCATCGGGTTCGTTCGTCGCCCGGAAAAGATCGCGGTCGAGCACTTCAAGTTCGAGCAACGATGCGAGATCAGGCATCGGCGGCTCCTGCGCCGGGGTGCGTAGTACAGGCTGTCGCCTGGCCTACCCGCGAGCGGAGGTCACTCGGCGCTCGCGCGCCGCTGGTGCAACAACGTATCGGAGGTGGATGACTGGAGCCCGGCCTCATCTACAGAACGGCGGAGCAACATGGTGGTGCGCCGAGCAGCGTGTAGTCGAGTTCATCGGCCGCCATCTCATGATTACCAATGTTCGCGGCCGCTTCCCTGAGGTCATTCAGCGCGCTGCCGAAAGGGTGACCCTCGTACGGGGTCGCACATTGGAGGGTATTGCTAACTTCGCCGAAGATCGACCGCGGGAGGAGCCCGATGGAGAGCCCGATCGAGGTGGTGCGCAGGTTCTGCGCGGCATGGTCCGAAAATATCGGGGCCGAGGAGCTGGCTGCGTTTTTCACCGACGACGCCGTCTACCACAACATCCCGCTTGCGCCGGTCGCCGGCAGGGAGGCCATCGCCAACACGATCGCCTCGTTCATCCGCCCTGGCCCGCCAGGCATCGAGGGCATCGAGTTCCGCGTCATCAACATCGCAGCCGATGGTCCAGTCGTGATGACCGAACGGGTGGACGTCTTCAGGCTCCCGGACAAGTCGTTCGAGCTGCCGGTCATGGGGACCTTCGAGGTCAGTGACGGCAAGATCAACGCATGGCGCGACTATTTCGACATGGACCAGTTCACCAGCCGGATGGGATAAGGCTGGACCCGTTCCCAGCGGTATTCCGGCCGTGATCGACCGCCAGTGCAACGTCTTCGCGTGCTTACGGACTTCTCACAGACTGACGATCGTCCGACTCCCCTCGGTCCGTGGCCATTTCACGCCTCGATCGCGACGCCAGCCAATGTCCACACGCAGCCCGGTGATCGGGCACCATCGCGCCCTGTGTCCGACGGGCATCCCGGCCCATCGCTGTTTCGCCGCGAGGTGTTGGCATCACGCGCCGGATACTCGATTGCTTCCGGCAGTGCGGACGGTTTCCGCCGAGGAGGCATGCACCCGCTGGGGCGGTGCGACAGAACCGATCCTTCCGATGTCACGTAACGGCCGGGTCGCTTCGCGGCGGCGCGGGCCGAACGGCTCGGTTGACCACGGTGGCTACACTTCCTGGGACCTCTTGGATATTTAGGACCGGTGACGCGGTGCTCGCCAATGCACACGAAGCACACGCGCGAGCGGTCGAGGTGTTGCTCCAAGCGCCCAGCGTCGAGTTGTCGAGCAACGACAGAGTGACCGGTCGTGGGACCGCGTTCACCGCCAACGGCTGACGGCACGGAACCAACCCTGACGATGGGCGCACGCTTGCCTGCAGCGCCACCCGCGAGCGGGGCATGGCGCCCGGGTGACGATCCCGGCGAGCGACGGTTCGCACACCTGTTCCAGAACGCGCCGCTCGCGCTCGAGGCGGGCGGCGTGCTCACACCCGTCGAGGTGGCGTACGAGACGTGGGGCGAGCTGAACCCGCGGCGCAGCAATGCCATCCTCGTGCTGCACGCACTCACCGGCGACAGCCATGCAGCCGGACTGGCCGGGCCAGGCCACCCGCGAGTCGGCTGGTGGGATGCGATGATCGGGCCCGGGCGGGCCATCGACACGAACCGCTTCTTCGTCGTCTGCCCGAACGTCCTCGGCGGATGTCAGGGGACGACCGGCCCGGCTTCGGACGCACCCGACCGGCGGCCGTACGGCGCACGCTTTCCGCGTATCACGATCCGAGACCAGGTGGTGGTCGAAGCCGCGCTCGCCGACCATCTGAGGGTCGCACGCTGGGCAGCCGTCGTCGGCGGGTCGATGGGTGGGATGCGCGCGCTCGAGTGGGCCGTGGGACATCCGTCCCGGGTCGCGTCGATGATCGTGATCTCGACGGGTGCGGAAGCCACGGCGGAACAGATCGCCCTGTGCTCCGTGCAGATCCAGGCCATCCGTGCCGACCCCCGGTTCCGCGGCGGGGACTACTACGAGGCGCAGCCGGGGGACGGCCCGCATCGCGGCATGGGCCTGGCACGACAAATCGGCCACATCAGCTACCGCAGCGAACCCGAGCTGGCGGAGCGCTTCGGCCGCAACCCGCAGGAGGGCGAGGATCCACTCGCCGGCGGGCGGTACGCCGTGGAGTCATATCTCGACCACCAGGCCGACCGGCTGACGCGGCGGTTCGACGCCAACAGCTACATCGCGCTCAGCGACGCGATGAACCACCACGACCTCGGTCGCGCGCGTGGCGGGATCGCTGCCGCGCTGTCCCAGATCGAGGCCGAAGTGACGGTCGCGGGGATCGACAGCGACCGGCTCTACCCGTTGCGCCTGCAGTACGAGCTTGCCGAGCTCGTCCCGGGCACGGTCGACGTCAGGGTCGTGTCCTCGAGCCGCGGCCACGACGGGTTCCTGATCGAGAACGACCAGATCGGCAAGCTCATCGCCGAGGCGCTGCCCGAGCGTCCGTGACAGCCGGTGACGACGGTTTCGTCCGGCGCGGTGTGCCCGGCCCCGTACCGGAACGATTCACGCGGATCGACGGCGCCGACCGTCAGGCGCTCGCGAGGTAGCCGACCAGGTGGTCGACGAGATCGGTCGCGTCGTCGGCGGCACCGTGGATGAACGTCGACTTGCGGCGGCGCAAGAAGTTCAGCCCGGTGCGGTAGAGGCCGGGGGAACCCGTCACGACGCCGCCGTCGTGACGGAGCTCGCCTTTGCGGTCGAAGACCGGCAGGTGGAGCCAAGAGTGGTCGGCTCGGAAGCCGGTCGCCCACAGCACCGTCTCGTAGCCGTCGGCCACGAGGTCCGCGTCGAGTCGAGGGTCGTCGTCGACCCGGGTCGGCTTGGGCCGCGGGCCCCGCCCGCCGGCCGACTCGTCGATGGCGTCGAGTAGACGGGCCACCTTGAGATCGGCCAGGTGGCACACGTTGCGCAATGACCCCGAGAAGTAGGCGGTCCCGTCCCGCACCGCGGACAGCCGACCCACCAGCTCGGCCCCGCGGGCTGTCACCGCGTTGAGGTCGAGGTCGGAGTGGTCGGTCGTGCCCGCGAGCTGGGGCGAGGGCACGTGCCGGGCCCGGACCAGGTCGTCGACCTCGTCGTATCGCTCGTCGAGACGGCCGATCCGACCGAGCCACCAGAAGATGTCCCGCCCCCGGTAGGTCCGAGGCATGCGGACGTGCTCGCCGACGGCGACGGTGACCTCCCGACCGGAGCCGAGGAGCTCGTAGGCGATCTGGATGCCGGTCGCCGACGCGCCGACCACGAGCACCCGACCGGGCCGCAGCTGCGACGGACGCCGGTAGTCGAACGCCGTCACCTGCTCGATGGTGGCGGGCAGGTCAGCGGCGAGCGCCGGCACCTTGGGCTCGTTGAACGGGCCGCTCGCCAGCACGACGGCTGCGGCCTCCCACGTGCCGGTGGTGGCCTCGACGCAGTACCCGCCGCGGTCGGCGGCCCTGACCGAGGTCACCTCGGTCCCGGTGTGGACCGGCGCGACGCATCCGTCGGCGTAGCGCTCGAGGAACCCGACGAGCTCCGCCACGGTCATGTACCCATCGGGGTCAGGTCCCTCGTAGGCCAGATTCGGAAGGCGCGTCAGCCAGTTCGGCGTGAGGAGGCGCAGCGAGTCCCACCGCTCCGTCTTCCAGGTGTTCGCGACCTCGCCCCGCTCGAGGAGGACATGGTCGACCGCCCGGTCAGCGAGGACGCGGCTGACGGCGAGGCCCGTGTGGCCGGCGCCGACGACGACGACGGGGACCCGCACTCCTCAGCTGACGGAGACGGTGACGTTCGTCGGGTTGGTGATCACGTCGTAGACCGCGGACCGCTTCTGCGACTGCGCAACGAGCGCCTCGATGTCCTCACGGCTGGCGTCGGCGTCGATGTCGTAGGTGACCCGAATGCCGGTGAACCCGTTGCGGACCTCGGGGTCGCCGCCGAGGATGCCCAGGACATCGAGGTCGCCCTCGATCGTGGCCTTCACCCGGTTGAGCTGGATGTCGCGGTTCTGGGCCACGGAGGCGACGCCCGCCGTGAGGCAGCTCGCCAGACCGACGAGCACGAACTCGACCGGCGTGGGACCGTTGTCCTCGGAGGCAAAGATCTCGGGGTGGTCGGCCGAGAACGTGAACGTGGACTTGTGGGACTGGTCCGCGCCGAGCCCGAAGAAGTCCGTGATGGTGGTCTCGCTGTGGGTGCCGCGCACCCATTCGGTCGCGGCCTTCCAGGTGAACTTGGCGCCTTCGGGCGCGTCGATCAGCGCATTGCGCGCGTCGAGGAGCGCTTGGACGTTGACCCCGTTGTCGGCGGTCGCGGCGGGCGAGTCAGTAGTCGTCATGCCCATGAATATATGACCCTGTAAATCGGGAATCAACCGGGGTTTCGCGCGAGGCTGCGGTGGTGCCCGACCCGCGCTACGGCTTCGACACCCGGGCGATCCACGCCGGCCAGCGCCCCGACCCGGAGACCGGGGCCCGCGCCATGCCCATCTACGCGTCAACGTCGTTCGTGTTCGAAGACGCCCAGCAGGCCGCCGACCTCTTCTCGCTGCAGACCTTCGGCAACATCTACAGCCGTCTCGGCAACCCGACGAACGCCGCCTTCGAGGAGCGCATGGCGTCGTTGGAGGGCGGGCTCGGCGCGCTCGCCGCCGCGTCGGGGGCCTCGGCGCAGCTCGTCGCCCTCCTCGCCCTGGCCGCCGCCGGCGACCACTTCGTCGCGTCGAACGCCCTCTACGGCGGCACCTACACGCAGTTCGACGTGACCCTGCGGCGCATGGGGATCGAGGTGACCTTCGTCGACCTGGCCCGGCCGGAGGACGTCGAGGCCGCGATCCGACCGACCACCCAGGCGCTCTACGCGGAGACGGTGGGGAACCCGGGCGCGACCGTCCTCGACATCGAGCGGTACGCCGAGCTGGCCCACGCGCACGGCATCCCGCTCGTCGTCGACAACACCTTCGCGACCCCGTATCTCTGCCAGCCCATCGAGTGGGGCGCCGACATTGTGGTCCACTCGGCCACCAAGTTCCTCGGCGGGCACGGCGTTGTCCTGGGCGGGGTGCTTGTCGAATCCGGTCGCTTCCCGTTCGACAACGGCCACTTCCCGCTGCTCACCGAGCCCTCGCCCGCGTACCACGACCTCAACTTCTGGGAGAACTTCCGCGAGTACGGCTATCTCATGCGGGCCCGGGCCGAGGTCATGCGCGACGTCGGCGCGGCCCTGTCACCCTTCCACGCGTTCCTGCTCCTCCTCGGATTGGAGACGCTGTCACTGCGAATGGAGCGCCACGTCGAGAACGCCGCCGCTGTCGCCCAGTTCCTCGCGATGCATCCAGAGGTGGCCTGGGTCCAGTACCCGATCTTCGACGACAATCCCTGGACGCCGCTCGCGAAGAAGTACCTCCCGCAGGGACCGGGCGCGGTGTTCACATTCGGCGTCCGGGGTGGCTACCAGGCCGGCATGCGCTTCATCCAGTCGGTGAACCTCGCCTCGCACCTGGCGAACGTGGGCGACGCGAAGACCTTGGTCATCCACCCGGCGTCCACCACGCACCAGCAGGTGCCCTACGCCGAGCGGGAGCTCATGGGCATCGGCGACGACATGATCCGGATCTCGGTCGGCATCGAGACGCTGGACGACATCCTCGACGACCTCGACCACGCGCTGCAGGCGACACGATGACGCCGGCCCCGAGCGCCGAGGCGGTTCCGGAGGCCAGCGCGCTCGAGCGGCTCCACATCCTTCAGACCGCCGAGTCGGTGGCGCTCGTCGGGGTCTCGCCGAACCCCCTCAGCTCGTCCAACTTCGTCGCCACCTACCTGATCCGCACCCCGTTCCGGATCTACATGGTGAACCCGGCCGCCGACGAGATCCTCGGCCGGCCCTCGTACCCGAGCCTCGCCGATCTGCCCGAGGTGCCGGACATCGTCGATGTGTTCCGCCGCCACGACGCGATCCCCGGCGTGGTCGAGGAGGCCATCGCGGTCGGGGCGAAGGTCGTTTGGCTCCAGCTCGGTGTCCGCCACGGCGAGGCAGCCCGCACCGCGATGGACGCCGGCCTGCTCGTCGTCCAGGACCGATGCCTGAAGATCGAGCACGCCCGCTTCTCCGGCCGTCTCAACCTCGCCGGCTTCAACACCGGCGTGATCACGTCGACACGACGGCGCCCGCTCTCGTGAGTCAGCCCGTGCAAGCCGAGCGCATCGACCTTCGTCGCAGCACGAGCTCCTAGCCGAAAAGGTCGTCCTCGTCTCCGCGGCGCCTCGTGGGCCACAGCGCGTGTCGGAGGGGCGAGCGGTACCGAAAGTCAACAGGACGTCCTGCGGGGCGAGTGGTGCGAACTCACGGTTAGCCGCCGCGAGCACCCATCGTGGGCGGTCGTCAGGCGAGTAGTCGGGTCCGCCAGCATGCGCTTGTCAAGAGTGACGGGGCCTCCCCGGCCGAGCCCGCTCCATTACGTCGGAGTTCGGTCGGGCGTGAGCGTCGTCGTCGAGCAGCGAGACGGACCTGCGCCCAGCGGCTCGTGGCTCGCGTGTTCTCAGGGTGCGGTGACGATGGGGTCGTGGATCTCGGTGCTGAGCTGGTGGATTGCCCGCGTGAGCTCGGTGTTGGATTTGAGCTCCTGTTCCCCCGTTGCGAAGTCATGGTCTGCCTTCGCTTGCTGGAAAGCGCCTTGACGGTTCTGGCCGATCATCACGAAGGTCGATAGAAAGATCGCTTCAAGCGAGACGATCAGCGTGAGGGTCGGCCAAGGGCTTGACTCGATGAACAGCATCCAAAGGGCGAAGACGATTGCGTAGATGTAGACGAAGTCATCGAGCCGGCAAAGTCTGGTTATCTCCTTGTCGTTGAGTGTCGCCAGGTTTGATGGGCAATGATGGGCAAGCCAGCCGCCTGCGGAGGTCTCCGCCCGACCGGGCGGTCCGCGAGGTGTTGACGCGTTATTGGCCGCTCTCTGAGTCGTGGCTCGCCGGCCTCACGGCGGGCGCGGGTCTTCGGTCGGCCGGCCATGAGACGGGCGAACTTCTTGCCGATAGCCTCGGGTCTGATGCATCCCGTGGAAGCCCGGCGACGACAAAACTTGGCCGCAGCGAGCGCAGCTGTGGGCGCGGTCCGTGCTTTGATGCCCGTTGACTGGAACCGTCCGAGCGTCCGTGATGCCCAAGACGGCTACGACCACGCCCACCAGGATCTAGTTGAGTTCTTCTTGCCTCCGGACCGCGCTCACCGCGTGGCGTCGGCATCCGAGTTGCCGATGTCTTCAAGCTGGACCTGACGGAGCCAATCTCGTGCCGACTGAGCCTTCTGACTTGCCCGACGAGGCGTTGCAGTTGCAGCGAGAAATCGACGAACTAAACAAGATGCTGGGCGACGCCGATCCCGAGCAGGCGAAGGAAATCTCGACTCTGCTCCGAAAGGCGGAGGCCAGGCTCGCCGAGCTCTTCCCGGCGGCTCCGGAGCCTCTCGACCCCTGAGGCTCTTCGGTCGGCGCGGTTGAGCGCTGCTTCCCCCTCCACGACGCGAGCGACAGAGCACCGACGCGTCCTGGGCAGAATCACTCCATCGGGCGCGTAGTCCACCGCCAAGCACGCAGACCGTCCCTCTGCAAGGCGGTCCTGATCAGTACGCATCTTTAGGCAGGGAGCGGTAAAGATCACGATGACGTCTCGGCCTGTGCCAGCAGCTGGGCCGAGTTGGCACTCGTGTGGCGCCGCGTTCGTTTCCCGCGCCATTCCCCGTCAGAACTGCCCCCGGGCGCCTTGCCGTCCGTCGCGGCCCTGCGTGCCCTACTCCGCCGTCTTGCGTGCCGCCTTCTCGGGTCCCAGGGATCGCTGCAGGGTTGCTCCACGGTCATGATCAATACCGCAACTCAGATGGCGGCGATCGCCCGTCGTGTGTCCTCCAGGCTCGCATTCGTCAGTTGGCGATACTTCGTGGCGGCCTCAACCCGTTTACCGGCGCGAACAAGCTCGACCACCTCTGGCGGCAGCCCGGCCGAAGGGGTCGTAAACGGAGCGCCAAGCTGTGCCGACACCGCTGCCAGGTAGGTCTCGATGTTGTCGAGGCGCCGGCCGATCCCCTCTAGACGTATCTCCAGGTCAGACCAGTACACGGTCATCAACTACACCTTTCTCCCGTCGCGCGTCAGGTCGCTCGACAACGACCGGTTCGCCGGCAATCGCTGTCGCCGCGTGCCCTACTCGCCCCGCGTTGCGTGCCAGCTGTCGGCGCGGCGACCAGGCATTTGCAGACCCTGGAGACCCATCCTTCTGATGTCGGCGAGTGGCGTTAAGGCTGCTCACGTCTGGTTTTCGTGTCACGTCAGTATCCCCTGTGGCGGCCCATGTCGCCACGGTTGATGGGCAAATGATGGGCAAGCCGGCGGCCGCCGAGGAGCTCCGCTGACCGGCGCTCTGGACGCGGTGACCTGCTTGGAGACGTGATGAGCGGGTGACCCAATAGGGCGTCGACTGGGACGTCTCCGACGGCCCGCGCTATTGAACCGGTCGTTCGAGCGCATCCACGCCGGGCAGTCGCTGGAGCTCGAGTTCCATCAGCGTCGGGTCGCTGCTCGCCTTCACGATCACTTGGAAGGATGTGGGTAGTGCATCTGCAGTGACCTTGCGGGTGAGGCTGCTATCGCCCCTGAAGATGCGCCTGAACAAGCTGGGCGCCTGCGTCTTTGACACGAACCGTTCCTTCGCAACGATCAGGTTCGTCCAGAAATCACGCACTCCGGCTTGCTGGGCGACCGAAGCGTCGCGACCTGGTTGTCTGAAAGCCTCAGATCCCGCGCAAGCGGGGCATGGGCCACAAGCGAGTGGAGGTGGCAGTGGCCGAACCCACGCAGCCCGCAGAGCGAATGGTTGTGACCTACTTCATCGTCTCCGGTGACGTCGCGCGCTCCCGGCGCTTCTATACCGAGGTCCTCGGCGGCACGGTGGTCTTCGGCCCAGAGCCG
>DATDGU010000235.1:0-4878 GCA_036521915.1 Acidimicrobiia bacterium | reverse complement strand
GGAAATGGTGGGCGACGAGCGTCGTTACCGCCGGGAGCAGCGTCCGGAACGCGTCGACGAGGTGCTCGGCCTGGTCGGCCTCGTTCGCGGGGCTCCCGCGCAGCGGCTCGCGGACGTGCGTGTCGAAGAGCTGCACGGCCTCCTCGGCGATGTCACGGGTGGCGTCGTGTTGCCGACGCGCCAGCGCGAGGAGCGCGGGCAGCGGCAGCCCGACCTCGAGGAGCGTCAAGCCGGCGGTGACGATCGCGCCGTCCGACGCCGCGAACCGGGGATCGCCGTCGCGGGTGCGGGGCACCAGCAGGCCCTCGCGCGCCGCGGTCTCGAGCAGCGCGGCCGGCACCGCGGCGCGCGCCGCGAGCTCGTCGAGCGTGAGCAGTTCCTCACCCCCGGCGTCGGCGACCGCGGCGGCGAGCGGCTCGTCGACGGCGTCGAGCTCCCCGTCGAGCAGCCGCCGGATCACCGCGAGGGAGAACCCCCGGCCCTGCAGCTCGCGGATCCGCTCGAGGCGCGCCACGTGCTCCGGCCCGTACCACGCGACGCGGCCCTCCCGGCGGGGCGGGGCCAGCAGGCGACGCTTCTGGTAGAAGCGGATCGTGTCGACGGACGTGTCCGTCCGTCGCGCGAGCTCCTCGACCCGCAGCTCCTCCACGCCCCCAATGCTAGGAGCGATCACTCCCAAAATGGGAACGGCGGCTCCGACGGCTCAGCCGGGGGTCCGCCAGACGGGCTCTCGCTTCTCGATGAAGGCCGTGGCGCCCTCGACCCCGTCGCCGCTGGCCCCGACCTCGGCCGCGGCGGCCATCGTGAGCGCCCAGCCCTCGGCCTCGGTGGCCTCGACGGCCTGGCGGGTCAGGCGGCGCATGACCCGGACGGCCGTCGGCGAGTTACGCGCGATTCGCTCCCCGAGGGCCACCGCCTCCTCGAGCACGTCCTCGGCGGCGACAAGCCGGTTCACCAGTCCCAGCTCGAAGGCGCGGGCGGCGGTGATCGGATCGCCGGTCATGCCGATCTCGAGCGCGACGGCGAGCGGGACGCGCTTCGCCAGCCGGATCGGGCCGCCCGCGGCGGCGAGCAGGCCCCGGGAGGCCTCCGGGAGGCCGAACGTCGCGGTCGTCGCGGCGACGACGAGATCGCACGACAAGACGAGCTCGAACCCGCCCGCGACGGCCGCCCCGTGCACCGCGGCGATCACCGGCTTCGGGTAGTCGCGCTGCGCGAGGCCGGCGAAGCCACCGCGCTTCGTCATGATCCCCGCGCCACCGCCCGAGGCGATGACCCGCAGGTCGGCGCCCGCACAGAACACCGGCCCGTTGCCGCCGATGACGACGACCGCCACCTCCAGGTCGTGCTCGATGTCGTCGAGGGCGCCCTCGATCCGCGCCGACAGCTCCGGGCTCATCGCGTTGCGCGCCTCGGGCCGGTTCAGGCGCAGGATCTCGACGTGGCCGCGCCGCTCCCGCTCGAGGATGTCCGCCATCAGGTCCTCCCGGACGTCGCGCGACGGTCGGACGCCGCCGCCGGCTGGTCGTCTCGCCGCATGCGGCGCTCAAGGTAGCGGGGTCGGCCCGGTCCGGGCGCCGGGCGATCAGAAGCGCCAGCGGGTCGCCCCGTAGGGCTCGGCCGTGCCGAGGGCGTAGATCGTCGTGGGCGTGACCTGGTACACGTGCCACGGGGGCGGCCCCGCGCTCGGTGCGCTGTACTCGGCGTAGAGCGCTCCGTCCCGCACGGACGTCTGCCATCCGCCCGTCGCGTACTCGGCCGCGACACCCTGCAGCACTGCCTCGTCGGTCACCCGGACGGCCTCGCCTTCAACGACGAGGTCGAACGGCTCGGTCGCGACGGTCAGGGTGCAGCGGGGATCCCGGGCCAGGTTCAGCGCCTTCTGGGTTGTCGGTCCGGCGGTGAAGTACGCGGCGCCGTCCATCCAGAGCACGCCGAGCGGCATGACGTGCGGCCGACCGTCGGCGCGCACGGTCGCGAGCCAGCTGGTGTGCCGACCTGGCCCGCCCGACCCCGGGCCCTGAGTGATCTGGGCGACCCCGTGCGCGAGCAGGTCGCGCACCCTCGTCCAGGGGATCACCGGGGCGTCGTAGCCGTCCAGGTTCCGCTCGGCTGTCGGTTCGCTCGCCATGGCGTCGTCCTTCCCGTCGTCGCGCACTCGCGGGCTCCTCGATCGTCGAACTCGCGAACCGTCGGATGGCTCGCCGATTCTGACGGGGCGGGTGGGAATGTCAGCGCGGACGCCGACTACTCGCGGACATCCTCGATCGGCGGCGTGAACAGGGGGGCGAGCACGAGCCGCTCGGGGTCCGCGTCGCCGGCCCACTCGTAGCCGCGCATCTGGGCGACGCTGCGCCGGCCGGTCATAGCTCGGAGCAGCTCGAAGCGCGAGGTGCGGACCTCGTTCGTCGGCTCGCCGACCCCGACGGACCGTGTGCCGTCGTCGGTGATCAGCAGGAGCGCGGGGCGCTGCGCCTCCCGGTCACGCTGGTCGAACGCGTCGGTGCTCCACACGTAGGAGCGCCCCGCGACGACCGAGTCGCGCCCGCCCGGCGCCGCCAGGACGCCGCGCAGGTCCTGCTCGTGGGTCCAGGCGTCGAACAAGAGCTGCCCGAAGGTGCCGGGGGGCGTCTGGTCGATGAGCGCGTCGAGCGCGTCGCCGTTGCGCTCCCAGTCCACGAGGATCTCCTCGACGCTCCAGGCCCGCCGCTTGTCGACCTGCACGGCCGTCCAGGGATCGGTCCCGACCCCCTCGAGGTTGCCGTTGACGACGTCGTCACAGACCCCGCCGAGATGCGCCAGCAGGTCTCGGGCCTGCCACCGCGGCGTCGTGGGTGGGATGGACTCGAGCTCGGCGGCGCGACTGCGGGCGAGGACCACGATCGTGTCGCGCAGCGACTGGTAGGCCTGTCCGTCGGTGGTCATGCCGCCAGTGTGGCCAAGGGCGCGGGCGTCGGCCACCCTGCCCGGCTCGGGAGCAGGTCGTGCATGCTGTCCGTGTCTTCGCGGCGTCTGGGCGGCCTCGTCCGATTCGTGCGACGTCGCGCCCACGCCGGCGCGCCACGCATGCCCGATCGGCGGTCGACCCCACCGTTAGGGTCGCGGGGTCGCCTCCAGTGCGGGCTCGGACGGACCGACGTAGCGGTGATGACTCGAGAGACTGGCGGCCGAGGTGGGTGAAGGGCTCCGATCGGCATGGGAGAGCGCGCCGCGATGACGGCCCTGCCGTGGCGTCGCGTGCGCTGCCTCGCCGCGCTGGCCGCGGGTGGCGCGCTCGTGGCGGCCGGGTGTGTCCCGTTGCCGCCCTCGCCGCCGCCGCCGCCCCCGCCCGTCGCGACGTACTGCGCCCCGTCCGCCCCGAGCTCGCCGGCCACCTATCAGGCCGCGTTCGACGCGCTGCGCCACACCTACACCGAGTGGGCGTCCGCCGACGAGTCCGTGCCGATCGATCTACCCGACGGGCGCGTCGTGTGGGTCTTCGACGACACGTCCGTCGGCCACGTGCTGGCCGACGAGACGCTCAGCCCCTCGAACACCTTGGCCCGGAACAGCTTCGTGGTGCAGAGCGGGGCGTGCTTCACGCCGATGCTGGGCGGCGTCCCGCTGGCGCGCACGAGCCTCATCCCCGAGCCGGCGGCGAACGAGTGGTACTGGCCGACGTCGGGTGTCGTCGACGCGGCCAACAACCGGCTGCTCGTGTACGTGCTGCACGTCCAGCGCACCGGGCCGGAGGCCCTCGACTTCACCATCGTCGACGTCCGGGTCGCGACGTTCTCACTGCCGGGGCTCACTCTGACCGGCGTGCAGCCGCTGCCCTTCCCGACGTCGAGCCTCGCCTACGGGTCGACGTCCTTCGACGACGCCACGAACGCCACGGCGCCGGACGTGTACGCCTATGTGTCGAACCAGCGCAACGCCTACGTTGCGCGCGCCAGCGTCGACGAGGTCCTGACCGGGCCGTGGGAGTTCTGGGACGGCACCGGCTGGTCCACCGACTCGACGCAGGCCGCACCGATGGTGTGGAACGGGATCCCGTCCTCCTTCGACCCGGGTCACGTGTTCGGCCCGGGGTCCGGCCCGGCGGCGCAGCCCTCGGTCATCGCCGACGGGAGCGGCTACCTCCTCACCGCCAAGCTGGCGGACGCGTTCTCCAGCGACGTCTCGGTGTTTACGGGCATCACCCCCGCCGGGCCGTGGACCTACGTCGGACAGGTCGCCGACACCACGCAGCCCGACACGATCGCGTACGGCGCGTATACCCAGCTCGCGTTGCCGGGCACGAGCGGGCCGACGACCGTGTACAACACGAACGTCTCGCCGTTCCTGTCCAACCCGCCGCCGTCGTCGATCCAGAGCTACGGACCCCACTTCGTCGTCCCCGACACCGCGGTGTTCCCGCCGCCGCCCTAAACGCGCCGACCAAGTTCGCCGAACATCGAGTCACTAGCCTGCGTCACCGTGGCTGAACCCAGTGGCAGCGGACCGATCGGGCCGTACCCGCCCGACCTCGAGACCGACGAGCAGCGCGTCGAATACGACAAGCTGCGACGGCGGGTGCTCTGGACGATGCCGTCCGGCCTCTACGTCATCGGCTCACGCGGCGAGGACGCCGCGACCCGGCACCTGATGACCGCCAACTGGGTCACGCAGGTCGCCTTCGCGCCAAAGCTCATCGGCGCGTCGGTCGAGCGCAGCGCCGTCACGCACGGGCTCATCGCCGCGACCCGCTGCTTCAGCGTCTCGTTCATCGATCGCGAGGATCGCGCGATCGTGCGGAAGTTCACCAAGCCCACCGAGGCCAACGTCGAGTCCCGGACGATCAATGACGTCCCGTACGTCGAGCGCGTGACCGGCGCGCCGGTCCTGAGTCAAGCGGTC
>DATDGU010000234.1:0-3182 GCA_036521915.1 Acidimicrobiia bacterium | reverse complement strand
TCCCTCGGGCTCGGCGCGCGGGCCGAGCGCGGCACGCATCGGCGCCCGCGTCAGCAGGTCCGGCCAGAGCGCGGCCAGGCTGTGCCCGTCGTGGCCGGCGCCGCGCAGCACCCCGAACCCGACGTTGGCGCGACCGCCCGGCAGGGGGAACACCCACGCGTACCCGGGCAGCAGGTCCCGCTCGAACAGCACCCAGAGCCGCGGATCACCGACCTGGCGGTAGTACTGGCGCACGGCGTGCCAGGTGCCGAGGTCGGGGGATTCGGCTCCGTGGGCGCGACGCACACCCGAGTAGTGCCCGTCGGCCGCGATCACCGCGCCGGCGCGCACCGTCGCGCCGTCGTTCGTTCGCACCACGACGGCGTCGGCGTCCTCGTCGACGCGGTCCACACCGACTCCCGTGCGCACCACGACGCCGAGTGCCTCGGCCCGCGCCACCACCGCCGCGTCCAGGTCGGCGCGCGCCACGACCGCGGCGTGCAGCCCGGCGTTCGGGAGCGGCAGCTCGACCTGCCACCGATCCGGCCCGACGACCACGACCGTGCGGACCGCGGCGGCCGGCAAGCGCGGGACGTCGACGCCGAAGCGCTCGAGCAGCCGCAGCGCGGCCGCGGTGAGCCCGTCGCCGCAGGTCTTGTCACGAGGAAAGGTCGCCCGATCCAGCACGACGACGTCGAGCCCGCGAGCCCGCGCCGTCATCGCCGCCGCGGCCCCCGCCGGTCCGGCACCGACGACGACCAGGTCGGCGTTCGCCTGCACGCCGCAGACGGTACCGAGGGCAGGGCCTGGTTTCGACGCTGTGGCGCCGACCAGGACAGAATGCACGCCCGGCTCGCCGTGCGCGGCGCGCCGTCACGAACGCGGAGCACCATGAACATCGCGGTATGCGTCAAGCAGATCCCGGATCCGGCCGTCCCCGGCGAGCTCGATCCGGAGACGAAGACCCTCCAGCGCGTCGGGAAGCTCATCCTCGACGAATCCGACAGCTTCGGGGTCGAGATGGCGCTGCAGCTCGTCGACAAGGCGGGCAGCGGCGAGGTCACCCTCGTGTCGATGGCCCCGAACGACGAGGTGTCGGGGCTGCGCACCGCGCTCGCCATGGGTGCGGCCAAGGCCGTGCTCGTGTCCGACCCGACGCTCGCCGGCAGCGACGCCCTCGGCACGGCGAAGGTCCTGGCGAAGGCGATCGAGCGCGCCGGCGGCATCGACCTCGTGCTGGGCGCCACCGAGTCCACCGACGGGTACACCGGGACCGTGCCCGCCCAGGTGGCGCAGCTCCTCGACTGGCCGTCGCTCACGTTCGCCAAGCACGTCGAGGTGAACGGCGACACGCTGACGATCCAGCGCCAGACGGAAGCAGGCTACGACGTCGTCGAGAGCTCGCTGCCCGCCGTGGTGAGCGTCACGGCCGGCGTCGTCGAGCCCCGCTACCCCTCCTTCAAGGGGATCATGGCGGCGAAGAACAAGCCAGTCGACCAGTGCACGGTCGTGGACCTCGGGCTCAGCGCCGACGAGGTCGGCTGGGCCGGTGCGCGCCAAGAGATCACGAGCGTCGCCGACGCGCCGGCGCGCGAGGCGGGCGAGAAGATCGAGGACGACGGGAGCGCCCACGAGCGCGTCCTCGCGTTCCTCGAAGAGCTCAAGGTCATCTGAGGGAGATCAGGATGAAGGTCTGGGTCTACGCCGAGGCGGACGGTGACAAGCCGCACTCGAGCACCCTCGAGCTGGTCACGAAGGCCCGCGAGCTGGGCGACGTCGAGGCCGTGCACGTGGGGAAGGACGCCGCGGCGCTCGCCGACCCGCTCGGTGAGCACGGCGTCACCACGCTGTACGCCACCGACCCGGGTGAGGCGTTGCCGGGGGTGATCGGCGCGGCCCTCCTGGCCCAGCTGGTCGAGCAGCACCACCCCGAGCTGATCCTGTTCGCGCAGACCTACGACGGGCGCGACGCGGTCGCCCGGCTCTCCGCCACGCTCGACCGCCCCCTGCTCACGAACGGCACGTCGCTGGCGGTCGACGGCGACACGGTCACCGTCGGCAACGCCGCGTTCGGCGGCAACGTGCTGGTCGACACGACGTTCACCGGCCCGGCGCCCTACCTCGCGGCGATCCGACCCAAGTCGTTCGCCGCCGAGCCGTCCGGCGGCGCCGCCGCGAGCATCGAGACCGTCGCCGCGCCGTCCGCCGGACGCGCCGGCGAGGCGCGGGTGCTCGAGCGCCACGTCGAGGAGCGCGAGGGCCCCAAGCTCGAGGAGGCCACCGTCGTCGTCTCGGGCGGGCGCGGGCTCGGCAGCGCCGAGGCGTACGAGCCGCTGGTGGACGCCCTCGCGAACCTGCTCCACGGCGCGTCGGGCGCCTCGCGCGCCATCGTCGACGCCGGCTGGGTGCCGTACGCCAAGCAGGTCGGCCAGACGGGCAAGGTCGTGAAGCCCAAGCTCTACATCGCGCTCGGGATCTCGGGCGCCACCCAGCACCTTGTCGGCATGAAGGGCTCCGACAACATCCTCGCCATCAACAAGGACGGCGAGGCACCGATCTTCTCGGTCGCGGACCTCGGCGTCGTCGGCGACGTGCACAAGGTCGTGCCAAAGCTGATCGAGGCGATCAAAGCCAAGCAGTAGGTTCGGCGCGTGGGCGTCGAGGTGCGGGCACTCAGGGACGCCGAGCTCGCCCTCGCGGGGGCCGTCGCGGCGAGGGCGCTGCGCGACAACCCGCTGATGACGTACAGCGTGCCCGGTGACGGGCTCGACCGCCTCCAGATCGCCTACGACACCTTCGGCGACCGCATCCAGCCGGGCATGATCGGCGCGCTCGTCGGCGGGCACGTCATCGGGATCGCGGGCGCCAACGCACCCGGCGGCTGCATCGCCGCCACCGCGTCGCCCGAGCTGCGCACGATGCCCGGCGTCTCGCCCGCCGAGGCCGTCGGCTACGACCGGGCCCGCCACACCGTCTCGGTGATGTGCGACCACGACCCCGACGAGCGCCACGTCCATGTCGGCCCGGTCGGGGTGGAGCCCGGCGTGCAGGGCCTCGGCGTCGGTGGGGCCATGCTCACCGCGATCTGTGAGCGGCTCGACGCGGACGGCGAGGTGGGCTGGCTCGAGACCGACAAGCCCGAGAACGTCGTCTTCTACCGGCGGCACGGCTTCGACGTCGACGTCGAGGAGCGACGGCTGGGC
>DATDGU010000233.1:0-10398 GCA_036521915.1 Acidimicrobiia bacterium | reverse complement strand
CCCGCGCCGGCATCGGTGCGCCGTCGTCGTCCACCGCCGCCACGTCGCCGTGACCGCGCACGCGGCGGCGCCGGTTCCCGAGGCCGCGCTCGACCTCGTCGTCGACAAGCTGCGCCACCAGGTGACGCGCGAGAAGGGACGCTAACCGCCCGGGACGCTCGGTGCCGGGTCACGCCCGCGGGCGGTCGCCCACCGCGCGGCGAGGTCGGCGACCGAGGCGTCGAGGTCGCCGCCGTAGCGGCGCGCCACCGACCCGAGGACCTGGCACGCGGCGCGGTTCGGCTGGCGCGGGCAGCTGGCGAGCGCCCGCAACGGGTCCTGGCCGCGCTCGACGCGGAACACGGTCACGCTCGCGGTGTCCACCTCCCGGAACGCCGGCGTCTGGAACAGGGACGCGTCGAACTCGAAGGTGCGCTCGACGGGCGGGCGCGGGAACGCGTCGTCGAGGAAGCTGTACTGGAACGCGCCGGAGGGGCCGCGTCGCAGGGCCACGAGGTCGATGCGGTCGAACACGTTGTGGAGCGTCGCGAGGGCGAACGCGGTCGCGTCGCGTTCGAGGGACAGCCGATGGAGGAAGTTCGTGCGGTCCCGGTAGTTCCCCGCCGGGCTGAACGGGGTCTGCACGTCAGACCAGTTGAAGACGTACACCGGCAGGAAGGCCGGGAGGTCGCTGATGTCGGTGAGCACGACCGAGTTCGCGACGGGCCGGCCAGCGGCGCGCTGGAAATCCGCGAGCAGCCCGGTCGGCACGCGCGCGGCGCGCTGCTGCGCGACGTACGGGATGGCCTCGACGGCGGTCTGGGCCAGGCTGAACCCGAGGACGGTCGCCGTGACCGCGGCGATTGCGGTGATGCCGCTGCGACCGAGCCGGGCCCGCAGCGTCTCGTTGCCGTGGGCGGCGCGCCAGAGCTCGACGGCGCCGATCCCCGCACCCGCGGCGAGGACGGCGTCGGCCACGTCGTTCGCCTCGGTCGACAGCAGCGGGAAGTTGGCCAGGACGCCGACGTAGTCCGCCAGGTAGTAGACGAACGCCGCGGCGAGGAGCGCGAGGAGCGCCACCGACACGGTGGAGCGGCGCGCCGTCACGAGCAGTGACACGAGCCCGAAGAGCATCGCGACGCCGATGACGTCGAAGGTGAGGAACCGGAACCGGACGTCGACGAAATCCGACGTGTAGAAGCGGTTGAAGCCGACCTGCCCGCCGTTGCGGAGCACGCTGAAGATGAGCGGCGCCCAGTAGGGGGCGCTGAGGACCGCCGAGCCGGCGAGCACGATGCCGGCGCGGCGCAGGTCGATCGGGGGAAGCGCCACCCCTCTCGACGCGGCCGACCGGCGCAGCGCCAGCAGCGGCACGAGGGCGATCGCCCCGAGGACGAAGGGGAAGTAGTAGACGCAGACGAGCGCCCCGCCGATCACCGACGCGACGACGAGCTCGACGCGGCGTCGCGCCGGTGCCCGGCCCACGCCGAGCACGGCCCACAGCCACCACGGGATGAACACCGCGACGCCGAGCCAGGAGTGGAGCCGGTACCACGACTGGAACAGCAGCAGGGTGCCGAGCACGGCACCGATCGCCGCGCCCGCGCCGACGAGGCGACGCCAGAGCGGCCAGGTGAGGACCGGCACGAGGAACGCCGTGGCCAGCAGGTCGACCTTCAGCATCTTCCACGGCGCGATCGAGAACAACGCCGCGGCCCGGCCGAGCACCCAGAACGTGAGCGGCGGGTAGTAGACGGGCAGCCCCTTGAAGGCGTAGTCGACCCAGCCCCACCCGGCGGCGTACTTCGTCACGAGCGCCGTCCGGTAGCTCTGGTCGAGCGCCGCCCCGAACGGGCCGAAGTCGTTCGCGCTGAGGATCAGCGTTGCGGCGATCATGAACGCCGCGCCGGCAATGACCGCCACGACGATCCCCTTCGTTCCCCGCGGGATCGGGGCGCTGAGCACGCCGGCGATCGCGCCGGTGCAGATCGCGAGCCACAGGCGGGCCGCGACGTCGACGGTCGGGTCACCCGCCTGGGCGTGCGGTGTCGTCACGACGAGGATCGCGGCGAGCGCGGCGAGCATGGCGAGCACGGCGGCGACGAACCATCGGCGGTCCACGCGCCCGAGCGGCTCGCGGACGGTCGGCGGGCGCACGGCGGCGAGCATAGGGACCACGACGCGCACCGTCCGGGACGCGGCGAGCGCAGACTCCGGGGCCCTCGCCGGTACACTCGGCGCGGCTATGGGTGTCTTCGAACGGATGCTGCACGTCGGCGAGGGCCGCAAGCTCAAGGCTCTCGAGTCGCTGGTGCCTGAGGTCGGCGCGTTCGAGCCCGACATGGAGCGGCGGACCGACGAGGAGCTGCGCGCCCTCACCGGCGAGCTGCGCGAGCGCATGGACCGCGCCGGCGACCCTGTGACCGAGCGCGACCGCCGCCTCGACGCGCTCGACGACGTGCTCCCCGAGGCGTTCGCGGTCGTGCGGGAAGTGGCGCGTCGCGCGATCGGACAGCGCCACTTCGATGTCCAGGTCATGGGCGGCGCCGCGCTGCACCTCGGCTGGGTCGCCGAGATGAAGACCGGGGAGGGCAAGACGCTGGTAGCGACGCTGCCCGTCTACCTCAACGCGCTCGCGGGGTACGGGGTGCACGTCGTCACCGTGAACGACTACCTGGCCCGCCGGGACGCCGAGTGGATGGGCCAGATCTACCGGGCGCTCGGGCTCGACGTCGGAGTCATCATCCCCGAGATCGCCGACTACGCGGAGAAGCGGCGCGCCTACCACGCGGACCTGACCTACGGCACCAACAACGAGTTCGGCTTCGACTACCTGCGCGACAACATGGCGGGGAGCCGCGAGGACCAGGTGCAGCGCGGGCACTACTTCGCCATCGTCGACGAGGTCGACTCGATCCTCGTCGACGAGGCCCGCACCCCGCTCATCATCTCCGGGCCGTCGGACGACGCCCAGGCGCTCTACTACCAGTTCGCGCGGATCGCGAAGCCGCTGCGCGCCGAGCGCGACTACGAGGTCGACGAGGCGAAGCGCACCGTCGCTCCGACCGAGGAGGGGATCGGCCGGGTCGAGGAGGCGCTCGGCGTGAGCAACCTCTACGAGCACGTGAACCAGAACTTCGTCCACCAGCTCCAGGCCGCGCTGCGCGCCAAGGAGCTGTTCAAGCGCGACGTCGACTACGTCATCCAGGGCGGCGAGGTCAAGATCGTCGACGAATTCACCGGCCGGATCCTCGAGGGTCGCCGCTGGAGCGAGGGCCTGCACCAGGCGGTCGAGGCTAAGGAGGGCGTCCGGATCAAGGAGGAGAACCAGACGCTCGCCACGATCACACTCCAGAACTACTTCCGCTTGTACGACAAGCTCTCGGGGATGACCGGCACCGCCGCCACCGAGGCGGGGGAGTTCGCGCACACCTACGCGCTCGAGGTCGTCACGATCCCCACGAACGCGCCGATGATCCGCAGCGACAACGCCGACCTCATCTACAAGTCGGAGCAGGCCAAGTTCGAGGCGGTCGCCGACGACATCGGGGAGCGCCACGAGGAGGGCCAACCGGTCCTCGTCGGCACGATCTCGGTCGACAAGTCCGAGGTGCTGTCCCGGCTCCTCAACCAGCGCGGCATCGCGCACTCGGTACTGAACGCCAAGGCGCACGAGCCCGAGGCGCACATCGTCGCGCAGGCCGGGCGGTCCGCGACCGTGACGGTCGCGACGAACATGGCCGGCCGCGGCGTGGACATCATCCTCGGCGGCAACCCCGACGAGCTCGCCCGCCGTGATCTCCTCGCTGACGGGAAGGAGCCCGACGAGGACCCGACACGCTTCGCGGAGCTGGTCGCGCGCTACCGAGACGAGTGCGCGGCGGACGCCAAGCGCGTCCGAGACGCCGGCGGGCTCTACGTGCTCGGCACCGAGCGGCACGAGAGCCGGCGGATCGACAACCAGCTCCGAGGCCGCTCGGGCCGCCAGGGCGACCCCGGCAGCACCCGCTTCTACCTCTCCCTCGAGGACGACCTCATGCGGCTCTTCGCGACGGGCGCGATGAGCTGGGTGATGGGCCGCGCGTTCCCCGACGACATGCCGCTCGAGGCCCGCATGGTCACGAAGGCGATCGAGCGGGCCCAGCACACCGTCGAGGACCGCAACTTCGAGATCCGAAAGGACGTCCTCAAGTACGACGAGGTGATGAGCGAGCAGCGCAAGGTCATCTACCGGCGCCGCCAGCAGATCCTCGACGGCGAGGAGCTCCGGGAGCAGACCTTCGAGGCGATCGAGGCGATCGTCGAGGGGCTACTCGGCGCCTTCTGCCCCGGCGAGTTCCCCGAGGAATGGGACCTCGACGAGTTCGACCGCAACCTGGCGAGCACCCTGCCGAGCGACGTGACCCGCGCCCAGCTCGACGACTGCCTCCACATCGACCAGCTGCGCGAGCTCGTGCTCGGCGAGGCGCTGAGCAAGTACGAGGCGAAGGAGCAATTGATCGGGAAGGAGACGCTGCGCGAGATCGAGCGCCGCGTGATGCTCTCGGTGATCGACCAGCACTGGCGCGAGCACCTCTACGAGATGGACTACCTGCGCGAGGGCATCAACCTGCGGGCGATGGGCCAGAAGGACCCGCTCTCGGAGTGGCAGCGTGAGGGCTACGACATGTTCGAGGCGATGATGGCCTCGATCGAGGAGGACTTCGTCCGCTACGTGACCCACCTGCAGGTCATCGCCGAGGACGAGCCCGCGCCCGTCGCGAACCTGCGCTACAGCGCGCCGGAGGACCCCGTGCAGGGCGCGGCCGGGCTCCGCAACACGCTGGCCGCCGCCCCGCCCGAAGACCTGCCCGCCGTCCCCGACCCGCCCGCTGGCCCCGCCGCCCCCGCCGCGGCGCAGGCGTTCGACCCCAACGACCCGAACGCGATGATGGAGCCGGTCCGGGTCGAGAAGACCCCCGGGCGCAACGAGCCCTGCTACTGCGGGAGCGGCAAGAAGTACAAGCTCTGCCACGGCCGCTGACGGTCCGCGTCCTCCTCCCGCCTCGCCGTGCGCGACTTCACCGACCCCCTCGCCGCGATTCGCCGTCGCGTCGACGACGCGCGCGGCTACCTGCAGGTCGACGCGAAGCGTGAGCGGATCGCCCAGCTCCAGCAGCGGGCAGCCGCGCCCGATCTCTGGGACGACCCGGACCGCGCGCGGCAGGTGACGACGGAGCTGGCCCGCCTCGAGGACGACGTCCACCTCGTCGACGGCCTCGCGCAGCGGGTCGCCGACGCCGAGACGCTTCACGAGCTCGGCCGCGCCGAGGGGGACAGCTCCGTCGAGGGCGAGGTCGCCACCGAGCTCGACGAGATGGCCGATGAGCTCGACCAGCTCGAGCTGCGGGCCCTCTTCCGGGGCGACCACGACGAGCGCGATGCGATCTGTGACGTCCACTCGGGCGCCGGCGGCACCGACGCGCAGGACTGGACCCAGATGCTGTTCCGGATGCTCACTCGCTGGGCCGAGCGCCGCGGCTTCGAGGTGGAGGTCGACGCGGTGCAGCCCGGCACCGAGGCGGGGATCACCTCCGCCACCTTCACGGTCAAGGGGCGCTACGCGTACGGGCTGCTCATGAGCGAGCGTGGCGTGCACCGCCTCATCCGGATCTCGCCGTTCGACGCCAACGCCCGGCGCCAGACGGCGTTCGCGTCACTCGACTGCGTCCCGTCGCTCGCCGCCGCCGAGGAGCCCGAGATCGACCCGGCCGACCTGCGCATCGACACCTTCCGGTCCTCGGGGGCGGGCGGCCAGCACGTCAACGTCACCGACTCCGCGGTGCGGATCACGCACCTGCCGACCCAGATCGTCGTGTCCTGTCAGAACGAGCGGTCCCAGACCCAAAACAAGGCCCGCGCCATGCAGATCCTCGCGGCGCGCCTCGCCGAGCGACAGCGAGAGGAGCGAGAGGCCGAGCTCGCCCGACTGTCCCCGGACAAGCGGGACGTCGCGTTCGGCAACCAGATCCGGACCTACACGCTCGCCCCGTACCGGCTCGTGAAGGACGAGCGCACCCGCCACGAGACCGGCAACGTGGACGCGGTCCTCGACGGCGATCTCGACGGCTTCATCGAGGCCTTCCTCCAGTGGCGGCGGGCGCGCAACGCGTAGCGCGGTCGCTCAGGGCAG
Organism: Acidimicrobiia bacterium; assembly: GCA_036521915.1. Classification (GTDB taxonomy): domain Bacteria; phylum Actinomycetota; class Acidimicrobiia; order IMCC26256; family PALSA-555; genus PALSA-555. The sequence goes on along the minus strand of DATDGU010000233.1, from coordinate 4,247 downwards.
CAGCTGGGCGCCGCCACACCCAGTGGGAGGCCAGCGAGGACACGTCGGAGGGTTGGCATCGGCACGCTCCTTCGGTTCGGTGTCGGTGATGGCTCCTCGGGACCCTCGGGCCGCGACCCCGGCCCGCCGCTCGACCGCTGCCGGACGGGCCGCCGTCGCGGTTTCGCACAGGTTTCGGAGCCGCGGCGCGGATCGGATCGCGCCGCCGGCGCCGTGTCCCGGCTCGGTTCGAGCCCCGAGTCGCTCTGCCGCGGGGTGCCGGGACTCGGCTGGTACCCTCACGCGGTCCCGTACCCCCGGCTCCGGGTCGTTCCGCGCATGATCCGATTCGAGAACGTTTCGAAGGTCTACAAGGGCAACGTCACGGCCCTGCACGACATCTCGGTCGACGTCGGCAAAGGCGAGTTCATGTTCCTGGTCGGCCCGTCAGGGTCCGGCAAGTCGACGTTCCTGCGCCTGTTGCTGCGCGAGGAGTTCACGACGGACGGGCGGATCGTCGTCGCCGGGCGCGACATCTCGCGGCTCTCGCACTGGAAGGTGCCCCAGCTGCGCCGCAATATCGGCTGCATCTTCCAGGACTTCAAGCTGTTGCCGACGCGGACGGTCTACGAGAACGTCGCGTTCGCGATGGAGGTCATCGGGCGACCCCGCAGCGTCATCCGGACCCAGGTGCCCCAGGTGCTCGACCTCGTCGGCCTCGCCAAGAAGGCCGGCCGCTTCCCGAACGAGCTCTCCGGTGGAGAGCAGCAGCGGGTCTCCATCGCCCGCGCGTTCGTGAACCGGCCCTTGATCCTGCTCGCCGACGAGCCGACCGGGAACCTCGACCCGGCCACGACTGTCGGCATCATGCGCATCCTCGACCGCATCAACCGGACGGGGACGACCGTCGTGATGGCGACCCACGACCAGCGCATCGTCGACGCCATGCGTCGACGCGTGATCGAGCTGGACCACGGCTCGATGGTCCGGGACCACTCGCGGGGCGTCTACGGCGTCGGGAGCTAGGACGTGCTGACCCGCCTGGGCTACTTCGCCCGCGAGACGCTGGTGTCGCTGCGACGGAACCTCCTCATGACCGTCGCCGGTGTCCTGACCGTCGCGGTCTCGCTCGCGCTCTTCGGCGGGATCATGCTCCTCGGCCGGTGGGTCGACCACGGCACGACGAGCATCAAGGGTGGCGTTCGGCTCGAGATCTTCATGACCGTCGACGCGACCAGCCAGCAGATCGGCGACGTCCGGACCGCCCTGAAGAACGACAACCAGGTGAAGTCGTTCACGTTCGTCGACCAGAAGGCGGCGCTCACCGAGTTCAAGCGGATCTTCCGCAAGGACCCGGACCTGACGCGCAACGTCGACGCGACCGCCCTGCCGACCTCCTTCCGGATCGTCCCGACCCGGGCCGAGTTGACGAACACGATCGCGAACCGCTACCAGACGGATCCGGGTGTCGATCAGGTGTCGACGCCGGAGCAGGCGCTGCGCGGCCTCCTCGACGCGACGAACACGGCGAAGCTGATCTTCTTCGGCCTCTCGATCGTGCTGCTCGCCTCGTCGCTGTTCCTCATCGTGAACACGATCCGGCTGGCGACGTTCGCGCGGCGCCGCGAGATCGAGGTCATGAAGCTCGTCGGCGCGTCGAACTGGTTCGTGCGGATCCCGTTCATGGCCGAGGGCCTCATCCAGGGGATCATCGGGGCCGGGCTCGCCGTGGGGGTCGTCGCGTCGTTGAAGATCGGCTTCGACCACTGGTTCTCGAGCCCGACCGGGTTCTTCCGGGAGTTCTACGTCACGACCTGGGACGCCAGCGTGATCGCGATCTACGTGATCGTGCTCGGCGTCGTCATCGGGCTCATCGGCTCCGCGATCGGGCTGGGCCGGTTCCTCCGGGTCTGAGCGCGTCGGCGCGCCGGGCCGATCGACCGACGACTGTTTCCCGCGCGTCGCGCCGTCGCGCGACCCTGCCGACTACTTGTCGGGCTGGGGCGTCACCCGCAGGTAGGGCTTGATCGTCTTCCAGCCCTTCGGGAACTTGGTTTTCGCTTCCTCGTCCGACACGGCGGGGACGATGATGACGTCCTCGCCCTGCTTCCAGTCGCTTGGGGTCGAGACGCTGTACTTGGAGGTGAGTTGCAAGGAGTCGATGACCCGCAGGATCTCGTCGAAGTTCCGGCCGGCGCTCTGCGGGTAGGTGATGATGAGCTTCACCTTCTTGTCCGGCCCGATGATGAACACCGAACGGACCGTGACGTTCTCGGCCATCGCCGGGTGGATCATGTCGTAGAGCTCGGCGACCTTGCGGTCCGGGTCGGCGATGAGCGGGAAGTTCAGCGCGTGGCCCTGGGTCTCCTCGATGTCCTTCGCCCAGCCCTTGTGCGAGTCGAGCGGGTCGACCGAGAGGCCGACCACCTTCACGTTGCGCTTGTCGAACTCCGGCTTCAGCGCAGCGACCCGACCGAGCTCGGTCGTGCATACCGGCGTGTAGTCCTTCGGGTGCGAGAACAGCACGCCCCAGCTGTCCCCGAGGTAGTCGTAGAAGGTCAACGGGCCGTCGGTGGTCTCCGCCGTGAAGTTCGGGGCCTCGTCGCCCAAGCGCAGCGCCATCTCGTGCCTCCAGCGTCGTGTCCTGCGGTGCGCTCCGCAGCATAGGCCCAGGGGACGCCCGAAATGCGAGTGGAGAGGTCGGGATTTCGGGGCCGATGGCACCGCCTCGCCGTCGACCTGTCCCCGCTGCGCAGCTCGCGGGACTTCCGGTACCTGTGGCTCGGCGAGCTGATCTCGGAGACCGGCTCGCAGATCACGCTCGTCGCCGTCTTCGTCCAGGTCTTCGCCCTCACGCACTCGTCGGCGGCCGTCGGCGCGGTCGGCCTTGTCCAGCTCGTGCCGCTCGCGCTGGCCGCGCTGCTCGGCGGCCCGCTCATCGACCGCGTCGACCGGCGGCGGCTCCTGCTCGTCGCCCAGTGCAGCCAGGCGGGCGCGTCGGCGCTGCTCCTCGCGGGCTCGCTCGCCGGGCACCCCCCGCTCGCCCTCGTGTACGTGGGCGCCGGCCTCGTCGGTGGCTTCGGCGGCTTCTCGCTGTCGACCCGCGCCGCGATGACGCCGAATCTCGTCGCCGAGGACCAGCTGTCGTCGGCGCTCAGCCTCAACCAAGCGATGTGGAACACGTGCATGATCGCCGGGCCGGCGCTCGGCGGCGTGCTCATCGCCCAGCTCGGCGTGTCCTGGGCCTACGCCGTCGACGTCGTCAGCTTCGCCGCCACGATCACCGCGTGCATCCTGCTGCATCCCCAGGTGCCCCGCGACCGCCCGCCGCGCACCCGGTCGCTCGTGGCGACGGGCTGGCACGAGCTCGCCGAGGGGGTCTCGTTCCTGCGCGGCAAGCCGGTGCTCCAGGCGACCTTCTACGTGGACCTCGTGGCGATGATCTTCGGGATGCCCCGCGCCCTGTTCCCGGTGCTGGCCGTCACCCGCTTCGGCGGCGGCTCCGAGGTCGTCGGGCTGCTCTTCTCGTCGGCGGCGATCGGCGCGCTCCTCGGCGCGCTCACCGGCGGGTGGATGCGCCACGTCCGTCGCCAGGGCCTCGCCGTCCTGTGGGCCGTGTTCGTCTGGGGGCTCGGGATCATCGCCTTCGGCCTCTCCGGTCCCGAGCTCGGGGTCGCCGTGGCGTGCCTGGCGGTGGCCGGTGCGGCGGACGTCATCTCCGCCGTCTTCCGCGGCACGATCTTGCAGAGCACCACCCCCGACGCCCTTCGCGGCCGCTTGTCGGGGATCCACACGCTCGTCGTGGCCGGCGGCCCGCGGATCGGCGACTTCGAGGCCGGCGTCGTCGCGTCGCTGACCACGCCGACCGTGTCGGTGGTGTCGGGTGGCGTCTTCTGCGTCATGGGTGTCGGCGCGCTGGCGGTGCTTTCGCCCCAGTTCAGGCGTTATCGCGCCGGGTCGGACCCGCCCGTGGAGGACGTGGGCGGTTGACGGCGCACCCGGTCGGCAAGCAGCGTGGCCCGGTGGCGGGATACTCCGACACCCCACTGGCGAAGAAGCTGGGTATCAAGGCGGGCGGCCGCGTCGCGATCGTGTCCGCGCCCGACGGCTTCACCGCCGGACTGCGCCTGCCACCGCGCAGCCGGCTGCGCACCCAGGCGCGCGGTCGGGTCGACGTCGTCGTCTTCTTCGTGACGCGGCGCGCCGAGTTGGTGCGCCGGTTCCCCGCGATGCGGCGCTGCCTCGAGGATCACGGCGGCCTTTGGATC
>DATDGU010000232.1:0-10914 GCA_036521915.1 Acidimicrobiia bacterium | reverse complement strand
GTCGCCGGGTTTCACACCGGCCATCGCGAATGCGGCGGGCCCGCTCACCGCGCCCGGCGTCGTGGTGAGATCGGGCATCTGAGAGATCATCATGTGGTCGTGGCTAGTCGCCGCGCCGAGCACGTACACCGGCCGTTTCGCAGCGGCAGTCGCACGCTCGGCGCTCGTCAGCACGAAGGCGCCGGCCCCGTCGGTCACCAAACAGCAGTCGAGCCGGTGCAGCGGCGTCGACTCCATCGGCGACGCGAGCACGTCGTCGATGGTGATCGGGTCGCGGTACCGGGCGCGCGGGTTGCGGGTCGCCCACTCCCGCGTGCTCACCGCGATCTGGGCCAGCTGCTCGGACGTCGTGCCGAATACGGCCATGTGCCGCGACGCGGCGAGCGCGTACGGGCCCATCGGCATGCGCATCCCGTACGGGAACTCCCATTCGACCATCGGCTCGCCACCGTCGGCCAGACCGCGCCGCCGCGGTCCTCCACCGCGCCGCCGGTCGCCGCGCGGGGTCCCGGCGTACACACCGACGACCACGTCGCACACGCCGGCGGCGATCGCGGCGGCGGCGTGCTCCACGTGGATCTCGAAGCTCGATCCGCCGGCGCTAGTCGAGTCGGTAAACGTCGGCTGGATCCCGAGGTACTCGGCGAACGCCACCGACGAGCCGTGGTGGCACACGCCGTCAACGTCACCGACGTCGAGGCCGGCGTCCGCGAGCGCCTCGCGGACCATCGCGGCCTCCAGCGCCCGGCCGTGCAGGTCGAGCTCGCCGCTCGGTGACACGGCGTCGGCCACGCCGACGAGGGCTGCCGCGCCTCGCAACGTCCGGTCGATTCGTCCGGTCACCAGGCCGCGGCCCGGTCCCGCGCCACGTTGTCGCGCGACGCGTCGTTGGAGGCCGGCGACGCGCTCAACGCGAGAAGCCGTTCGGCTCCATCAGGTGACCGTCGGCGTCGAGGATGTCTCGCGTGCCGGCGTAGGTCATGTCCGAACCCCTCAACGGCCAAGCCTCGAGAACGTCGAGCTCGATGGTGACAAACTGTCACCATCGGACGTGACACAGTGTCACCGACGGCGAGACCCGACGCAACCTCCCTCCGGACGGGGCCGACCGTACCTCGACGACGACCGCCGCCGACCCGGGTCAGGGCACCCGGCTCCGGCGCGCCGGGCGCGACGAGGCCTGTCACCGGAGCCTGTCGGATCGGCAATCGAAGGCGGTGAAGATGACCGACTCGAAGACCGACGAACGTAGCCCGTTGTTCGTGACCGCGAATTCTGAAGACCCGCGCTTCAGTCAGCCGTACATAGATGTCCGGGAGTGGCGCGACGAGCCGGCAGACGCCCCGGTGTTCCCCGGGGGCATCACGACGCAGCGGGGCGGCGCCGCGCCCATCAAGGCGCGTCATCTCTATATCCACGGAGGGTTCACGGGCACCGACGCCAAGTTCTCGTTCTGCTTCCCGCCGGAAGAGGAGTACCAGGGACGCTTCTTCCAGGCGACCCATCAGCTGCTCGCGGGCGAGGAGGCCACGCCCCGCAACGTCGTGTTCGCCCTTGCGAGTGGCGGCTACTCGGTGCAGACGAACATGGGCGGCATCGACAACCCCCGTACAGCGGAGGAGTCGGCTAGCGGCCAGTTCGACACCACGATTCGGGGCTACCGGGTCAACGCTGCGGCCGCGAAGTTCTCTCGGGTCGTGGCGGCGGAGATCTACGGCCTGCACCGCACCTACGGCTATCTCTACGGCGGGAGCGGCGGCGCCTACCAGACGGTCACCAGTGCGGAGATGACGGCCGGCGTGTGGGACGGCTTCGTTCCCTACGTCATGGGCTCGCCGCAATCCATCCCCAATTGTTTCACGGTGCGCGTCAACGCTCTCCGCGTGCTGAAGGACAAGTGGCCGTCGATCATCGATACGATCGAGCCGGGCGGAAGCGGTGACCCCTACGCCGGGCTGAACGACGAGGAACGCACAGCGCTGGAAGAGGCCACCCGGACGGGGTTCCCGCCCCGGGCGTGGTTCAACTACGTCCCACAGGGCGGAGGGCCGCTCGTACTCGTCGCCCACTATGTGCCGGTGTTGGACCCGGCCTATCTCGACGACTTCTGGAGCAAGCCGGGCTACCTCGGCACCGACCCGACGTCGTCGGTTCGGGCGGCGCGCATCCAACACGAAGCGACCGTTGTCGAGGTACTCCCCGGCCGCCGGAAGCAACTCAAGCTGTCGAGCGTCCCCACGGCTGATCTCACGGGTGCTGACGTGATCATCACCAGCGGAGCGGCCGCCGGCACAACCGCCTCGCTTGGCCGCGTGGCCTCGGACGGCAAGGGTCGAGTCGGCCTGGTGTTCGAATCGGTCGGCGACACGATTGACATCACGGCCGTTCCCGCCGTCGTCGACAGCATCCAGGCCGGCGACGAGGTCCGGATCGACAACTCGAGGTTTCTCGCGTTGCAGACCTACCACCGTCATCAGTTCCCGCCAGCCAATCCCGACTTCGACTACCCCGACGTCTACAACTACTTCCGGAACCCAGACGGCACGCCGAAGTACCCCCAGCGAGGTGTGGACATCGGCACGGCAGGCACCCTCGGCTCCACCGGTCAGATCCCGACCGGTCGCTTCAACGGGAAGATGATCGTGGTGGAGTGTCTGCTCGATGGGGACGCTCTGCCGTGGCAGGCCGACTGGTACCGAAAGAAGGTCGAGGCCGTCGAAGGACCGCACGTCGACGAGACGTACCGACTCTGGTACGTCGACAACGCGAACCACACCGACCCGACGACTGACACGCAGAGGACCCACGCCGTCGCGTACTCCGGCACGGTGCAGTACGCGCTACGCGAGCTGAGCGCCTGGGTCGAGCAAGGAATCGTCCCGCCGCCGACCAGCGGATACGGGGTGCAGGATGGCCAAGTGCACGTGCCGGCGTCGGCTGCAGAACGCAAGGGCATCCAACCCGTTGTCCATCTCAAGGTGAACGGCGCTGAGCGCGCCGACGTCGGGGTGGGCGAAGCCGTCACCTTCATCGCACAGATCGAGGTGCCGCCCGCCCCGGGCAAAGTGGTATCGGCGAAGTGGGACTTCGAGGGCGTGGGTGCGTATCCGGACGCCGCTGAGCTCGAGGATCCGACCTCGGAGACCGTCCACGTTGCCGCCACACACACGTTCACCAATTCGGGCATCTACTTCCCGACGCTGCGTGTCGCCTCCCAACGTGAGGGCGATCCCAGCACTCCGTTCGCCCGATCGTTGAACCTCGGGCGGGTGCGGGTAGTCGTCCACGAATGACAAGTCGCTGATTCACCGATCGGTTCGGTTCGTCGGCCAGCCGAGCGCCCCAATTGTTCTCAGCGACGAGTGACTTCAGCTGCCGCGGACTCTTCACGGACCTGGAGCCGTTCGACCGGCATCGACAGTCGTCGCATCCGGCAGCTCCGGTGTCATTGCTGACACGCCGGTCTCGGTCACGCGCAATGCTTTTCGACGGCGCCGGCAAGAGCGCTCATCGCTGCACCGATAGGTTGGGCATGTGAGCACCTTCATCGAGCGTTATTCGACGTCGGGCTCCGGTGTCCGCGTGGCGGTGAAGGATCTCATCGATGTGGCGGGCTGGCCCACAACGGCGGGCTGCAAGGCGCAAGCGAATCGGGCTGAGGCGGCGATCGTCGATGCGGAGTGTTTGGCCGGCGCTCGGGCGGCGCGGGCGAGGATCGTTGGCAAGGCGAACTTGAGCGAGTTGGCGTACGACACCATCGGAGACAACGAGTGGTACGGCACGCCGGTGAACCCGCTCGATCCGACGCGGATCCCCGGGGGATCGTCAAGCGGATCGGCGGTCGCCGTGGCCACCGAGGAGGCCGACGTCGCGTACGGCTCGGACACCGGCGGCTCGATTCGAGTCCCATCGGCCTGTTGTGGAACGGTCGGCCTGAAGACAACGCACGGACGCGTTCCACGAGGTGGTGTCTGGCCGCTGTCGCAGAGCCTCGACACCGTTGGCCCGATGGCCGATGACGTGGCCAAGGTGGTGCGGGGCATGGCGCTGCTCGAGCCGGGCTTCTCGCCGGCGGCCGCGCCCGCCATCACGATCGGCCGCTTACGCATACCCGGCCCAGATCCCGAGATCGACGCGGTAATTGATCGCGTCCTAGCCGCGGCCGAACTCACGGTGGTGGAGGTGCAGCTCGAGGGATGGTCGAGCAGCGAGTCCGCCTTCGGATCATTGATCTCAGGTGAAGCATGGGCCAACGATCGGGATCTGCTTGCGGATCGCGGCGGCATCAGCGACAAGATCGCCGAGCGGGTCGCAGGGGGCGCGGGCGTCACCAACGAGATGATGGCCCACGCGGGTCGAGTGCAGCAGACATGGCGTGACGAGGTGGAAGCCGCATTTGCCCGGGTGCAACTGCTCGCACTGCCGACCCTGCTCGGGTTCGCCCCGCGCCTGAGCGACGTCGACCGCTTCAGCCTGACCGCCCTGACCAGCCCATTCAACGTGAGCGGATCACCCGCCCTGTCGCTTCCGATCCGCGTACCGGGTCAGGCCCTGCCCGCCAGCCTCCAGCTGGTCGGTCCACAACGCGGCGAAGAGCTGCTGTGCGCAACCGCCTCGGTCGTCGAGGCAGCTGACAGGCCGTAGCCCAAGCCCGAAGGTTGAGGGGTACCGATACCGGCCCGCTCTATCCCAAACCCCCTGCATCGGCCCGACCTCCATCGCGGCCTCCAGCGAGCCGGTCACCAGACACGACCACCACGCGCGAACCGGCTCACCCACTTCTCGGGCGAGCGCCTCGACGAACTCGCACTCAGCCCAGCTCCCGTTGCGTCGTTCGGCGTCGCGCCCTGCGGCGACGATCGCGTGCCGACGGGGGCCGCGGCAGCGAAGCGCCACGCGCCCTCGGCGGAGGGCAGATGGCTGGGCTCTATGGCCGTGGGTTTTGCTGCGCGCCACGGTCGGCGTCGTCGAGCACTCGCCGCACCGCGTCGGCGTCGAACGGCTCCTCCCGAAGAGTGATCGGGTCCCACTGGCTCCGGTGCGTGCTGAAGTAATCACCGCCGTACACGTGGATCGCCGCGGTGTAAGCCCGGCTGGGATTAGCGACGGCGTGGATGACGTCGTCACCGAGAAGGGTGACGTCGCCAGCTCGCAGTTGCTTGCCGCCCGAGACCACAAGTCCCTCGGGCACGCGGCGAAAGAAGGTGTTGTCCTCGCCGCCGCCGTAGATTCCGATCGCGGCCCACATGCGGTGGTCGTGGGGAAACAGCTCGACCGCCGGAGGCCAGACGAACTGCAGCACCGTCAGCGTCGATGAGTGATACAGGCTGCGCATCTCCCACTTGGCGGCGTCCCCTAACGCCCGGTCAATGTCGCTCGGACGTGTGATGGCCCGCGCGAGGACCTCCTTGACGGCGAGCGCAGGTTGCGATTCCCGACCCGCGTCCTCGCAGTCGGTTAGGAAGGTGTCGACGTCAAACGTGGCAGTCTCCTGAGAACTCCGAGCTCGGCATCACTCGATCACCGCCGAACTGATCGTAGGGCGGATCAAGGCCGCGATCAGTCGGGTTCCGGTACCGGCCGTAGCGTCGGGTAGGCGTCGGCCGGCGCTGCTATGGCAGCGTTCGCCAGGCACGGCTCGCTGTCGAGCGTCAGCTGGCCACGGCGCCAACGATGCCGACCAGGTTGCCTTCCGAGTCCTTGAACCACGCCGCCTCGCCTCCATCCGGCGTCCGACCAATGCCGTTCTCTGTCCGCGTCTCTGGCGTGTCGTACTCCTCGACCTCCACGCCGCGACTCCTCATCTCTTCGACGGCGGCGCCCACGTCGGTCACCTGAATGACGGCCTGCGTGAACTCCCCCGACGACCGCGCCCGGGCGGGATAGACGAAGAGCTGGTTGATACCAACTCCAACCGTTAGGCCCACCCGCCCATCTCTTGCCTCAAGAAAGGTGGACTCGAGTGCGTCGAGTCCTACCTTCTCAATGTAGAAGGCCTTGGCTCGGCTCACGTCTTGTGCCGGCAGGGACGCCGTAATCCCCAGACGTCTTCATAGATCCCCCCATGCTGCTCACCGCCAGGCGAAGGTACGAGTGTGGCACTCAACGCGTGCCCAACGAACTGAACCGATCACCGTGCAAGGTCGACACACTGCGTTTGCACCCGTTGCGGCTCCCCCCGATGTCGCTGGCAGTTGTTCGGGCGGGCGGTGATCTGTTGCATGGCCGCGGCGGGCATGACCAGCAACGCGAAACGAGCAACGTCCCAGGTCAGGCCGACGACATGTTGCTCATGAGAGGGACTCCTAGGTGACCGTGCGAGGCCCAAGGGCCTCGGGGCTTAGACGATCAGGCGTTCCGATCAGCGGGCCGGTGGGCGATCCATACGTCTTCGGCTGGCCACTTTCTTGCCCAATCAATCGTGGTGATGTCGTAGTACTCGTGGTTGATGGCGCCGGCGCCCGCGTACATTTCCTGGAGCGCGTCGACGACGAGGCCGGCAGACCGCAAGACCCGGATCCAGTCGCCGTGACTTGGGTGGTGCTCAATTCCCCCGCCAGGCCACGCGATCGGCGCGAGGTCCTTCTGGGACCGCAGGAGGCGATCACCGGCGAACCCCGATTCGTCGGGAACGCACAAGCCGGCCAGCACGCTGTTGGTAAGGAACACCAGTCGACCACCTGGGCAGAGCAGCCGAGCGGCTTCCGGGACCCACCGAGCCGGGTCGCACCACGGGCTGGCGCCGTACTCGCTGACCACGACGTCGACCGTGCCGCTGCGGAGCGGTACCGCCTCGGCGTCGGCCTCGACGAGCGGAAAGAACAGGCCGAACCCTTGTTGGCAGCGCCGCGCCGTCTCGAGCTGGGCGCGGCTGAGGTCGACGGCGACGACACGAGCCCCGGCTCTGACCAACCACGAAGACAGGTACGCGGTCCCACAGCCGAGCTCCACCACGCGCGCGTCGGCGACGTCCCCGAGCAAACCGAACTCGGACTCCGGCGCGCGGAACAGACCCCATCCGATTTCAGGCGCCGACCACTTCTCCTCGGCGTCGGCGTCGGTGAACTGCTCGTTCACCACGGACCAGAGCTCTCGGTTGCGGTCGAGCCGGTGCCGCTCCGTCACCACTGCACCATCATTGCAGCGAGGCACGCAATGAGACGTGTTGCATGCTCGGGCAGCGAAGTCGTACCCAGATGTGGCGGGTTCAGGCGAGAAGCAGGCGAGCGCCAAGCTCTGCTGCGTCGAGATCGACGAGGTCGCGGTTGCGCTCGGCCCACCGACCTGAGGCGAGGTCATTACGGAGGTTGTGCACTGCGCTCTGCTCGGCGTCCGGCCCGACTCTGGCCCAGACCGATATTCCGCGACGGACATTCTCGTCTAGGTATGCCTCGGGCCGGCGCCAGTAGGCCTCGAAGAAGCCGTCAGCGCAGTCCCACGGGATGGGCACCGGTTCCATCCGGGCCCCGATCGCGCGGGCCAGCTCGGTCAGCGATGCCAAGACTCTGCTGGCTCTCAGGGCAGCGAACTCGGGCACGTAGTCACGAGTCAGCCAGAACTGGCTGGGGTCACTGGTGTCGAACGTGAGCACCACCACGCGGCGAGCAACGCGCCGCATCTCGCGCAGGCCGGCGATCGGGTCCTGCCAGTGATGAACGGTGGAAACAGCCATCGCGGCGTCGAAGGACTGGTCATCGAAGGGCAGGTTCTCGGCAGATCCAGCCAGGCACGGTGCCGCGTCCGGGAGGCGCTGCGAACGCATGAGCGCTGACGGTTCCACCGCGAGGACGTGACGGTCGGGGGGCTCGTAGGACCCGGTGCCCGCCCCGACGTTCAGTATGGTCAGGGCATCGCCAAGCGCAGCCCAGATCCGCGCAGCGATCCGCGGTTCAGTGCGCCGTGTCAGGGTGTAGGTGGCTCCGAAGGTGTCGTACAACTGGGCGCTGGACATTGACACCGCCCTTCTGGTCGGTCACCACCGAATGACCCAGCGACGTCCTCGCGTATGTCTGATGGCAGCTTTGCATCTTTGCAAGATCAAGCGGTTTCCCTGCGCAAGACATACTCGGGAACACAGTTCGCCTGACATCGCCAAGCGCTTGACCTGACAACCTGAAGCGTCAGACTCCCTAGCATGGAGGACGAATTTCGACTCGCCGTTTGTCCACGTGCCGGACCCGAATGCCGGACCAGGACCTTTGCAGCATGGAACGCCACAGGAAATGGGGGGGTACCAGGATGGCGATCACGAACGAAGATCGGCTCCGGTACATCGATTCTGACGGGCACATCCTCGAGCCGCCGACGGCGATGCTCGATTTCGCGCCCGTTGGGTACCGCGACCGCATCTGGCATACGGAACGCGACGCCGACGGCGTCGAGTGCACCGTGTGGAACGGCCAGCGGACACCGTCGACAGGTCTGGCGGGTACGGCTGGCTTCTCCGACGAACAAGTCGAGAAGGTTCGCAACGGCGAACTGACGTATACCCAGACTCGGCCCTCGGGATGGACGCCCACCGAATAGACGCCCGCGGGGTTCGTGGACGGGAACACCGGGGGCCGTCCATGTAGCGGCGCCCGTTGAACCCAACCGTCGGGAAGAAACCGGGGATCGCACACGAGGAGGCAACGGCGCGCACCAAGTCGATGGCGCTGTCAAGGGACCAGACCACGCCTTCGCCCGACGTGCAGTCACAGGAGGTCACTCTTAAGTCGATCTCCGGCCAGCCCTCCGAGCCGATCATGGAGCGGAAGGAGTCGACGAACGCTTCTTCGCTGAGGAACGTCTCGGCCTTCATGGCCAGCTCACCCATGCGAACGGCATGCTCCTGGCCGCCACCTGCGGTCATCAGACGCATGATCTCGGCTTGAGGGCCGCTGGTGATGTCCGGGATCTGCCGCTGGCCACGCGCCTCGCGGGGCGGCCGCTGCTGGATGGCCACCAGCTCGTCGAAGTCCCGGCCGAGGGCGGCCTGGGCCCCTATGACCGATCCGGCGGAACTCCCCATGATGACCGTGGCCGCACGGGGATCGAAGCCGCACTCCTCCTGCAGTCCCGCCAGCACGCCCGTCTCCCAGGCGATGCCGACGATCCCGCCCCCACCCATCACCAAGCCGAGCCTCACCGGTCGCCCCCTTCCCAGCCGGGACCAAGCTATGGAGAGTAACGGTTGGCGCCGCCGTCATGACTCAGCCGACCTGCACCTTCACGCGTCATCCCAGGTCAGGTCGACACCGTGTTGCACATGAGCGACGCTGAGTGACCGTGACTGACCGCCAGTTAGGGCACGCAGGGGGCACGCTCTTCCGTGCCTGCGCCGACCCCGATCGCGCGGTCGCCGGTGGGGCGACACAAACCACTTACGTCAACTGGGGAAACCGACCCGAACGCCAGGCGCCGCCCGACGGTCCGTGACTGGCTTTCGGCCATGCTGTGCACTCGTAGGCCGGCGACGGGTCGTGATACACGGACAGCCGCGGATGACCAGGGGAGACGACCATGCTCGTGCGCAACCCAGACCACGTCACCGTCGCGGTAGCCGACGCGACGAGCGCGATCCAGTTCTTCGAGCTCCTCGGCTTCCGAAAGTCGCACGTCGCGATGATCGATGGCGGCGAACCGGCACGCTATATGGGCATGCCCGATATGAAGGCCGAGCACATCACGCTCGGACTCTTTGGATCCGACCCTCATTTCGAGATCCAGCTGCTCGTGTTCGATCCGACGCCGACGGAGGACCCCGGCGAGCATCCGACGAACCGGCGCCGCCGCGGCTACAACCATCTCGCGTTTCGCGTGGACGACATCGCGGCTGTGACCGCGCATCTCGTCGCGAACGGCGTGAAGGTCCTCAGCGACGAGATGGACTACATCAGCCGCCGCCTTCGCTTCGTCGAAGGCCCCGAAGCCATCACGGTCGAGCTCGTGCAGTGGGTCGAGGACCAACCGGTCGGAGGCTGACATGTCGGCGTACACCCCGCGCGAACGAGGGTTGATTGAAGTGTGGGAGGCACACACCGCGGCGGAGTTCGAGTTAAGGAGTGCCGACGCGGCGCTGGCAGTGATGACGGACGATCCGACGCTGATCCACGTGCCGGTCGGCACCGGCGCGAGTGGCCGTGACGCGCTGCGAGCGTTCTACGCCGACGTGTTCATCCCACATGTGCCCGCGGACATGGGTCTCGAACTCCTCACTCGAACCGTGAGCGTCGAGCAGGGTCGGCTCGTGGACGAGTTCATCGTCCACCTCACGCACACCGTGCAGATGGATTGGTTCGTTCCCGGTCTCGCGCCCACCGGCCGCACGGTGACTGCCCCGCACGTCGCCGTGATCGCGTTCGAAGACGGCAAGATCAGCTCCGAGCACATCTACTGGGACCAGGGCACCGTGCTGCGGCAACTCGGCGTGCTCGGGTCGGACGTGCCCGTGCTCGGAAACGACGCGCCGACGCGACTCCGCAATCCGAACGCACCGGCGAACGAGCTCATCGCGCGCACGCGTCGGACTCGCTGAGGCGAGCTCGGGCTCCGGGTTGTTGTCGCCCCCACCGCATTAGACCCCCGGGGCAGGGCGCCGCGAGTCCCAGTTCCATGTTGACCGCACGGCACGCACGGCTAACAGTGCCTTGGGTTTCTGCGCGATCAACAACGCCACGTCCTCCGCAGGAGTGCTGATGCATACCTTCTGGAACGAAATCCGCCAAACACTGATCCCAGCTCGCGACAGCAAACATGGGCCGCTGCCGCCGTTGCTGATCGCCATGACACTGGTGACGGGTCTGGTCGACGCGTTCAGCTACCTCGTGCTCGGACACGTCTTCGTGGCCAACATGACCGGCAACATCGTGTTCTTGGGCTTCGCCATGGCCGGCGCGCCCGGCTTCTCGGTCGCCGCATCGCTCGTCGCACTCG
>DATDGU010000231.1:0-2991 GCA_036521915.1 Acidimicrobiia bacterium | reverse complement strand
CGTCACGGAGCCGGCGCAGCGCGCCCCGGCTGGGCAGCCCGGCCACCTCGGCGAGGTAGGTCTTCTCGACGCCGTGACGCGGGTGGGTGAGCAGCTGCGCGAGCTCGCCGTCGTTGGTGAGCACGAGCAGCCCCGCGGTGTCGTAGTCGAGCCGGCCGACGGGGAACACCCGCGGCTCGGGCGGGACGAGGCCGACGACGGTGGGCCGACCCTCCGGGTCGTGCGCGGTCGTCACGACCCGCGTCGGCTTGTGGAGCAGGTAGTAGACGAGGTCGGGCGCCGTCGGGACCGGCACGCCGTCCACGGCGACGCGGCTCGAGGCCGTGACCCGCGCCCCCAGCGGCGCACGCTCCCCGTCGACGGACACGCGCCCGGCGCGCACGAGGTCCTCCGCGGCCCGGCGCGACCCGTAGCCGGCACGGGAGAGCACCTTCTGGACCCGCTCGCCGTCGGGCACAGGCCTCAGGCGTCGGTCGGCTCGGCGGGCTCCCCGGTGACGTCGTCGGAGAGGCGCAGCCCGCGTTCGAGCGCCTGCACGATCTCCGCGTCGGGCACGAAGTCGCCGAGCGGCGGCAGCGACGCGAGCGAGTCGAGGCCGAGCCGCTCGAGGAACACCGTCGTCGTCCCGTAGAGGACGGCGAGCCCCGGCCCGGGGTCGCGGGCGACCTCGGTCACGTAGCCGCGCGCCACGAGCGTCGTGAGCGTGCTCTCCACGTCGACGCCCCGGATCGCCGACACCTGAGCCCGCGAGATCGGCTGCTTGTACGCCACGATCGCCAGCGTCTCCAGCGCCGGCGCGGAGAGGCGGACGTGCTGGCCCTCGAGCACGAACCGCTCCACGTACGGCGCGAGGTCCGGATGGGTCTGGAACCGGTAGCCGCCCGCGACGCGGGCGAGCACGAACCCGTGCCCGTGGCGCTCGTACTCCTCGGTCAGCTCGGCGCACAGCGCGACGACGTCGTCGACGGGCAGCTCCACCAGCTCGGCGAGGAAGCGCGGCTCGACCGGCTCCGTCGCGGCGATGAGCACCGCCTCGATGGCGCGGTGCGTGTCACCCAGCTCGTGGCGCGGCGCGGGACTCCAGCCGGCGAAGCCGGTCACGGCGCCGGCTCCGGCGCCTCGGCGGGCACGTCCCAGTCGGCGATGCTCGCCGCGTCGAGCGCCCGGGTGCCCTCGAGGCGCGCCACGGTGAGCTCGCCGAACGTGTCGGTCTGGTCGAGGTCGACGACGCCCTGCTTGTAGAGCTCGAGGACGGCGAGGAACCGCACGATCACGTCGAGGCGCGTCGCGACGTGGCGGGTCAGCTCGCGGAACGTCGCCGCGTGGCCTTCGGGCAGCAGCTCGAGCAACGCGTCGATCGCCTCGGCGACGCTCACCCGGATCGGCGCGACGTGGTCGGTGTCGACGTGGGTCGACGGCCGCGGTGCGAGCGCGCGGCGCGCCGCGTCGCGCAGCCGCTCGAGCTTCAGCCGCTCGAGCGGGTCGGGGACGAGCGAGCGGTACGGCTCCTCGGGGCCGGCGGTGCGCGCCACGCTCCGGTCGGCGGCCCGCATGAGCGCGCCGAGCACGCCGGCCGCGTCCTGGAAGGTCTTGCAGTCGAGCAGCCGGGCGAGGAGCAGGTCCCGCTCCTCGAAGCGCAGCAGCTCCTCGTCGAGCTCGAGGTCCTGGGGGGTCGGGAGCAGCCGGCGGGCCTTCAGCTCGACGAGCGTCGCCGCGATGAGCAGGAACTCGGTGGCGATCTCGAGGTCGAGCGACTCCATGCGGTCGAGCTCGGTGAGGTACTCGTCGACGATCGTCGCGAGCGACACCTCGAAGAGGTCGACCTCCTGGCGCAGGATCAGGTGCAACAGGAGGTCGAAGGGACCCTCGAAGACCGCGGTGGTGACCTCGTAGCCCATCGCCACCACGAAGTTACCCGCCCGCCATCGCGGGACCACGCCACTACCGTGGCGGCGATGGCACGGGTCCTCTCGGGCATCCAGCCCACCGGCGACAAGCACCTCGGCAACCTGCTCGGGGCGATCCGCCACTGGGTCGCGACCCAGGACGCCGACGACAGCTTCTACTGCGTCGTCGACCTGCACGCCATGACCGTCCCCTACGAGGCGGCCGCGCTCGCCGAGGCGACCCGCCGCACCGCCACCGTCCTGCTCGCCGCGGGCCTCGACCCGAAGCGCTGCACCCTCTTCGTGCAGAGCCACGTCCCCCAGCACACCGAGCTGACCTGGATCCTCAACTGCGTCGCCAACGTCGGCGAGCTGGGTCGCATGACCCAGTTCAAGGAGAAGTCCGGGGGCCGCGACTCGGTGTCCGCCGGCCTCTTCGTCTACCCGGTGCTGATGGCGGCGGACATCCTCCTCTACGACACCGAGCGGGTCCCGGTCGGCGACGACCAGCGCCAGCACCTCGAGCTCGCCCGCGACCTCGCCGGGCGGTTCAACCACCGCTTCGGGGACACCCTCGTCGTCCCCGAGGCGGCCATCCCGCCCGTCGCGGCGCGGGTCATGGACCTGCAGCACCCCACGGCGAAGATGTCGACGACCGCGCCGACGCCCCAGGGCACGATCGGCCTCCTCGACCCGCCCGAGGTGGTCACGAAGCGGATCCGCTCGGCCGTCACCGACTCGGGCACCGACGTCCGCTTCGACCCCGACGCGAAGCCCGGCGTGTCGAACCTGCTGCAGATCCTCGCCGCCACGACCCAGCGGCCGGTCGCGACCGTCGAGGCCGACTACGCCGACGCCGGCTACGGCACGCTGAAGCAGGCGGTCGCCGACGCGGTCGTCACCTACCTGGCGCCGCTCCAGGCGCGCTACGCCGAGCTCCGGGACGACCCGTCGACCGTCGACGCCGCGCTCGCCACCGGTGCCGAGAAGGCCGAGGCGGTCGCGAGCAAGGTCATCGCCCGCGTCCGCGACGCCGCCGGGCTTCTCCCCCGCCCGTAGCCGACGGGCCTCAGTCGTCGTCGGCGGCGACGAGCGCGTCGACGAC
>DATDGU010000230.1:0-11680 GCA_036521915.1 Acidimicrobiia bacterium | reverse complement strand
GCGCGGGACCGCCTACCTCGAGTCCCTCGGCGTCGCCGCCCGGCCCCTCATGGTCCTGCACCGCGGCGAGGCGGAGGACACCAAGACGGCGGAGTCGGTCCGCAAGGCCCGGTTCGTGTACGTGGCCGACGGGTCACCGCTGCACCTGCGCTCGGTCCTGAAGGACTCGGCGCTCTACGACGCGATGCTCGCCTCGTACCACTCGGGTGGCGTGCTCGCCGCGTCCGGCGCGGGCGCCACCCTGGTGTGCGACCCGATGGTCGACCCGCGCGGTGGGGCCTACACCGTCGGCCTCGGGGTCGTCACCGGGCTCGCCGTGTTCCCGTACCACGGCAGCGCCGCGGAGCATCTCCGCGAGCGCTCCATCGACCTGCTGCCGGACCGGGCGCAGCTCGTCGGCGTCGACGAGCACACCGCGCTGCTGCGCGACCCGTCCGGGGCCTGGCGCGTGGCCGGCGCCGGCGCGGTCACCGTGTACCAGGGCCGCGACGCCGTCCGCTACGACGCGGGCGCGCCGGTCGAGCGGCTCGAGGGCGTGTAGCGCATCGAGGTCAGGAGCTCGGCGGCGTCGACGACGCCGTCGTGGTGGTCGACGCCGCGGTCGGCGTGGTGATCCGCACCGACTTGATGACGACGACGGTCGTCGGGTAGCCGTCGCCGCTCGTGGGCGCGAACGAGTCGATCTTCTGCGCCACGTTGAGGCCCTTCGTCACCTTCCCGAAGATGGCGTAGGTGGGACTGAGCTGGAGGCCCTGGCTGCCGGTGACGATGAAGAACTGCGAGCTCGCCGTGCCTGGCGGGTCGCTGCCGGCCGTGGCGAACGCGACCGTGCCGACCGGGTAGGCCGACCCGCCGGGCGCCGTGGTCGGCACCTCGGCCTGCACGCTGTAGCCGGGTCCGCCGTTGCTCGTGGTGTTGGTCTGGTCGGGGCTGCCGGCCTGGACGACGAAGTTCTTCGCCGCCCGGACGAACGCCATGTTGTCGTAGAAGCCCTGGTTGGCGAGCGACACGAAGTTGTTGACCGCCGTCGGGTACTGCTGGGTGTCGAGCGCGATCTGGATCGTGCCGCACGACGTGTCCATCGTCGCGACGTAGTTCACCGCCGGGCTCACCCCGAGGGGTGGCGCGGTGAGCTTCGTGGTCTTGGCCGGCGGCTTCTGGACGTCCTGGCACGTCACCGTGCTCGACGAGCTCGACCCGCCGCTCAGGACCTGGATGAGGACGATGGCGATGATCGCGGGCACGGCGACGATCGCGACGCGCCGCCCGGTGCGCATCGCCTTCCGGCGCTTCGCCCGCTGCTCTTCGTAGGCCCGGCGCGCCGCCCGGTTCTGACGCTGCCGCTCCCGCCGACTCGCCTTTGACACGGTGGCGGAGTCTAGGGAGTCGGCTTCGCGACGGGTGGGGCGCGCCGGAACCACGCCGGGTCGGCGAAGGGCCCACCGGTACCATCGGAGGTCGTGAGCCTCGTCGTGCAGAAGTACGGCGGCACGTCGGTTGTGGACCCATCTCGCATCAAGGCGGTGGCCGACCACATCGTCGCGACCCGCCAGGGCGGTGCCGACGTGCTCGTCGTGGTGTCCGCGATGGGCTCGACGACCGACGAGCTCGAGCGCCTCGCCCACGACGTGTCACCGACGCCGGCCGCGCGCGAGCTCGACATGCTCCTCACCGCCGGGGAGCGCATCTCGATGGCGCTGCTCTGCATGGCGATCCTCGACCGCGGCGAGCGCGCCGTCAGCTTCACCGGCTCCCAGGCCGGGATCATGACCGACACCTCTCACGGCCGGGCCAAGATCGTCGAGGTCCGGGGCGACCGGCTGCGCGAGACCCTCGCCGGCGACGCGATCGCGGTCGTCGCCGGGTTCCAGGGCGTGTCGACGACGGCGGACATCACCACGCTCGGTCGGGGCGGCTCGGACACGACGGCCGTGGCGCTCGCCGCGGCGCTGGGCGCCGACGTGTGCGAGATCTACACCGACGTCGACGGCGTCTTGACGGCCGACCCCCGCGTCGTGCCGGAGGCCCACCAGCTCGCCCGCGTCTCCTACGAGGAGATGCTCGACCTCGCGGCGACCGGGGGCCGCGTCCTGTCGCTGCGCTCGGTCGAGTTCGCGCGCAACTACCACGTGCCCGTGCACGTCCGGTCCAGCTTCACCTGGGCCAGCGGGACGTGGGTCGGGGAGGAGGACCCGATGGAGCAGGCCATCATCTCGGGCGTCACCCACGACGTCTCCGAGGCGAAGGTGACGATCACCCGCGTGCCCGACCGACCCGGCGTCGCCGCGAAGCTGTTCCGGACGCTCGCCGACGAGTCCGTCAACGTCGACATGATCGTGCAGAACGTGTCGAGCGCCGGGCAGACCGACATCTCCTTCACGGTGCCGCGCGACGACCTCGCCCGGGCCCGCAAGGTGATCGAGACCATCGTCGACGACCTCGAGGCCGCCGGCGTCACCCAGGACGCCGACATCGGGCGCGTGTCCGTCATCGGGGCCGGCATGAAGACCCATCCCGGGGTCGCGGCCGAGATGTTCGAGGTTCTGGCGCGCGAGGACATCAACATCGAGATGATCTCGACGTCGTCGATCCGCATCTCCTGCGTCGTCGCGTCGGGCGACGTCGAGCGGGCCGTCCGGGCGCTGCACCACGCCTTCGGCCTGGACCAGGCCTGACCGTGCGCGTCGGGGTCGTCGGGGCGACCGGGCTGGTCGGCACCGAGATGCTGCGCGTCCTCGAGGAGCGCGCCTTCCCGGTCGACGAGCTCCGGGTCTACGCGTCGCCGCGCTCGGAGGGTCGGCGCCTCGCGTTCGCGGGCCGTGAGGTCGTCTGCGAGACGCTGCGGGACGGCTGCTTCGACGGCCTCGACCTGGTCATCGTCGACGTCGACGATCCGCTGGCGCTCGAGTGGGTGCCCCGGGCCGCGGCCAGCGGTGCGCTCGTCGTGGACAACTCGGCGGCGTTCCGGATGGACCCCGACGTCCCGCTCGTGGTGGCCGAGGTGAACCCCGACGACCTGCGGACGGTCCCGAAGCGAATCGTGTCGTGCCCCAACTGCACGACGATGGTGCTCGTCACCGCGCTCGGCCCGCTCCATGCCGCCGCAGGGATCGAGCGGCTCGTCGTGTCCACCTACCAGTCGGTGTCGGGGGCCGGGCAGGCCGGCATGCGGGAGCTCGCCGAGCAGTGGACGAAGGGCGCCGGCCGCGAGGACGCGCTGCGCCGGGCAGGCGCGACACCGGGTGGCATCGAGCCCGGCGAGGTGTGGTCGAAGCCGATCGCCGGGAACGTGATCCCGCTCGCCGGCCGGCTCGGTGACGGCGGCATGACCTCCGAAGAGACGAAGCTCGTGCGCGAGAGCCGCAAGATCCTCCACGCGCCCGCGCTCGCGGTGAGTGTGACCTGCGTGCGCGTCCCTGTCTACGTCGGCCACGCGATGACGGCGAACGTCGCGTTCGCGCGTCCGCTCTCGCGGAAAGAGGCCGCGGCGGTGCTCGCGGGTGCGCCCGGTGTGACGCTCGACGAACGTGACGGTGCGCCGACACCGCTCGACGCCGCGGGGATCGACCCGGTGCTCGTCGGTCGACTGCGCGACGACGTGTCCCAGCCCCGAACGCTCGACCTGTGGGTCACGGGCGACAACCTCCGCAAGGGCGCCGCGTTGAACGCGGTGCAGCTCGCCGAGCGCCTGCTCGGGCGCGGCTGAGTCGCGTCCCGGGGTCAGCTCTCGACGACGACGAGCCCGTTGCCGTCGGGGTCACGGAACTCGAACATGGGTGGGACGCCGGGCCAGCGGAGCAGGTCGTCGGCGTCGACGCCTCGGGCGGTGAGATCGGCGTGGTCGGCCTCCGCGTCGCTCGTCGCGAGGCGGATTCCCGTGGGCCGGCCGGCCGGCGCGCCGGTGCTCGTCGGGAGGAGGGCGATCGTGGTCGGTGCGCCGGGTGGCGCCACCTCGATCCAGCGCCCGTTGTCGCCCATCGGGACGTCGCGGCGGGTCTCGAAGCCGAGGGTGTCGAGGTAGAAGGCCAGCGCGCGGTCCTGGTCGGTGACGGGCACGCCGACCGTGTGCACACCGTGGATCCTCGTCGGGCGCTCGCTCATCGGGTTCCTCCGCGGCTGATCGGTCCTGCAGGGCAGACGGTCCCCGGCGGCGGGACTCATCGGTTCGACGTGGGTGGTCGCGCCCGAGCGCGCTGCGACGCTCGTGCAACCGGCGGTCGGGCTGCCGGGACTTGAACCCGGGACCTCTTCGTCCCGAACGAAGCGCGCTACCAAACTGCGCTACAGCCCGTGAGGACGGCGAGTGTAGTGGTTGGCCTCGTCGGTCCTTCTGGGCGTTGCGGTCAGCTCGGCGGCCGCCGCCCGTACGCGGGGGCGTCGCGGTGCGGACGTCGCGATCAGACGACGCTGGCGCGCTCGGCCAGCACCCGCTTGACGGTGCGGCGCAGCACGCCGCCGTCGAGTGGCTTCACGACGACGGCGTCGACGTCGGCGCGCTTGGCGAGGAAGCGGTCGCACTCCCGATCGAGGAGCAGCACGATCGGCACGTCGGGCACCCGGCCGGCGGACGCCTCCAGGCGCAGGTCGAGGGCGACGGCGACGCCGCCCATGTTGTCGATCTGCATGTCGAGGATCGCGAGGTCGGGCTCGTGCAGCGCGACGGCGTCGCACACGTCCTGGCCCCGGTCGAGCTCGAGGACGGCCTGGTCGGGGCCGGCGAGCGCGGTCCGGACCTGGTTGCGCAGCCACGCGCCGTCGGCGGCGATGAGGACGGTGCCCACGGCCGGGAACGTTACCCAGTCGTCGACGGGCGGCCGTCGTCCACGAGGAGCCCGGCCACGGCGTCGAGCGCCTCGAAGTCGACGACGTCGCGGGCGAGCGACGGGACGTAGGCGACCGTGGCGGCGCCGATTCGTGAGCCGACGTCGGCCAGGCGTCGGCGCTCCTCGTCGGCGAGGGATACGTAGTCCGCGAGGTTGTCGTATCGCGCGGCGAGGCGCTCGGCCGCGTCGCTCCCGCGCCCGCCGACCGCGCGGGCCTCGCCGCGGAGCGCGTCGACGGGACGATGCTCGCCGAAATCGGGATGGACGCGGTTCACCACCAGCGCCGCGACGCCGAGGTCGGCGTCGCGGAGCCGACCCGCGAAGAACTCGGCCTCGTCGACGGCGTCGCGCCGTGCCGACGTGATGAGCACGAACCCGGTCGTCGGCGCGAGCAGCAGCTCGTCGACCCGGGCCGCCCGGGCGCGGAAGCCGGCTTCCATCCCCTCGAACGCCCGGAAGAAGGCGACGATGTCGTCGAGCACGTCGCCGCCGATCACCTTGCCGACGGTGCGCAGGAACCGCTGCACGGCGTTGCTCGCCACGCGCACGTATTTGTGGGTCGGCATCATGAGGAACCGGAAGACTCGGTTATCGAGCAGCCGGGTGAGGCGCTGCGGCGCGTCGAGGAAGTCGAGCGCGTGCCGCGACGGCGGGGTGTCGACGACGATGAGGTCGTACCCGCCCTCCTCGTGGAGCTCGTGGAGCTTCTCCATCGCCATGTACTCCTGGGTGCCGGAGAGCGCGCCGGCGATGTTGCGGTAGAAGCCGTTGCCGAGGATGCGGTCGGCCTGCGCCTCGTCTTGGGCGTAGCGGTGCACGAGGCCGTCGAAGGTGGCACGGGTGTCGAGCATCAGCGCGGACAGCCGACCGTCCTCCGCGGTCGCCCCGTCGGCCCAGCGGGTGCGTGGGATCACGTGGGCGGTGTTGCCGAGGCCGACGAGGCCGAGCGTGTCGGCGAGCCGCTTGGCCGGGTCGATGGTGACCACGACGGCGTCGCGGCCGCGCCGCGCGGCGGCGAGGGCGAGCACGGCGGCCGTCGTCGTCTTGCCGACGCCGCCCGTGCCGCAGCACACGATGACGTCGTGGTCCGCGACGAGATCGCCGAGGCCGGTCACGTCCGGAGCGCGCCGATCCCCGCCGCGAGCGCGTCCGCGAGCCCCACGACCTCGTGCGGACCGATCTCGCCGAAGACGAAGGGGAGCGTGAGCTGGGGCAGCGGGAGGCGCCGCGCCAGACGCTCGGCCTGCGCCAGCGCGAGCGCGCGGCGATCCTGGCGGAAGCGCGCGGCGGCGTCGAGCGCCGCCCCCTCGGCGGGGCGGAGCGAGATCCCGAGGGCGGTGGCGTCGGCCCCCGCGCTGTGCCCGTCGACGTCGAGGGCCGGCGGCACCGCGTTAACGACGACGGGCCCCAGCTTCACGCCGACGCGGTCCTCGAGCGCGTACGCCGTGTCGACGAGCTCGTTCACCGGCGTCTCCTCGGGCAGCGTGACGAGTAGGACGCGGCACCGTGCCGGGTCGGAGAGCAGCGCGATGACGTCCTCGGCCTGGGCGCGCACCGGTCCCATCCGCACGGCGTCCAGCAGCCCGCGGGGCGACAGGAGGAACTGCACGGCGTGGCCCGCCGCGGGCGCGTCGATCAGGATGAGGTCCGCGGCCTCGGCGCGCTCGAGGGCCTTGACCTTGCCGAGCACGAGGATGTCGCGCATGCCCGGGACCGCGGTCGCCACGACGTCGAGCGCGCCGGAGCGCACGAGCCGGCGTGAGATCCGCCGCAGGCCGTGCTCCTCGAGGTATTCGAGCAGCGCCTCGTTGGGTGTGAGCGTCCGCGCCCGCAGCCGCTCGCCCAGCGTCTGCTCCTCGTAGGTGAGGGGCGCGGCGCCGAGCGCCGAGGCGAGCCCCGATTTGCCTTCGACCTCGACGATCAGCACGCTGGCCCCGGCGCCGGCGGCGGCGGTCGCCAACGCCGCGGTCACGGTCGTCTTGCCGACGCCACCCTTGCCCGCCACGATGACGACGCGGGAGGCGGAGCAGAACTGCTCCACGTTCATGGTTGAGTCCGCAGGGCTGCCCTCCATCCTGGGCGGTCATCGTAGGGGCGCGCTGTCCGGGAACCGTCGCCGACGAGGCGCGCTCGCGCTGACGTTCGCCGGCCTCGTGCTGCTCGGCACGGCCGGCTCGGCGGCGGCGCTCACCGGGTCCGGCGCGACGCGCGCCGCGCCGAGCGGGCAGGGCGGCATCACCGTCGTCCAGCTGCAAGGCTTCCTCGACCCGCCGCTCGCCGCGCTGGCCCGTCATTCCATCGACGACGCCAACGCCTCGCACGCGACGCTCGTGCTCATCCAGCTTGACTCGAGCGGCGCGCTCGCCACCGACATCGACGCGCTCGTGCAGCTCGTCCACCAGTCCCACGTGCCCGTCGCCGTGTGGGTGGGGCCGTCGGGCGCGCAAGCCGCCGGCGGCGCGGCGCTGCTCGCCGAGGCGGCGTCCGTGCTCTTCGTCTCCCAAGGGTCGAGCCTCGGGCCCGCCCAGCCGGTCCGGCTCGACCAGCCCCACGCCGTCACCGACGCTGCCGTCGCCGACGAGCTGCGCCGCCTCGCGGCCAGCCGGGGCCGCGACGGCGACCGGGCGTCGACACTCGCCACGACGAGCCTCGGCGCCAGCGCGGCGGCCGCCGCCCGGGTCACGAACGGGAGCCAGCCGACGATCGGCGAGGTCATCGTGACCCTCGACGGCGAGACCGTGCCGACCGCCGCCGGGCCGGTGCACCTCTCCACCGCACGCGTGATCGGCACCGGGCGGAACCGCCGCCGCCAGCCGAACCAAGAGGTCGTGTTCGCTGGGTTGGGCCTCGGCGCGCGCCTCCAGCACACGCTGCTCAGCAGCCGCGTGACGTACCTGCTGCTCGTCGCCGGCCTCGCGCTCATCGCGTTCGAGTTCTTCGCCGCGAGCGTCGGCTTCGCCGCCGGGGTCGGCGCGCTCGCCGTCCTCGGCGCCGGGTACGGCTCGTCACACCTGCCGGTGTCGTGGTGGGCCGCGGCGCTCATCGCCGCGGCGATCGTCGCCTTCTCGGTCGACGTGCAGGCGGGCGGCCTCGGGTTCTGGACGGCCGTCGGCGCGGTGACGCTGCTCGTCGGCTCACTCACGCTCTTCGGCGGGTCGACTCGCCTCCATGTCCCGTGGTGGGAGCTCGCCCTCGTCCTCGCCGCCACTCTCCTCTTCTTTGTCGGCGCCCTGCCCGCGTTCGTCCGGTCCCGCTTCTCCACCCCGACGATCGGGCGGGAGGGGCTCGTCGGGGAGCTGGGCGAGGCCGAGGTCGCGGTCGACCCCGACGGCGTCGTCGTGATCCGGGGCAGCCGCTGGCGGGCCCGCACGAACCGGGCCACCCCCATCGCCGCCGGCGCCCGAGCCCGGGTCGTGTCGGTCGAGGGCCTCGTGCTCGAGGTGGAGCCCGAGGAGGGCGGCGCCCGCGATCACCGGGAGCGCGCCCGATCCCGACGCCGTGACGCGGACGGCGGCGCCCCCGCCTGAGCGGCGCGCCCTTCCTCCTCTCTCCCTCTTTCTCTCGCCCTCTTTTCCCGCGCGCGACCGGCCTGTAGCGTTCGCGCCGCTGGCCGGGCGTCAGGCGTCAGACGGCCGGCGAAAAGGGGGAGCCGTGACGCTGCGCCGCATCGATGAGGCCTGGGCGCGTCATGCCGCCTGTCGGGGCCCCGAGGCATCGTTGTTCTACCCACCGGTCGCCGCCGAGCCCCGCCCCGCGCGGGAGGCACGCGAACGCCGGGCCAAGGCCATCTGCGCCGAGTGCCCGGTTCGGGAGCCGTGCCTGGCGGTCGCGCTCGACACCCGCGAGCCGCACGGCATCTGGGGCGGGCTCAACGAGACCGAGCGCCAGGCCCTGCTCGAGCGCCGCGCGGGGTAGGCGCCGCCCTCAGCGGGCGAGGCCGCTCGTGGGCCCGGGGACGCGGTCGTCGCCCCGCCGGCGCGTGACGCCCGTCCGGTCCAGCCAGCCGCAGAGCGGCACGACGTACTTGCGGGTCGACCCGAGCAGCGTCCGGATGTCCGCGACGGTGAGGCGGCCGGCGCTGGCCAGCGCGTCGACGACCATCGCCCGGGCGCGGGCCAGCGCCGTCGCGGCGAACACGACACCGTCGACGTCCACGAGCGCCCCTTCCCGGACGAGGGAGCGGACGAGCGCCGCGTCCGGGCCCTCGGGCGCCGGGGGTGAGAACGGCGCCGCCTCGTAGGCCTCGAGCAGCCGCTGCCCCTCGGCCGAGGCGCTGACCTGCCCGGCGTGGCTGCGGTGCCGCACGACGCCCCGCTCGACGACGAGCTCCCCATCGACCGCGGCGAGGGCGGCGCGGAGCTGGTCGGGTTCCACGCCGAGCGTCGAGGCGAGCCGTCCGAGCTCCAGTCCGGGCTCCTGGGGGTGCGCGCCGTGGTGGGCCTCGACCCGCTCGCGTGCCGTCGCCTCGAGGGCGCGGAGGGCCGCCACGTCGACCAGCCAGCCGTCGCGCCGCTCGGCGCGCCCGTCACGGACGAGCGCGGCGGCGAGGGCGTCGGCGTCGGCGGGCGAGAGGCCGCCGCGGGTGGTGAGCACGTCGGGGGTCAGCCAGGGCGCGCCGGCGAGGAGCCGCTCCCCGAGCGGCCGGCCGAGTCGAGCGGGTGCATCCTTCGCGCGCCGGGTGGGGGACACGTCGAGGACCTCGGCGCCGGCGACCGTCCGGCGCCGGCCGAGGTCTCGCAGCACGAGACGGTCGCCGGGCGCGAGCGGTCGCGGCGTCTCCAGCCGCACCCGGGCGTACCGCCCGTCGTCATCCAGGCTGCGCCACGCGACCCGCTGCTCGCCGGAGCCGATGGCGGCGTGGAGGCGACGCCGGCGCGGCGGGGTCTCGTCGGCGAGCGCCTGGACCGCCACGTCCACGACGCTCGGGGTGACCCACTGGCCGGGACGCACGACCGCGTCGCCGCGGCGCAGGTCGCGGTGCTCGACGCCGGCGAGGTTCAGGGCGACCCGCGTGCCGGGCTCGGCCTGCTCGAGCTGCTGGCCGGCGGTCTCGATGCCGCGGACCCGGGCCGGATGCGTCCCGGCGAGGACCTCGTCGCCGACTGCGACGCGCCCGGTCGTGAGCGTGCCGGTCACGATCGTCCCGGCGCCACGGGCCGCGAACACCCGGTCGACCCAAAGGCGGGGTCGGTCCAGGTCGCGGGGCGCGGGCGCGGCGGCGAGGACCGCGTCGAGCGTGGCCCGGACCTCGTCGATGCCGCGACCCGACACCGAGTCGCAGAGGACGACGGGCGCCTCGGCGAGGGCCGAGCCGGCGAGGTGCTCCTCGACCTCGAGCTGGGTGACGAGCAGCGTCTCGGGATCGACGGCGTCGGCCTTCGTGATCGCGATCATCCCGGCGTGCACGCCGAGCAGGTCGAGGATGGCGCCGTGCTCCTCGCTCTGGGGCATCCAGGATTCGTTGGCGGCGACCACGAACATCGCGACCTCGACCGCGCCGACGCCGGCGAGCATGTTCTTGATGAAGCGCACGTGGCCGGGCACGTCGACGAAGCCGACCTCGGTGCCGGACGGGAGCGTCGTGAACGCGAACCCGAGGTCGATGGTGAGGCCGCGCGCCTTCTCCTCGGCGAGCCGGTCCGGGTCGGTGCCGGTCAGCGCCCGGACCAGCGATGACTTGCCGTGATCGACGTGGCCGGCGGTGGCAACCGTCCTCACGACCCTGTCGCGATCAGCGCGGCGGCGAGGCGCTCGTCGTCGCGGGGGTCGACGGTGCGCAGGTCGCAGACGACCGCGTCGCCGTCGATGCGGGCGACCACGCCGTGGCGTCGCAGGGCGGCGAGCGCCCGGTCGGGGTCGGGGGTCTCCACCACGACCGCGACGGACGGGATCGTGAGCCCGGGGAGGGAGCCGCCGCCCGCCACCGCCTCGGTGTCGGCGACCTTGGCGCGGGGGACGCACTGGGCGACCGCCTCGGCCCGCACGGTCAGCTCGACGGTCGGGGTGATCGCCATCCGCCAGAGGGGGAGGCGGGTCGCGTCGCCGTCGAGGTATGCGGCGGCGACGGCCTGCAGCGCCGCCAGCGTCATCTTGTCGGCGCGAACCGCGCGTGCCAGCGGGTGGTGCGCGATGCGGTCGAGCAGGTCGGCACGCCCGACGATCACGCCGGCCTGCGGCCCGCCGAGCAGCTTGTCGCCCGAGAACGTGACCACGGCCGCGCCGGCGTCGAGCGCCTGTCGGACGCCAGGCTCATCGTGCAGCCACGTCGGACGCCGCGGGAGCCAGGGCGTGGTCTCGTCGAGGAGACCGGAGCCGACGTCGACCATGACCGGCGGGCCGAGCGCGGCGAGCGCGCGCACCGGTGTCGCCTCGGTGAAGCCGATGAGGCGGTAGTTCGAGGCGTGGACCTTCAGGATCAGGGCGGTGTCGGGGCTGCGGGCCGTGCGGTAGTCGGCGAGGCGGGTCCGGTTCGTCGTCCCGACCTCGACGAGGCGGGCACCGGACTCGGCCATGATCTCGGGGACCCGGAAGCCGCCGCCGATCTCGACGAGCTCGCCCCGGGACACGAGCACCTCCCGTCCCCGGGCCAGCGCGGCGAGCGAGAGCAGCACGGCGGCGGCGTTGTTGTTGACCACGGTCGCCGCTTCGGCGCCGGTCAGTTCGCAGATGAGTTCGTCGATCAGATCGTCGCGGTCGCCGCGCTTGCCGGTGCCGAGGTCGAACTCGAGATTGGCCGGCTGCGTGAGCGCCTTCATCACGGCCTGCACTGCCTCGTCGGGCAACAGCGCGCGGCCGTGGTTGGTGTGCAGCACGGTGCCGGTCAGATTGAACACGCTGCGCAAGCGCGACGCGTTGCG
>DATDGU010000229.1:0-11417 GCA_036521915.1 Acidimicrobiia bacterium | reverse complement strand
CACCACGCCGACGAGCTCGCGTCCTTCGACGAGGCCTGGCAGCACGCGGGCTACGAGGCCCGCGACGTGCGGCGGTTCCGGCGCCGCATCGAGGAGCGCCAACCGGCTCGTGAGCGCCTCGCTCGACGCAAAGCCCTCGGTGAGGGCATCGCGGCGCTCGAGAGCCTCTACCGCGACAGTCTCGCCGGGAGCGACGCGCCGCGTCGCAACCTGGACCGCGAGCCGGGCGGGCACGAGCCGCGCGCGTCGG
This sequence comes from Acidimicrobiia bacterium, assembly GCA_036521915.1. Taxonomy (GTDB): domain Bacteria; phylum Actinomycetota; class Acidimicrobiia; order IMCC26256; family PALSA-555; genus PALSA-555. The sequence goes on along the minus strand of DATDGU010000229.1, from coordinate 11,167 downwards.
TCCGCGCGCTGGACGCGCTGCGCGACGCGCGCGACGCGCTCGAGTTCAACCCGAACGAGAGTCTCCTGCTCGAGCGACTCGTGCTGCATTTCCCCGGGTCGACGCAGGTACCCGCTGGGTAGACTCGCCGCTCCCTCGCCGGGATAGCTCAGTCGGCAGAGCAGCTCACTCGTAATGAGCAGGTCAAGGGTTCGAGTCCCTTTCCCGGCTCCCAACATCTCGATCAGGTATTACCGTGCAGCCCGCACGCAGGATGATGGGCGAGGAGACGATGGTGGGTGGAGTCGACACCATCTTGGCTGCGGGTCTGAACGGCACGCCGTATTACATCCACTGGGGCTGGTTTCAGATCTCGGCGTCGAACCTGGCCGTGATCGTGTTGATGCTGTTGGTGTTTGTCCTGGCGGTTGCCGTGCCGTTCCCGGGGCGTCGCCGGTGACCGCCACCGCGGGGGGTTCCGAGAAGCGTTCGTGGACTGCGACGGTCCGTCGAGCCGGTCTGCGGGCGCTGCCCCCCGAGAAGCTGTTGCCCGACGAGCAGCCGGTGTATGTGGCCTCGTGGGTCTACGTGTTTGGGGTGCTCACCGTGGCGGCACTCATCATCGTGATCGGCTCGGGGGTCGTGCTCGCGTTGAAGGGTCCGGCGTGGTGGCACGTCTCATCGGTGGGCTTGTTCTTGAACAGCGTGCACCTCTGGAGCGTCGAGCTGTTCTTTTTCTTCATGGTGGTGCATCTCTGGGCGAAGTTCTTCATGGCGGCGTGGCGAGGCCGGCGGGCCATGACGTGGGTGACCGGGGCGGTGGCGTTCATAGTGTCGATCGGTGCCGCGTTCACCGGGTATCTGTCGCAGCAGAACTTCGCGTCGCAATGGATCGCGTCTCAGGCCAAGGATGGTCTCAACTCGGTTGGGATCGGTGCCTTCTTCAACGTGCTCGATTTCGGTCAGATGTTCACCTGGCATGTGGTCCTCCTTCCCCTGGGAATCGTGGTGGTGGTCCTCGCCCATGTGTTGTTGGTCCGCAAGCACGGCGTCGTGCCGCCGTTGCCAGCCCGCGACTCAGTGACCGCCGAGTCGGGCGATGCGGTGGGGGAGCGCGACGGGCGATGAGTGCCAGGAAGACGTCGGCGGATGAGACCTGGGAGGGCGGATATCGGCCTTATGACCTCGTCAAGGAGTTCGTCATCGCGTTGGTGGTGGTCGGGATGCTCACGGTGGCGCTCGCCGGGGTGTTCTCGTCGCCGGACAAGCGTGCCGTCACGATCGCGCAGTGGTCGCGGGCCGACCCGACCGACTTCGCCACCACCGCGCTCACAGAGCTTGACGGGACCAGCACGACGGCGACGTACGGTCCGCCGTACAACACCACGCCCGGCGCTGGGCAGAAGATCGGCCCCATCTCGTTGCAGCGCCTCGCTGGTGTCCGTATCCCCATCGAGACTGCCCGCGACTTCGTCCTCGCCCCACTCGCCAGCCTGGCGTCCGACCAGCCCGCGCTCGGGCGCGCGCTGCGCGTCTACCAACAGGCCACGGACGTTCAGCGCCAACGCTGGACCGACGCCTACGCCAAGGCGCTGACCCACGCGACGTTCCGCAACGGTGCGCTGCTCGTACCCAGCGGCGACTACGGCCCGGTCGAGCCCATCGTCGCCAGGTTGGTGGCCTTCGCGCGAAGCGGCGGCCTCGACGGCGCGCTGGTGACGCACTCGCAGTTCTACGCCACCGACTACACCAAGCCGCTGCTGTTCATGGCGGACAGCACCTACCTGCAAGGCCTCGCCCAGCAGGAGCATCTGCTCGGCGGCCAGTGGGGGATGACAAACGAGACCGGCAACTTCCCAGGACAGAGCTGGCTGTGGCTCTACACGTTCTGGTACCAGATCTCGCCGTTCAAGACGTCCACCAACGCCGACGCGCTCATCTGGGCGATCATGGCCATCCTGACGCTGGCGCTGATCCTCGTCCCGTTCATCCCGGGCATCCGATCGATCCCGCGGCGCCTTCCCCTCTACCGCCTGATCTGGCGTGACTACTACCGCAGCGTCGAGCACCAACCGGAGTCGACCACAGGCGCCTAGGGCCAAGCCGACGACTCAGCGACCGAGATCACGAGCCGCTCGACAGGGACCGTCCCCCACTGACGGCGGGCCGGCGACCGCCGGGTCGACTGGAACCGACGCCTGTGGAGCACGGAAGCTCGCCACAGCAGATAACTCGGACGCGGTCGCTCAGCGACGAGCGGCTCGTTGGAAGCGGCGCCGGGCGCTGGCACAGCGCTCGTGTGTGGATCGCTCGTAATGAGCAGGTCAAGGGTTCGAGTCCCTTTCCCGGCTCCAACTCGGCTGACCAGCAACTTCGCGCCGCTGGTTCCCTGCGGTCTCGGGCGCGTTCTCGTTCGCGGGGCGGCTCGCGATTCGGCGTGCCCTCCCTGGCCATCACACCTAGCGATCCACATCTGCGGTCCGACTGGCTGCCCGGTCCTGTTTCGCCGGCCCTCATCTAGGATGGCGCCACGTCGTGACGGACCGAATGGGTTGACCAGGGCGTATGGGATCCATCTTCCGCCAGCTCAACGAATTGGATGCAGGATGACCGGTGACCCGCTCGATCAGCTCGGACCCGTCGATTTCGTCATCGTCGAGTTCCCGGCAGGAGAACGCAACTTCACGGGGGAGGCGGCCACGAGTGGATCGCGCTCGTTGAGGCGGGGTCGATTCGTATCATCGACGTTCTGATCCAAGGACCAGGACGGCACCGTCGAAGCAAATGGAACTGTCCGACCTCGACGACCTCGGACCCTTCCAGGCGCTCGAGGTCGAGCTCGCGGAGTTCCTCGCCGAAGAGGACGTCGAACACCTCGCTGCCGCGATGGATCCCGGAAGCGTCGCTGGTGTTCTCGTCTACGAGAATCTGTGGGCCGCGCCGTTCGCGTCGGCCGTCCGCCGTGCTGGCGGCCAGTTGATCGCGAATGGCCGCATTCCCCCCCAGGCGATCATCGCGGCCCTGGAGGCGGACGAAGCACTCGAATCAGAAGGAGCCTGACATGCCGCTGGGACCAGGACGTCGAGGACGAGTCGGAGTGGTCCGCGCGCCCGTAGCGAAGGCCGCCGTCGTTACCAGAGCCGTCACCCCCGGGCCTTCCCCCGTTGCAAAGGCAGCAGTCGTCGGTGCTGCCGTGACACCCGGCCGACGTCGCCGGCGAATCTGAGCTCCACCCCGTGATGTCGGGGCGCGACGGGACACCACGATGACACCTACAACTCGATGATCTAAGGGAGATACAACATGCTTGCGTCGACCTTCGGCACCGGACAGGTATTCCTGTCGATGCTCTACTTCTTTCTGTTCATCATTTGGATCTGGCTACTCATCGTCGTCTTCTCCGATATCTTCCGGAGCTCGGACCTTGGTGGATTGGCAAAGGCCCTGTGGGTCCTGTTCGTCATCATCGTTCCGTATCTCGGCGTCTTTGTGTATCTCATCGCGCGCGGCCACAAGATGCACGAGCACGCGGTTCAAGCCCAAGCCGCGCAGGACGCAGCGATGCGCCGCTACATCCAAGACGCCGTGAAGGACCCGCCGTCGGCAGGAGCGACTGGCTGAACGGCCGTCCGGAATGCTCGATCTGAGGCGTCGCGTCGCTGCGATCGGGGCGCTCCTCGCGCTGGCCCTGGCGTTGGTCGTCGCGGTCGTGGCCCTGCGTTCGGATCTCGTGCGAATGGGTCTGTGCCTCGTCCTGGTGATCAGTGCCGCGGTAGCGGGTTGGTACGTCGCGACGAGACGTGGTGCCCTTCGGGCCGCCGGGTCGGTCGTCGCGCTGGTCAGCGTGGCGCTGATCGTCGTTGTCACGTTGCGGGCCGAACACTCTGGCCTTGCGATCGTCGCGCTGGTCGCACTGGTTGGACTCTCGACCTCGATGACGAGGTTTGCGCTGGGTCGTGACCGCCGAAGCGTAAAAGAGGCAAGGGCCCCCGGTGTGACGGTGGGTCCGGCTCGTCACGGTTCGCTCATCGTCAACCCGAAGTCCGGTGGCGGCAAGGCGGAGCGATTCGGCATCGTCGATGAGGCGCGACGGCGGGGCGTCGAGCCGATCGTCCTCGGGCCCGGAGACGATCTGCTTCAACTTGCTGAACGGGCGATCGAGGGTGGCGCAGACGTGATCGGAATGGCAGGGGGCGACGGATCACAGGCGCTGGTCGCGTCGGTGGCGATGCGTCACGACGTTGCGCACGTGTGCATACCTGCTGGGACGCGCAACCATTTCGCGCTCGATGTCGGCCTGGATCGTGACGACGTGGTGGGCGCCTTGGATGCGTTCGGCGACGCGATCGAACGGCGTATCGACCTTGCCGAGGTGGGCGGAAGAGTCTTTGTGAACAACGCCTCACTCGGCGTGTACGCGAAGATCGTCCAGTCGCCTGAGTACCGTGACGCGAAACGTCAGACGACAGCGGCCCTTCTTCCCGAGCTGCTGGGTCCAGACGCTGAGCCGTTCTCCTTGCGTTTCGTCGGGCCCGATAACGCGGTACACGAGTCACCCGTTCTGGTGCTGGTGTCGAACAACCCGTACGTGGTGACGCGCTTCGCCGGGTTCGGGACTCGGGCACGGCTCGATACGGGCCAGCTGGGCATCTCCGCTGTGGAGGTCCGCGGGCCGGCGGACGTCTCCCAGCTCGTGGCTGCGGAAGCGGCCGGGCAGCTGCAGCGCTACCACGGGTTCCTGGAGTGGTCGGCCGGAATGTTCACCCTCGATTCGGACGGGCCGGTTGAGGTCGGGATCGATGGGGAGGCGCTGCTCCTCCCGCCGCCGCTCGAGTTTCGGTCGCTCCCGGGTGCGGTGCGCCTGCGCCTGCCCCGGCATGCGCCCGGTCGGTCGCCGGCGGCTCTCTCATCGTCCTCGCCATGGTGGACGGTGCGGGCGCTGTCTCGCGCCGTCGCAGGTCGAGCGACTCCGATCGACGAGACGAGCCGGTGAGCGCACACCACGAGCGCCACTGCCGCCGATCGCCGCCAAAGCGAGGCACCAGATCATTGGTGTGGCTCCACGGAAGTGACGGCATCGACGGATTGCGACAAGAAGCCGAGGATCCGGCCTGGGTCACGAGGACGGCGCCATGAGCAAGAAGAAGAAGAAGAAGCGGCAGGCCAAGCAGGCGACGGATGGGCCGGCGTCGGGGAGGGTCAACGTGGACGCGAGCCAGGATCAGGACGACGAGAAACCGCCCGCGGCAACGAAGATGCCTCGCAAGGACTACGAACGAGAGCTGGCGCGCCTCCAGGTCGAGCTCGTCCACCTCCAGCAATGGGTGGTACGGGAGGGCGCGAAGGTCTGTGTCCTCTTCGAGGGGCGAGATGGTGCCGGCAAGGGCGGCGTCATCAAGCGCATGACTGAGCGCGTGAGCCCGCGCGTGTTTCGCGTCGTTGCCCTCCCGGCTCCCAGCGATCGGGAGAAGACGCAGATGTACATCCAGCGCTACCTGCCGCACCTGCCGGCAGGTGGTGAGGTCGTGCTCTTCGACCGCAGCTGGTACAACCGTGCCGGCGTCGAACGCGTCATGGGCTTCTGCACCGATGATGAGGCGCGGCGTTTCCTCGCCTTGGCGCCCTTCACCGAGCAGGCCATCGTCGACTCCGGCGTCATCCTGCTCAAATACTGGCTGGATGTCAGCGCCGACGAACAGACTCGGCGACTCGAGGCACGCATGGACGACGGGCGCAAGACCTGGAAGCTTTCCCCGATGGACCTCAAGTCGTACAGCCGGTGGTACGACTACTCCCGCGCGCGCGACGACATGTTCGCGGCAACCGATACCGAGTTCGCGCCTTGGTTCGTCGCCGACTCGAACGACAAACGGCGTGCCCGGCTGAACATCATTCGTCATTTCCTCGATCAGATCCCATACAAGGCGCTGCCGTCGGTGAAGGTCGTACTCCCGGCTCGTCAAGAGCCTGGCGGTTACCGTGAACCGGCGCGCACGCCTCATCTGGTTCCGCAGCGATTCTGATCACCCATGTTCCCTGCGCACGCCGATCCCGCGGCCGACGTTGCTCAGAAGCTGCGGCGGATATGAATCACCGTGCTGTCGAAGCAGCGATCAGGGCGCAGCGCGAACCGAGCACGGTGCGCTCGCCGAACGTGACCAGGATGTCGGGACCCCGCCACGTTCGCCCGCCTGCGGCCGCGAGGCGCTGCCCCGTCCATCGTGCAGATCGCTCCGTCGGGGCTCGACGCGTGGCGACTCGGTCTCGAGCGCGGCGGACACGCGTCTCGGGTCGGTGTTCAACTTGGGGCAGACATCATGGCTAACGCGTCCGATCGGCAGACGACCGGTGGGTCCCTGCAAAGGATGCTGATCCCGCTGGCCTTGGCGCAGTTCATCTGCAGCTTTGCGGGCTCGAACATGAACGTGATGATCAACGACATCAGCAAGGACCTCAACACCACCGTCCAGGGGGTTCAGGTCTGCATCACCTTGTTCTTGCTCGTGATGGCAGCCCTGATGATCCCGTGCGGCAAACTGACCGATCGCCTCGGCCGTAAGCGCTGCTTTACGATCGGCCTCTCCATCTATGGCGTTGGTGCGCTGCTCAGCGCAGCCGCACCGTCGCTTGGCGTGCTCATCCTGGGCAACTCGATCTTCGAGGGAGTGGGCACCGCGCTGTTGATCCCGCCCGTCTACATCCTCACCACCATGCTGTTCCGCGACATTGGATCCAGAGCTCGGGCGTTCGGGATCATCAGCGGTATGGCAGGCGCCGGTGCCGCCGCAGGACCGTTGATCGGGGGTGCGATCACGACGGCGATCACGTGGCGCGCCGCCTTTGTCTTTCAGGCCGCGATCATCGTGATCATCTTGCTGCTGGCGCGTCGCATCGACGACCCAGTGCCAGCCGACCCGACGCGGCCCTTCGACACGGTGGGCGCAGTCCTGTCCGCTACTGGTCTGGTCGTCTTCGTCGGGGGGATCTTGGCGGCCGACAGCAGCCTTTCGCTGATGGCGTTCCTGCTCGTCGTCGGAGCCCTCATCCTGGTCGGGTTCTTTGCATGGATCCGCAGCCGCGAACGTGCCGGAAGAGAGGCCCTCCTCTCGACCGGTCTGTTCCGCAACCGCACCTCGAACCTGGCCCTGATCACCCAGAACGTGCAATGGCTCCTGCTCATGGGGTCGGCGTTCGTCGTCTCCGCCTACCTGCAGGTCGTGCGGCACTACAACGCCATCCAGACCGGCGTGATCTTCACGGCCGCCACTCTCGGCATCTTGGTCTCCTCGCTCGCCGCCGGCCGCCTCGCCACGAAGTTCCAGCAGCGAACGCTCATCCTGGCCGGCTTTCCGACGACGATCGCCGGGGTCGTCGTCCTCCTGGCTCTCGTCGCGGGCAACCCCGGCCCGTGGGCTTTCGCTCCAGGACTCCTTCTGATCGGCTTGGGCCTGGGCGTCATGCTGACGCCATCGGTCAACGTCGTGCAGTCCGCCTTTCCCGAAAACCTCCAGGGAGAAATCTCTGGGCTCTCGCGCAGCGTGTCCAACCTGGGGTCGACGTTCGGCACTGCGATCGCCGGCACCATCCTGGTCTCCGGCCTCACCGACCCCCAGCGCGCCTACGGCGCCGCCATGATCGTCCTGGCGGTCATCGGTCTCATCGGCCTCGGCGCGACCGTCTTGCTTCCCCGCGCCGAATCCACCGCTGCCCCCGACGCGGCCAGATGAGCAGACGCGGCTGATGCTCAGCCCCGTTGGCGGCCTGCCCGACCACCGGGCCAGAGCGATGCGGTGAACGTGTTCCGGGGCGGACCGTGCGATACCGCTCCTCGTCGTCAGGGCGTGGGGCGGTAGGTGGACATCTTCCTGGCTCTGCTCGCGGCGGCGGCGTTCGCCGGCGGCAACGTCTTCCAACAGAAGGGCACGCTGGAGACTCCAGCGGGCGAGGACGACCCTCGGTTCTTGGTGCAGATCCTGCGTCGCCCGGTCTGGCTGGCCGGCGCGCTGTTGCAGGCCGGCGGCTGGGTCCTGCAGGCCGCGGCGTTGAACGAGGGATCGTTGGTCGTCGTCCAGTCGGTGACGACGCTCAGCCTTGTCCTCGCCCTTCCGTTGGGGGCGCGAGTCACCGGGCAGCAGGTTGGGCGCCGAGAGATGATCGGCGCGTTCGCCGTCGTGGCGGGCATCGTGTTGTTCCTCTCCGTCGGCTCGCCGAAGGGCGGGAACCTCCACCCGAGCTCCAGCGCCTGGTGGGCAGCAGGTCTCGTATCGGTGCTGCTCGTCGCGAGCGCGGTGGCGTTGGGGCAACGGCGTCGGGGGGCGCAGCGAGCGCTCCTCTTCGGCGCCGGGGCTGGTGTCGCGTTCGGTTTCCAGGCCGCGGTGACCAAGGTGTTCGTCGGTGAGCTGGGCCACGGCGTGTCCGTGCTCCTGGGCAGCTGGACGACCTACGCCCTGATCGCCTCCGCGCTGTTGGGCTTCGCGTTGATGCAGTCCGCCCTCAAGACCGGCGTCCTCGCTCCGGCGATCTCGTCGAGCAACGCGCTGACGCTGCTCGCGAGTGTCGGCTTGGGGATCGCCGTCTTCGGTGAGTCGCTTGGGCACGGTGGCGGCCAGTTGATCCCGGCCGTCATCGGACTGGTGATTGCCGTCGGTGGCGTCAGCCGCCTTGCCGCCGCCCCAGCACCGACCGGAGAGCCGAAGACAAGACGGGCCTGAACTCATGCGGACACGTTGTCCGCCGGCGGGGGACCGCGTCACGTCATGCGCCACCCTGCGGGCCGTCCTCGATGGAGCCTTGGCGCAGTCCAGCAGATCACTTGGCCGGCGTCGCTCAGTGAGGGTCGGGCCCTTGCAAGATCGGCGGGAGTGAGCACCGCGCTCGTGCGCGGACAGCTCGTACTGAGCACGTCACCGGTTCGAGTCCCGTTCCCGGCTCCCGTCCCGCGGGACGCCGTGTTGCGGCTCCCACGCGCGTTCGTCTGAAGTTGGTTGCCGACGGCCTCATGGTGCCCCGCAGCCGACCGACGCGTTCGTAGGGTTCGTCGCCTGCAGGCTTCCGACGATTCGGAAGGGATGGATGGTGGATGACCCAGTGGTGCGTTTGGAGCGTTGGTCCGGCCCGTGGCTGGAGGACGACCCGGACGCGAACTTCAAGTCTGACGTCGCGCTGTACTCGCTCGTCGATCCGCTGAGCACGGTCCGCAATCTCAGCGCTGCGCTTGGCGTGCCCGTCGGTGCGATCTGCCGGTACGTGCTGGCGAAGTGGGCAAGCGGCGGCAGCGGCGGGTTGCTCGAATTGGGACCAACGATGACCCGCCGGCTCGCGAACGTCTGCGAGTCTGCGGAGGCGGCGGGAACCGACGAGGCGCGTGTGGCAGCGTTCAAGCAGCTGCACGAGATGATCAGGTGGTTGCTCCTGCCGCTCGAGCACCCCGAGGCGTACGGCTAGACCGACGGCGGGCGACTTGAAACGGCCGGTGCGAGCCGTGAGCATGGGTGACCTCAGACGACCCTGGGGGCCGTGGGCGAGTCCTCCCTGCAGCGAGGAGCACCGCCCAGTTGCTACGCCGGGCCGCGTCGAGATCTACCGGCTCGTCGAGTACCGCGCCTCTTCACGTCCTGTTCCGTCGGCGGGTCGATACGCGCGCGCGAGCGGGGACGATGCGGCGGGCGATCCTTCCCCTGGGCGCGGCGGTCGCCGTCGTCGCCCTCGGCGGCCTGCCGAGCGCAGGCCTGCTCCGCGCACCGACCAGCGCGACACAGGACGCGGGGCTCCGCGTCGCGACGAACCCGGCGCTCATCCCCGCCTTCGATCCCGGCGTCACCGACTACGTGGTCCGGTGCAGCGGCAGCCCGATCGCGGTCACGGTCGACGCGCCCGCCGACACCACGGTCTCGGTCGACGGCCACACGGCGATGACCGGACGCTTTAGCACCGGCATCAGTCGTTCCACTGGCCAGGGCTTCACGCTCGTCGCGCGACCACGATCGGGTGGGGTGGCCCAGACCTACTACGTCCGGTGCTTGCCGAGCGACTACCCAGACTTCACGGCGACTCGCACGGGCACGACGCAGGCCGCCTTCTACCTCACCGTCCCCCTTGCGGGGAGTGGCTCGGGACCGGGCGTCGGCTACCCGACGATCTTCGACGACGAAGGCGTCCCGATCTGGTGGGCGCCCAAGACGTCCACCCCCTTCACGGAGTTGCTCGGCGACGGCGACATCGCCTGGACGAAGTCGGACGGCACCCCGGCCGAGGAGCGGCGACTCGACGGCTCGCTCGTGGCCACGATCACGACCCAGGGCGGACCACCGGACCAGCACGACCTGCTCCGCCTCGCGAACGGCGACCACGTCGTGGCCGCCGACGTGGTGCGCACCGGGGTTGACCTCGCCGCCGCGTGGGGGCCGTCGTACCCCTCGAACGCGTCGGTGATGGACCAGGTCATCGAGGAGCTCACCCCCGCCGGCGCCGTCGCCTGGTCGTGGGACGCGATGGCCCACATCCCGCTCACCGAGACGGATCCGCAGTGGCGTGGCCAGATCATGAGCGGCAGCTACGACGCCTACCACTGGAACTCGGTCGAGTGGACCGGGTCAGGGTTCCTCCTGTCGTTCCGCCACCTGAACGCGGTGTACGACGTCGACCAGCGCAGCAGCGCGATCGTCTGGAAGCTCGGCGGGACGCCCACCGCCGAGAGCCTCCACGTTGTCGGCGACCCCGTCTTCTCCGCTGGCGGTGACTTCGGCGGCCAGCACGACGCGCGCCTGCTGCCCGACGGGTCGGTGACGCTCTTCGACGACGGGACGGGGCTCGGCCGCGCGCCCCGCGCCGTGCGCTACCGGATCGACCTGCCGGCCCACACCGCGACGATGCTGGAGCAGCTCACCGACCCCGCCGCCGGGTCCGACTCGTCCTTTGGGGGCAGCGCCCGCCGGCTCAGCGGCGGCGACTGGGTCGTGGGGTGGGGCGGGACGAACACGATCAGCGAGCTCACGGGCGCGGACACCCGGGTGTTCCTCCTGCAGTTCGGCCCGGGCACGAGCGTGTACCGCGCCGTGCCGGTCGCAGCCGGCCAGCTGAGCCGCGCCGCGCTGCGCGCCGCGATGGACAAGCAGTATCCCGAGCCCCGTCCATGACGAAGGCCTAACCGCCGCCTGACCAAACTGCTCCCCGCGGGCGTCACCATTCA
>DATDGU010000228.1:0-9054 GCA_036521915.1 Acidimicrobiia bacterium | reverse complement strand
GCAGCGAGGGGGCGACGACGTGGAACGTCTCGGTGAGGCGCGGGAGCGCGTCGAGGAACTCGACGATCGAGCCCGGCCAGCCGTGGACGAGCAGCAGCGGCACCGCGTCCGGCGACGTCGAGCGGGCATGGAGCGCGTGCAGCGCCTGGCCGTCGACGACCGTCCGGACCTGCTCGTAGCCGCCGAGCTCGGCTTCCACGCGCCGCCAGTCGTAGGCGTCGCGCCACCGGTCGAGCAGGTCGCCGAGGGAGCCGAGCTCGGTGCCCTGCGCCCAGCCGATCCCGTCGACCTGGTTCGGGAGCCGGGTGCGCTCGAGGCGCGCCCGGAGATCGTCCAGGGCGGCGTCGGGGACCTCGATCCGGAACGGCTCGAGGGCCAGCGCCATCAGTCGAACTGCGCCGTGGGGGGCATCGCCCGGGCGAGCAGCGCGTCGTAGCGGCCGCGGATGAGGGCGTCGAAGCCGTCGGTGGTGGGGATCCAGAACTGCTGGGCGCGCACCGCGTCGAACACGATCGCGGCGACCTCATCGGGGTGGCGGCCACCGGTGCTCGTCTGCTCGCGCAGGACGCCGGCGACGAAGTGGTGGTCGGGCGCCGTCACCTCGCTTGGCGGCTCGTCGGGCCGGTTGCGCGTCGAGTCGGCGATGCGCGTGTCGACCAGCCCCGGGACGAGGCACGACACGCCGATGGACGACTCCTGGGCGCGCAGGTCGTGCGCCAGGCACTCGGTGAGCGCCGCCGCGGCAAACTTCGAGACGACGTAGGGACCGCTGTAGGCGACGCTGCTCAGCCCGGCCCTCGACGCGGTGTTCACGATGTGCCCGTCGCCGCCCTGCTCGAGCATCCGGGGCACGAAGGCCCGGATGCCGTGGAGGAGGCCGAAGAGGTTCACGCCGAGCACCCACTCCCAGTCGGCGGCGGTGCGTTGCCAGGAGATCCCGGCCTGGAACACGCCGGCGTTGTTGCAGAGCAGGTGCACCGCGCCGAAGCGGCCGTACGCCGCGTCGGCGAGGGCCTGCACGTCGGCCTCGCGGGTCACGTCGGTGCGGACCCCGAGCGTCTCGGCCCCGAGGCTCGCCACCTCGGTGACCGCCTCGTCGAGGGCGGGCGCCTCGACGTCGGCGAGCACGACCTGCATCCCCTCGCGGGCGGCGTGGCGGGCGAGCCCACGGCCGATCCCGCTGGCGGCGCCCGTGATGACGGCGACGCGCCCGGCGAAGTCGTCCATCAGCGCAGCCCTCGGAAGCAGGCGCGCACGTCGTCGACGAAGAGGGCGGGCTGCTCCATCGCCGCGAAGTGCCCGCCACCGGGCGCCTCGGCGTAGTGCACCAGGTGAAGGTCGCGCGCGGCCCAGCGGCGCGAGCTGCGCAGGATCTCCTTCGGGTAGACGGTGTAGCCGGTGGGGAGCGTGACCTGCGCGTTGAACGGCAGCCGGCCGGTGCGCAGCGCGTCGGTGAACTCGAAGTAGTACCGCACCGAGGACGTCGCGGTGCCCGTGACCCAGTAGAGCATGACGTTGTCGAGCAGCTGGTCCTTCGTGAACACGGTCTCGACGTCGCCGTCGCAGTCCGACCAGGCGCGGAACTTCTCGACGATCCAGGCGGCGAGGCCAGCCGGGGAGTCGTCGAGCGCGAAGCCGAGCGTGTGCGGCTTCGTGGACTGAATGCGGAAGTAGCCGCCCTCGGCGTCGAGGTAGGTGGTGAGCGCGGCGAGCGCCGCCTGCTCCTCGGGCGTGAACGTCGACGGGTCGTCGCTGCCCGGGTTCGGGGCGAGCATGTTGAGGTGGATGCCGGCGACGTGCTCGGGGTCGGCCAGCGCCACCTGGGTGGTGACGAACGCGCCCCAGTCGCCGCCCTGCGCCACGTAGCGGCCGTACCCGAGGCGGGCCATGAGCTCGGCCCAGGCCCGGCCGGTGCGAGCCTGGTCCCAGCCGCGGTCGTGGGTGGGCCCGGAGAAGGCGTAGCCGGGCAGCGACGGGGCGACGACGTGGAACGCGTCCGCCGGGTCGCCGCCGTGCGCCGCCGGGTCGGCGAGCGGCCCGATGACGTCCAGGAACTCGACGATGGAGCCCGGCCAGCCGTGCGTGAGGACGAGCGGCAGCGCGTCGGGGACCGGCGAGCGCGCGTGGAGGCAGTGGATGCGCTGCCCGTCGATCTCGGTGGTCGCGTGCTCGTAGCCGTTGAGGCGCGCCTCGGCGCGACGCCAGTCGTACCCGTCGCGCCAGTAGGCGACGAGCTCCCGCAGATAGCCGTCGTCGGTGCCGTAGTCCCAGCCCGCCCCCGGCAGCGGCGCGGGGAAGCGGGTGGCGTCGAGGCGGCGACGCAGATCGGTGAGCACCGCGTCGGACACCTCGACCCGGAACGGGGCCACCGTCGGCGTCATCGCAACCGGAACGAGAACCCGTCGCGGAGGAAGTCGCGCTGCGCGTAGAACGGCGACAGCGCGGCGTCGACCTTCTCGGGCGTCCAGGTGTCGTCGACGTCGAACTCACGGTCGACGGTCGGGCCGGCGAGGACGCTGATCTGGCGTCCCCAGACGACGAAGACCTGGCCGGACACCTTCGCCGCCTTCGGCGAGGCGAGGTAGGCGACGAGCGGCGAGACGTTCTCGGGCGCGAACACCTCGAAGTCGCCCTCCTTGGCGTCGAAGCCGCCGAGCGGCGCCGTCATCTGGGTGAGCGCACGCGGCGCGATGGCGTTCGCGGTCACGCCGTAGCGCCCCATGCCGTGGGCCGTCGTCAGCATCAGTTGGATGATGCCGCCCTTGGCGGTCGCGTAGTTCGGCTGCCCGGCGCTGCCGACGAGGCCGGCCTCCGACGAGGTGTTGATGACCCGCCCATAGACCGGGCCTTCCTTCGCCTTCGACTGGTTGCGCCAGTGCTCGACGGCGTGGCGGGTCGGGCAGAAGTGGCCCTTCAGGTGGACGCGGATGACGGCGTCCCACTCGTCCTCGCTCATGTTGAAGATCATCCGGTCGCGGAGGATGCCGGCGTTGTTCACGAGGATGTCGAGCTCGCCCCAGGTGGTGACGGCCAGCTCGACCATCCCGCGGCTGTCCTCCCAGCTCGACACGTCGCCCGCGTGCGCGACGGCCGTGCCGCCCGCGGCCTCGATCTCGCCCACGACCGCCGCCGCCGGGTTCTCGGTGCCCGGGGGCGCGTAGTCGTTGACGACCACGCGGGCGCCGGAGCGAGCGAGCTCGAGGGCGTGCGATCGCCCGAGCCCCCGACCGGCCCCGGTCACGATCGCGACCTTCCCGTCGAGCATCCCTGCCATGTGGGCCGTCCTCCTGTGCTGCCGGCCGAGGGACTCTAACGTTCGGGGATGGCCGCTCGGCGGGTCGCGCTTGTCACCGGCGCCAGCCGTGGGATCGGGAAGGCGACGGCCCTGGCGCTCGCCGAGGCCGGCTTCGACGTCGCGATCACCGCTCGCACCGTGCACGAGGGTGAGGGGCGCGACGACTCGGACGCGGGCGGCGGCGTCGTGCCCGGCAGCCTGGACACGACCGCGGCGGGCGTGGAGGCGTGCGGTGGGCGCGCCCTCTCCGTCCCGATGGACCTCCTCGACCGCGCGTCGCTGGGCGCCGCGGTGCAGCGGGTGCTGAGCGACTGGGGCGGCATCGACGTGCTCGTCAACAACGCGGTGCACACCGGGCCCGGCAGCATGCTCCGCTTCGAGGACACCACGGTCGAGATGCTCGAGACGAAGCTCGCGGCGAACGCGGTGAGCCAGGTCGTCCTCGTGAAGGCCGTGCTCCCCCACTTCGTCGAGCGGGGCTCGGGCACGATCGTGAACGTGACGTCGGCCGTCGCGATCACCGACCCCCCGGCGCCGGCCGGTGAGGGTGGCTGGGGCGCGGCGTACGCGATGTCGAAGGGCGCGTTCCATCGCCTCGCCGGGATCCTCGCCGTCGAGTACCCGCAGCTGACGATCGTGAACGTCGAGCCGGGCTACGTCGTCACCGAGCGCATGGAGGCCAACGCGGCGGCGCTCGGCCTGGAGGGCGTCTATCCGGGTGCGCCGCCGACGGTGCCGGCCAGCGTCATCGCCTGGCTGGCGACCGCGCCCGAGGCTCGCGAGCTCTCCGGTGAGACGATCTCCGCGCAGCGCT
Organism: Acidimicrobiia bacterium; assembly: GCA_036521915.1. Lineage (GTDB taxonomy): Bacteria > Actinomycetota > Acidimicrobiia > IMCC26256 > PALSA-555 > PALSA-555. Next base: position 4,945 of record DATDGU010000228.1, on the reverse strand, counting down.
TCGCCAAGCAGCGTGCGCTGCATCCGGCCTGGAAGCGCTGAGTCCCGCGCCGACCCGCTACCGGTCGGCGCGCACCTCGTCGACCGAGCGCACGCGCGTGTCCCGCTCGAAGAGCACGTCGTTGTACGCGCGGCCCGGCCCCAGGTAGGCGATGGTCTCGGGCCGCACGAAGCTCGCGTACAGGGCGCGTCGCCCGACGCCGCGGCCCGTCGGCGGCGGCGCGGCGTGGAGGATGTGCGGGTCGTGGACGGTCACGTCACCCGGCTCGGTATCGACGGCGACGACGGGGAGACGCTGCGCCTCGGTCGGGCGCAGCTGGTGACACGAGGTGCCCTGTGACCCGGCGAGGAAGTGGAGCTGGCCGGTCTCCGCGGTGGCCGGGTCGAGCTGGATCCCGATCTGGATGCCGGGACAGATCACGGGGTGGCCGCCGAGCCCGCAGTCCTGGTGCCACGGCAGGTCGGCGAGGCCCTCCACGGCGCCGGGCGTCTTGATGACCACGGCGAACCCGTCCAGGCAGTCCAGCGTCGGCGCGAGGCCGGGTGGGCCGAGCGCGGCGAGGCGCCGGATCCGGGGATCGTCGGCCAGCGCGGCGATCGTGCTCGACGCCAGCGACGCGTAGGTCACGCGACAGCACACCTCGGCGCCGTCGTCGCGGGTCGCCCACCAGGAGCGGCCGTCGCCGGGGACGGCCGCCGCCGTGAGGCGGTCGACCTCGTCGAGCAGGGCATCGATCTCGGCCGCACCGAAGGCCCCGCGGAGGTGGACGAATCCGGTCTCGGCGAACTGGCGGGCGTAGTCCTCGTCGAAGGTGAAGGACCGGGTGAGGTCGGCGGGCAGCACGACGGTATCGGCGTCGTAGATCGGTCGGCCGTGGAACAGGGCGCGCAGCGCGGGCTCCCAGCGGACCAGGTCCTCGAAGGTGCCGCGCGGGAACGACACCTGGTCGGCGTAGAGGAGGCCGAAGCAGGTGCGCAGCTCGAGCGCGTAGTCGGAGAAGCTCGCCTCGCCGAGCGCGGCGACGACCGCGGCGTCCGCGTCGCCGGGGACCACGGCGACGGTGTCCGGCTGCGGGACGTAGGTCCACGCGCGGCCGTCGGGCAGCCGGAACGCGAGCGGCGCCACGTCGCGGACATCGCCGGCGGCGAGCGCGCCGTGGCCGGCGGCGATGCGCGGCGGCAGGTCGCGGGTGTGGAACCGGTCGAAGTCGACCGGCGCGAAGGTGAGCGTGGCCGTCACGTCGGGCGCAGCCGCGGGAGCACGGCGCGCTCGAAGAGCTCGAGGCACTCCCAGCCGAGCTCGGGCAAGATGCCGCCCATGAGGGGGTGCAGCAGCACGGAGCCGGTGCCACCCTGGGCCTCGCCGAGCGCGACGGTCTCGTCGGGGGTGAGCACCTGGTAGACGCCGCTGGCGCGCACGTCCTCCCACGTGCGCGCGCCGGGGACGTCGACGGCGGAGCGCTGGGGCCCCTCCTGCCAGGACTCGTAGGTCTGGGCGTCGAAGAGCGCGTGCGGCCCGATCTGGTGCCAGGCCCGCTCGGGATCCTCGGCGACGAAGACGAACCCCGGGCCGGATGGCAGTGCGCAGAACCCGTGCTCGAACCCGACGGCCGCGGCCTCCTCGTTGTAGACCTCGGCGAGGTGCGGGTCGCCGACCGCCGGGAAGAAGCCGCAGTGCAGCCGCGCGGCGCGGCGGGCGGCGACGTCGGTGGAGCCGCCGAGGAGCAGCAGCGGCCCGCCGGGGGTCGCGGGCTTCGGCGTCACGACGATCTCGCGGCCCTGCCATGTGAAGGGCTCGCCGGTCCAGGCCTGGCGCATCACCTCGATCGCCTCCTCGAGGAGGCGCCCGCGCCGTTTGCGGTCGACGCCGGCCATCTCGAACTCGACGCTGCGGTAGCCGAGCCCGGCGACGACGCTGACCCGACCGGGTGCGCAGAGGTCGAGCACGGCGAGCTGCTCCGCGAGGCGGACCGGATCGTGGAGGGGCACGAGCACGGCCGCGACGTTGACCCCGATCCGCGAGGTGCGACCGAGCACCGCCGCGACGAACGTGAGCGGCGCCGGCAGGTACCCGTCAGGTGCCCCGTGGTGTTCCGAGGCGATCACCGAGTCGAGGCCGATGCGGTCGGCCCAGGCCGCCATGTCCAGCGCCGCGGCGTACTGGCGCGGGTGCGTGGTGTCGGCGAAGTCAGGGACGCGCAGGTCGAAGCGCAGCCCGAGCATGGCCATCGTGGGTCCCTCTCTCGTGGCGCGGTGCGCCCGGATGATAGGGGCGCGCGGCTTGCGGGACCGCGGCGGGCCATCCAGGGCGGGGCGGGGCCGGGCGTCGACCCGGCCGGCGCCGTCGCAGGGCGAGGCGGGTCAGCCGCCGCTCTGGGCGAACGCGAGCATCTCGGCGTAGATGTGGAGCACCTTCCCGGAGTAGTTCGGGTCGGTCGCCCAGTTGCCGTGCCCCATCTGCTCCCACGTCGGTGCCCAGCCCTTCGCGAAGAACGTGTCGAAGTTGTTGGCCGCGGTGGCCGGGTCCATCCCGTACCAGTACGGCGACAGCGGGTGGTGCAGCTGGGACGCCCGCGAGTTCGGGTCCGCGTAGTTGAGGAGGTGCTGGATCTGGGCCCGCACGCCGTCGCGGGGCGTCGGGAACGAGGTGCCGTTCGAGCAGCTGTCGCACCAGCCCATCCCCGCGTAGTTGTTGTCCGGCGCGGCCTCGAACCCGCCGGTCTCGACGACAGCCTGCGCGAACGCGACGTCGCCGCGGACGTTCTCGTCGCTGCCCTCTTGGATGTATGTGTTCGCGAGGTCGTCGATGGTCGTCTCGATGTTCGGGCTGTAGCCCTGCGAGCGGATCCACCCCGCCATCTGCGCGCCCGTCAACACGGACGGACCCATCACCGGCTGTTGGCCGGCGGCCTCGAACACCCCGAGCGCCCGGGCCGCGCTCAGCGCCGCGTTGGCCGCCGCGACGCGCTCGTTCATGAGCGCCTGCTGCACCGTCTCCTGCTGCGACAGCTGGTTCAGCTGCGCCTGCTGCTGCTGCAGGGAGGCCTGGTCGGTCTGCACCTCGGCCTCGCTCTGGGCGAGCTGGGCCTCGAGCGCGGCGAGCTGCAGCGCGTGCTCGTGGTCGAGCTTCGCCGCGTCGTTGGCGAGGACCTGGCGCGTCACCGTCTGCAGCGACGGGTCGGGGAGATAGCTGTCGTAGCCCCCGAGGGGCCCGTTCGACTCGTAGAGGGCGACGGCGCGCTGCACGAGCACCGCCTTGATCTGGGCCTCCTGGGCCTTGATGACGGGGATCTCGGCCTGGAGCTGGGCGATCTTGGCCTGGTCGGCGCCGAGCTGGCTCTGGACGTTCGCCAGCTGCTGGTTCGTCTGGGCGACCTGCTGCGCCGCCTGCTGGGCGGCCTGCTGCGCCTGGTCCAGCTGGGTCGTCGCCGCGGCAACCGGGTCGCCGGTCTGGGCGTGCGCCGCACCCGCGGCGAGCGAGGGCGCGAGCAGCGCCCCGGCGATGGCCGCGCTGACCCAACGGGTGAGACGGGGGATCACAGCAGCTCAGATTAGGGAATCAGAAGCCACACCAGCAACACGGGCCTCAGGGCGGAGGGGGCGCCCAGAGCCTCGCGCGCGGCGGGCCCGGGGTGGAGGCGGGCCGGGATCGGCCGGCCCCCAGAGGTCCGGCCCCGGGCGCCGGGGAGCCTCAGACGAGGTCGAGCGAGAGCATGCGGATCGCGTTGGCCCGCATGATCTTGTAGGTGGTCTCGTCGTCGAGGTTCTTGGTGAGCTTCTCGGCGATCTCCTTGGTGTGGGGCCACGTCGAGTCCGAATGCGGGTAGTCGGTCTCGAAGGTGATGTTGTCGACCCCGACGGCCTCCAGGGACTCGAGGCCGTGCACGTCGTCGAAGAAGCATCCGTACACGTGCTCCCGGTAGTACTGGCTCGGCGGCTGCCGCACCTTGCCCTCGAGCCCGGCCCACGCGCGGTTCTGCTCCCAGACGACGTCCGCCCGCTCGAGGATGTACGGGATCCACCCGATCTGGCCCTCGGAGTAGGCGATCTGCAGCTTCGGGTGCGTCTCGAAGACGCCGGACATGAGGTAGTCGACCATCGACATCGCGGCGTTCATGTAGGTGAGCGTCGAGCTGACGCCGGCGGGCGCATCCGGTGAGGTGGAGGGCATCCTCGAGGACGAGCCGATGTGCATGCATACGACGGTGTCGGTCTCGGCGCACGCCGCGAAGAACGGGTCCCAGTAGCCGTCGGCGTCGTGCACCGACGGCAGGCCGAGGAACGGCGGGATCTCGGTGAAGCACACCGCGTGGCCGCCGCGGGCGGCGTTGCGCTGGACCTCCTGCGCGGCGAGCGTCGCGTCCCAGAGCGGGATGAGCGGCAGCGGGATCAGCCGGCCGCCCGAGCCGCCACACCACTCGTCGAACATCCAGTCGTTGTAGGCCTTGACGCAGAGCAGCGCGAGCTCCTTGTCGTCGGCCTCGAGGAACGTCTGGCCACAGAACCGCGGGAACGTCGGGAACGAGAGGCTCGCCTCGGTCCAGTTCCCGTCCATGTCCTCGAGGCGGGCCTTCGGGTCGAAGCAGCCCGGTCGCATCTCGTCGAACGTGATCGCCGTGACCTTCACCTCGTCGCGCTCGAACCCGACCGCCGCCGAGAGGCGCGTCAGCGGATAGACGAGGTCCTCGTAGAGCCACCAGTCGCACATCGGTCCGTCGGTGCCCGGCGCGTAGCTGAACTTCCCGCCGACGAACGTCATCTCCCCCAGCGGCGCCCGCATCGTCCGCGGTCCGATGTCCCGATACTTCGCGGGGAGCCGGTCCTGCCACACGCCGGGCGGCTCGACGACGTGGTCGTCGACGGAGACGATCTTCGGAAAGTCGGCCATGCGTCGAGCATAGGCCTGACGGGTCGTCAGGTCAGTGGGTGGGTGGGTGCGACGGACC
>DATDGU010000227.1:0-4994 GCA_036521915.1 Acidimicrobiia bacterium | reverse complement strand
CCTGCAGCCGGACCGCTTCGTCGCGCTCGTCGCGGACCACCTGCGGACGGCGCCGCCGGCGTGGGACCCCTACCGCGTCACCTCTTGACCCGGAGCTCACGTGGGCCGGGCTCCCCGCCGCCGGCGATCCAAAGGGTGCACTCGGGCGATCGCCGCGAACCGATAACTTCGTGCGCCATGTCGCTCAACGTCCGCACCTGGTCGCTTGCCGCCCTCGTCGGCCTCGCGGGCGCGCTCGGCCTGGCCTCCTGCAGCTCGGGGAGCCCTACGGGATCGTCCAACGCGACCACGACGACCTCCACGGCCGGGAGCGCTTCCGCCACGATCGGGACCATCCCCGCTGCGGACCGCTCCCCCGCCGGCACCGCGGGCACTGCGCCGACCGTGACCGTGCCGAGCGGGTCGCCCCCGACGCAATTGGAGAGTGCCGACCTCATCAAGGGCACGGGCGCGACCGCCGCCGACGGTGACACCGTCACCGTGCAGTACGTGCTGGCGACCTACTCGGCCGACAAGGTCATTCAGTCCTCGTGGACGAGCCAGCCCTTCACCTTCGTCCTGGGCGAGGCCCAGGTGATCCCCGGCTGGGACCAGGGCGTCGTCGGCATGCAGGTTGGCGGACGGCGCGAGCTGATCATCCCACCGAGCCTCGGCTACAAGAACGTGGCAGCCGGACCGGGGATCGCCGCCAACGACACGCTCGTGTTCGTGATCGACCTCCTCCACGTCAGCTAGGACGGGCGGCGGCCCCTTCGATCACTCCCCGCGCAGGCGACGCCGGCCGACCGTCCAGTAGGCGACCGACCCCGTCGTGTTGAACAGCGACCAGGTCCGCCAGAACCTCTTGGGCCCCCGGACGCCGGCCTGCTGGCGCCGACGGAGATCGAGCCAGGTCACCTTGGCCAGGATCAGGTGGACGACCAGGACGACCACCAGAACCCGCTTCTGCTGATCCGTCAGGTTGAACGGTCCGCTCCGTCCCTCGGCGCCGCGGTCGCCCTCGCCCTCGACTTCGGAGCCGGCAGGGCCGCCGACACTGCCGTTGGTGTCGACAGACTCGGTGCCCGCGCTCTCGAGGGTGCTCTCCTTGCCGCCTGTGCCGCCGTTCGATGCCACAGTCGAGCTCATCTGCGTCCTCCCATCGTCCCCGCGCGCGACGCTAGCCGCCCTCCCGGGCGCGCGTTCCGAGCGGGATCGCTGTGACGCTCGTCAGTCGACCGCGAGCAGCGCGTCGACGAATTCGTCGGGATCGAAGTCGACCAGGTCGTCGGGGCCTTCGCCGAGGCCGACCAGCTTGACCGGCACGAACAGCTCGCGTTGGACCGCGATCACGATGCCGCCCTTGGCCGTGCCGTCCAGCTTCGTCAACACGATCCCGGTCACGTCCACGGCGTCGGCGAACTGCCGCGCCTGGGTCAGACCGTTCTGGCCGGTCGTGGCATCGAGCACCAGCAGGACCTCGGTGACGTTGCCGGGGTCGCGGTCGGCCACCCGGCGGATCTTCTTGAGCTCGTCGACGAGGTTCACCTTCGTGTGGAGGCGGCCCGCCGTGTCGGCCAACACCAGGTCGTTGCCGCGGGCGGCCGCGCGTTGGACGGCGTCGAACACGATGGCGCTGGGGTCCGCACCTTCCGCGCCCTGGACGATCTCGGTCCCGGTGCGCTCGGCCCACAGGGAGAGCTGTTCGCCCGCAGCCGCGCGGAACGTGTCACCGGCGGCGAGGAGGACGGTGCGGCCGGCGGCGGACTGGCGGCGGGCGAGCTTGCCGATGGTCGTCGTCTTGCCCACCCCGTTCACCCCGACGAAGAGCCAGACGTCGGGCTCCCCGGCGCGCCCGTCGAAGTGCAGCTCCCGCGAGCCGGCGCCCTCGAGCAACTGGCGGATGGAGTCGCGGAGTGCTTGGAGCAGCTCATCCCCGCCCTTGATCTCCCGGACCGCCACCTTCTGCCGCAACTCGTCGAGCAGTGCCGTCGTGGTGGACACTCCGACGTCGGCGCGGATCAGGGCTTCCTCCAGCGAGTCCCAGGTGGACTGGTCGATACGCCCCGACCGCAGCGCGGAAACCGCGCCGCTGAACAGGCCGCGGACGTTGCCCAGGCGGCTGCGGTAGGTGGCCGCCTCGGCGGGTTCGGCGACGGGTTCGGCGACGGGCTTCGGCGCCACCGCCGGCTCCCGCTCGGCCTCGACCGTCGGTGCGGCCGCGGTCGCCGTGGCCGCTGAGGGCGCCTGCGGTGATGGCTCGGGCGGCGCCGGAGGCCGCGCCGGAGGCGCCGCTGTCGGTGCAGAACCACGGCGGCCCCGCCGGATGCGTATGAGGGACACCGACCCGGCCGCCGCCCCCAAGACGATGACCACGACGGCGATGATGATGTAGGAGCCGACGTCGAGTCCGAGGAGCACGGCGAGCGCCGTCATGCGGGCTCCGGCTCCTTCGCCACCTTCTGCGAGATGACCTGTGACGATCCGCCCGGCGCCATCGTCACGCCGTAGAGCGCGTCGCCCGTCTCCATCGTGCGCTTCTGGTGGCTCACGATGAGCAGCTGCGCCTCGTCGCGGAACTCGCGGACGAGGGCGAGGAAGCGGGTGAGGTTGACGTCATCGAGCGCGGCCTCGACCTCGTCCATCATGTAGAAGGGCGAGGGCCGGCTACGGAACACGGCGAAGAGGAAGGCGAGTGCGGCCATGGAGCGTTCGCCGCCCGACAGCAGCGACACGCGCCGCACGTTGCGGCCGGCGGGCCGCACCTCGATCTCGACCCCGGTGTTCAACAGGTCGTCGGGGTCCAGCAGCGACAGGCGGCCGGTGCCGCCCGGGAACAGCATCGCGATGAGCGCGGAGAAGTGCTCGTTGACGTCGGCCGCGGCCGCGGTGAACGACGTCATGATCTCGTGGTCGAGGGTGCGCACCACCTCGTGCAGCTCGCGGCGCGCGCCGCGCACGTCGTCGACCTGTGCTTCGAGCTCCTTGTGCCGCTCCTCGAGCACCGAAAGCTCTTCGAGCGCAAGCGGGTTGACGGGCCCCAGAGCGGCGAGCTTGCGCTCCAGCTCGTCCGCGTGCTGTTGCAGCGTCGTGCCCTCCGGCGCGTCGGAGACCTCGGGCTCGGGCAGCCCGAGCAGCTCCTCGGGCGCGGCGCCCAGGTCGCGGTGGATGTGCTCGTGCAGGGTCTCGGTGCGCAGCTCGACCTCGTTGGCCTCGAGGTCGAGGGTGCGGGTGCGGGTGCGGACCGCATCGAGCCGCTGCTCGGTGGTGTGGCGGTCGTGCCGGAGCTGCTCGAGCTTCTCGCCCCCGGCGCGCACCGCGTCGATCTGGTCCTGGTAGTCGCGCCGCAGTGCATCGAACACGCCGTCAAGGCGTTCCTGCTCCCGGGTGACGACCGCTTCCAACCGGGCCAGCGCCGCGCCCTCGGCCTCCAGTCTTTGGCGGCGGGCTGCGGCGGAGGCGCGCTCCTCGGTGTGGCCCTGGAGCCGGCGTTCCACCTCGGCGTGCCGCTCGGCCAGGACGCGCCGGCGCTCGGCCAGGCCGGCTTCCCGCACGTCGAGCTCCTGGCGGCGGGCCGCGAGGGCGCGCCGGCGTTCCTGGAGGGCGCGCCACTCGTCGGCGGCGGCCTCGAGCGCAGGCCGGGTGGCACTGAGCTGGTCGGACTCTGCGGTCACCTCGGAGACGCGGCGCTGGACGTCGGCGGCGGCGGTACGGGCCTCGGCCTGCTCGCCGGCCAGCCGGCGCTGCTCCTCCGCGGCGCGGGTGGCGTCGGCCTCCGCGGACTCCCGGGCGGCGGCGTGGCGGTCGGCGGCTCTTTCGGCAGCCGCCCGCGCGTCGCGGCTCCGGGCCAGCGCGATGCGGCTGTCGGCGAGCGCAGCCCGCGCGAGCTCTGCGGCCGCGGCGGCTTCGGTGGCCCGACGGCCCGCCTCCTCGACGGCGGCCGCGGTGACCACGCTCGTGGCCGAGCGCACGCGCCAGCCGGTGGCCGCGAAGCGGTCCCCCTCGGGGGTCACGACGACGAGATCCTCCCGGGCGAGCGACAGGTCGATCGCCTCCTCCCACCCGTCGACGCGCACGGCGCGGCCGATGAGGGTATCGAGGACGGACTCGGCGACGTCGCCGCCGTGGCGCGCTCTGACGTGGGCGCGCACCGGTTGCGCGCTGGAGCCGGAGGGGAGCGAGGCGGCGCCCGTACTCGTGCCGTAGCCGTAGCCGCTGCCGTTGCCGTCCTCGGCCCGCCGGCGCGGCGCCAGCACCGCCCCCGTCATCCCCTGCTCGCGCAGCGTGGTCAGCGCGGCCTGGGCCGAGCGGCGCCCGTCCACCACGACGGCGGCCACGCCCGCGCCGGCCGCCGCTTCGAACGCGGCCTCCCACCCGGCGTCTATCTCGACCAGGTCCACGAGAGAACCGACGACGCCGTCGACGTCGCGCAGCAGCTCACGCCCGCCGGCCCCTTGCAGCTCGGCCAGGGCGCGCTCGAGCGCCTCCGCGCGGGCGGCCGTGCGGTGGCGCGCCTGCTCGGCCTCGTCCGCAGCCGCCTGCGCGGCCTCCGCGGCGAGGACCGCAGCCTCCAGGTCGCTCGTCCGCGTGGCGAGCGCGTCCTGCACGCCACCCGTGGCAGCCTCGAGCTCGGCCACGGCGTTCGCCGCCAGGTCGGCGCGCACGGCGGCGGCGGCGTTGCGCTGCTCCAGCGTCGCCACGCGCGCGTCCAGCGCCGAGATGTCCTCTTGCTCGCGGCGCGCCGCCCGGGCCAGCAGCTCCGTGCGCGCCCGCAGCGTGGTCAGGGCCTCGTCCGGGTTCTCCGCGCCCGCCGCCTCGGCACCCCAGCGGTCGCGCAGCTCCGCTTCCTCGTCCTGCCACACGCCGAGCGCCGCGTTGAGCTCGGCGCGCTCGGGCCCGGCCTCCCCGGCGGCCGCTTCGGTGTCGGCCGACGCGATCTCCGTGGCCAGCCGGGCCGCCTCGGCCTCCAGCGTGGAGACCACGTCGACGTCGGCCGCGGCGTCGAGCGCGGCCAC
>DATDGU010000226.1:0-2188 GCA_036521915.1 Acidimicrobiia bacterium | reverse complement strand
GGCGCGTGATGTACCGAACAACAGTCGACGTCGGCCGGCTCACCGGCCAAGAGCTACGAGCTACGCAACCTCAGGCGCCGACTGCCCGAGCCCCGACACCGTCGTCCTCGTCTTCATGGTCGCCTCCCAGAGTCCCTTGAGCACGCAACCCAGCAATTTATCCGCCCCCCGAGTCGCGACCCAGCACCGTCACCCAACAACGTCCAGTTGTCGCGACCGAAGCGCCCCCGACCGCCGGTCCAGAGAGCGCATACGTGCCGATACCGAGCGGGCTCGGCTCAACGTTGGGGGGTATCACATACCACCAATGATGTTGAGTGATGCTGCTGGGATCCACCGCTCTGAGGGTGGTCCTCTGTAGGTTCGGCAGCACCGGGACAATTCCGGACAATCAGAGGCAAGGCGCGGCGCGCCCCGCTCGAGAGGGGTGATGGGTCGGTCTGTTGAGCCAGATCGACCCCCACCGTCACTCCTTCACGGGACGGCCGTGCCATCCCTCACCGCTTAAGGAAAGGAAGGGATGGCTATGACCATCGTAGAAGCGACGCGCTCGGTCGTCGGTGGCATCGACACCCATGGTGAGATCCATGTGGCTGCTGCGCTCGACGACATCGGAGGCCTGCTCGGAACCAAGTCCTTCGAGGCGGACCCGGCCGGCTACGAGGCGCTATTGGCTTGGTTCGAGTCCTTCGGGACGGTCGCCAAGGTCGGTGTCGAAGGCACGGGCTCCTATGGCGCTGGCCTCGCCCGTTTCTTGTCTCGGGCCGGCATCGTCGTGATCGAGATCGACCGCCCGAACCGCCAGGCCCGGCGCAACGCCGGCAAGTCCGATCCCCTCGACGCGGTCGAAGCGGCCCGAGCCACCCTGTCGGGAAAGGCGAAGGGGCGGGCCAAGAGCCGCGACGGCTGGGTCGAAGCGCTGCGGGTCCTGCTCGTCGCCAAGCGCTCAGCGCGCGCCGCTCGGGTGAAGGCCCTTACCCAGATGCGCCAGCTCACCTACAGCGCCCCCGACGAGCTCCAGGCCCGTCTCAAGGGCCTCGCGATCGCCGAATTCGTCTCGGTTGCCCAAGGCCTGCGCCCCGCGCGTTCGCGCGATGCGATGACGGCGGCGACCAAGGCGTCGCTCTGCGCACTGGCCCACCGGGTGACCGATCTCGAAGCGGAGATCGCCGAGTTCGACGCCATGATCACGCCGATCATCGAGACCAACGCGGCGGAGCTGCTTGGGGTCTACGGCGTCGGCATCGATGCCGCGGCCTCCTTGCTGGTCGCCGCCGGCGACAACCCCGAACGGCTCCGCTGCGAAGCCGCATGGGCGCACCTGTGCGGGGTCTCGCCCCTCGAGGCGTCCTCGGGAAAGGTCACGCGTCATCGACTCAACCGAGGCGGAGACCGCCAGGCCAACCGGGCCCTATGGCACATCGTGATCACCCGGCTGGCATCTGACCCCGACACGAAGGCCTACATGGAGCGCCGGCTCAAAGAAGGCCGCTCCAAGCGCGAGGTGATCCGCATCTTGAAGCGCTACGTCGCCCGCGAGATCTACCGACATCTGCCGCGCCATTAGATCGCCCGACCAGGGACCTGCCTCACATAACACCTGTCGCCCGACGGGCTGACCTGTAACCGAACTGGCGGTTCCTGGCTCGGGTCACTGGATCGTGAAGACGCGTGACCTGATAAGAGCTTGCCCTTCCAAGTGGCCCGTCATTGGTCTGTCCGCGGTCTTCCTCTCAAGGAATTAACCCTCAGGGGCTTGACAAAATCCATAGGAGCGTCGGTTATGTGGGTCCTACTGGCGGGGTCAGCAGCTACGCCCAGATGTACTCCTCAGCGATTGCGCCGTCCCGCCATTTCGCAACGGTCACCATACGGGCCCCGTTTTCGAACTCCCCGATGACGCACGTCCATTCTCCGGACCCAAACTTGATGGGGTGGGACGTGATCTGCGGCGGTGCACCGCCCCCGTTCTCTTCGACGTACGCCTTCATGGCTCGGATGTGCTCCTCGATGCCGCTGGTCGTGGGCTGTCCTTGCCAGTCCACCAGGACATCATCCGTGTGATGGTCAGCAAAAACGCCGGTCCAGTCGGCGTTGTTCCATCCCACGAAGTCGAGCTCATCCATGCCTTGAAGGTTGCGATCAACTGCGTCGTCGTTCGGCATATCCAGAGCGCCTCCTGTGTAAT
>DATDGU010000225.1:0-21144 GCA_036521915.1 Acidimicrobiia bacterium | reverse complement strand
CACCACGCTCCCCGGCCGGGCGGCCCCGACGGCCGGGCTGCTCGCGCGGTGTGCCGGGTCACGCGGTCCGGCGCGCCGCCACCGCCGCCGCGAGCTCGCGCTCGTGCGCCGTGAGGTAGTCGTCGAAGTTGGCGACCTTCTGGGTGTCCTCGTAGACGGTGCCGGAGCGGATCTTGCCCCACGACATCGTGGCGAAGAGCGCGCCCGCGTTCTCGTACACGGGCTCGCCGTCCGCGCCGACGGCGTGGTCCGTGAACCGGATGCACACGTGGGTCCGCCAGGGCGGCCCGCCCACGAGGATCTCGCGGGGCTCGATCTGAAGCCCGACGCTCGCGAACCGCGCGTACCAGGCGGCGCGGTCGGCCTGGTCGTGCAGGTCGGCGGCCCACGAGCTGCGGCCGGGGAACTCGAAGTGCCCGTCCTCGGCCCACAAGGCGAGGGTCGGCTCCATGTCGCCCGCCCGGGACCTGGCCATCACCCGGCGGACCCTCGTCTTCACCAGCCAGCGGTACATCAGGCCTCCTCCGACTAGATAGATCGCTCTAGCGAGGAGGGTAGGTAGGCTGGCGCGGTCCGGCCAAATTGGGGCGAGAGGAGCGAGCGGTGCCCACCAGCACGCGGGACCGGATCCTGGACGTCACCGCGGACCTGTTCCGCCAGCACGGCTTCACCGGCACCGGGATGAAGCAGATCGTCACCGCGGCGAACGCCCCGTTCGGGTCGCTGTACCACTTCTTCCCCGGCGGCAAGGAGGAGCTCGGCGTCGAGGTCATCCGCCGGTCGGGCGAGATGTACTTCGAGCTCTTCGAGACCATCGTCGATGCCGCGCCCGACCTGGTGAGCGGGGTCCGCGACTTCTTCGCCGGCGCCGCGGCCGTGCTCCGCGAGACCGACTACGCCGACGCCTGCCCGATCGCCACCGTCGCGCTCGAGGTGGCGAGCAGCAGCGAGCCGCTCCGCCAGGCCACCGCCGAGGTCTTCGAGAGCTGGATCATCCGGACAGCGGGACGGGTCGCGGCCCACGGGGTCCCCAACGAGGAGGCTCGCCGGCTGGCGATCCTCATCATCAACGTGCTCGAGGGCGCCTTCATCTTGAGCCGCGCCAGCCGGAGCACCGAGGCGCTCGACGTCGCCGGCGACGCGGCGATCGCCGCCGTGCAGGCCGCCCTGCCGGCGTCGTCCTCGCCGTCCCGTGACGGCGCGCGACCAGAGGGATGGTAGGAACGGTCGCGCGCCCGCGGAGAGAGAGGACGACGATGGTCGACTCGACGGATCACCAGACGGTCACCACGATGGACGTCGGCGGGGACCTCACCGTGCGCCGGCTCGGCTACGGCGCGATGCGGATCACCGGGCCGGGCATCTGGGGTGACCCGCCCGACCACGACGAGGCGATCGCCGTGCTGCGGCGCGCCGTCGACCTCGGGGTCAACTTCATCGACACCGCGGACTCCTACGGGCCCTTCGTGAGCGAGCGCCTCATCGCCGAGGCGCTGCACCCATACCCCGACGACCTCATGATCGCGACGAAGGGCGGACTGCAGCGCACCGGGCCCGGGCAGTGGCCGCCCGACGGGCGACCCCAGCACCTGCGCGCCGCGTGCGACGGGAGCCTCGAGCGCCTGCGCGTCGACCAGATCCCGCTCTACCAGTTCCACCGTCCCGACCCGCAGGTGCCGTTCGAGGACTCGGTCGGGATGCTCGCCGAGCTGAAGAACGAAGGGAAGATCCGCCACATCGGGCTGAGCAACGTCAACGAGCAGCAGCTCGACACGGCGATGCGCATGACCCCGATCGTGTCGGTGCAGAACCGCTACAGCCGGGTCGACCGCAGCTCCGAGGCGATGCTCGACCGCTGCGAGAGCGAATCGATCGCGTTCTTGCCGTGGGCCCCGATCGAGGCCGGCCGCATCGACCACGACTCGGCGATCGGCCAGGTGGCGAGCGCGCACGGCGCGACGTCGCACCAGGTCGCGCTGGCCTGGCTGCTCGCCCGCTCGCCGGTCACGCTGCCGATCCCGGGCACGGGCTCCGTGGCCCATCTGGAGGAGAACCAGGGCGCCGCGTCCCTGCGGCTCTCGCCGGGGGAGGTCGCCGAGCTCAGCGCGGCGGCCTGAGCGACGCGCCGCGTCGCCGGGCGCGCCAGCAGTGCGCGCGGATCGGGAGCGTGACCGCGGCGTCGCCCTCGAGCCCGCCGTAGCGGCGCAGCATCGCGCGCACCTCGGCCATCACCTCACGACGCCGATCGTCCGGGAGGACGATGACGCCGCTCACCGTGCCGAGCATGCCCACGAGGTCGTCGGCCGTCATCGCCAGCTCCCAGCTCAGCGAGCGCTGCTCCGGCGGGCCGAACGGCGCGTCGCCGGGCAGTGTGAACACGTGGGTGCTGCCGTCGCTGATCGCTCGCTCCGCCATCGCGGCGAGCACGCTGCCGGGCTGCACCGCCGGGTCGGCCTCAAAGCCGGCGCGGAGCTGGCGGAACTGGTCGGCGGTCCAGTCGAGGCCGGACCACACGACCCCGAGGACGCCGTCCGGGCGCAGCACGCGCCCGATCTCGGCCGCCGCCGCGTCGTGATCCATCCAGTGCCACGCCGACGAGACCACGACCGCGTCGGCGCTCGCGTCCTCGACGGGGATCCGCTCGCCTTGCCCCTCCAGCACCGTGGCCTCGGGGACGTTGCGCGTGAGCACGGCCCGCATCCGGGCGTCGGGCTCGACGCACACGACGTCCGCGGCGCGTCCCACGAGCAGCCGTGAGAGCTTGCCGGTCCCGGCGCCGACGTCGACCGCCCGCTCGATCGGCGCGGGCACGAACCAGTCGACGACCGACGGGTCGATCCCCGGCCGCCAGCGGTCGTAGTCCTCGGCGACGGAGCCGAACGAGTGGGCCCGCTCGGTGAGGGAGTCCGCGGCGTCGCTCACGGTGCGCACCGTACCGAACGGCGGGCCGCCGATCCGACGGTACGGTCGGCAGGTGCCTGCGCTCCCCGTCAGCTTCGGCAGCGGCGAGCACGAGGAGTCCGTCCTCGACCCGGAACCGCCCGGCGTCCGCGAGGCGATCGACATCGCGCTGGAGTCGCCGGCGGGCGGGCGGCGCGACGCGTTCGCCGCCGTCGTCGCGCGCTGGCCGGCGAGCCTCGAGGCGTGGGCGCGCCTCGGCGACGCGGCGCGCGATCCGGTCGAGGCGTACGCCTGTTACCGCGTCGCGTACCACCGCGGCCTCGACCGGCTCCGCCAGGTCGGGTGGCGCGGCTCGGGCTTCGTCCGATGGTCGCACCCGGAGAACCGCGGGTTCCTGCGGGCCCTCGACGGACTCGGACGGGCGGCGGCGGCGCTCGGCGAGACCGACGAGGTCCAGCGCACCGGTCTGTTCCTGCGCCAGCTCGAGCCGGAGTGGGATGGGACCGGCCCCGAGCAGGACCAGTAACGTCGCGGGGTGCGCCGAGCGCTCATCACCGGAATCACCGGCCAGGACGGCCGGCACATGTCGGAGTTCCTGACCGGCAAGGGCTACCAGGTCTTCGGTCTCGTTCGGGGCCAGAACAACCCGAAGGCCCAACTCGTCCAGGACGAGAACCCGACCCTCGAGCTCGTCGAGGGTGACCTCCGGGACCTCTCCTCGCTCATCGCCGCGCTGGAGCAGGTCCAGCCGGACGAGGTCTACAACCTCGGCGCGATGAGCTTCGTGGCGCTGTCGTTCCGCCAGCCCGAGCTCACCGCCGACACCACCGGCCTCGGGGTGCTGCGCATCCTCGAGGCGATCCGGATCGTGGGCGGCACCCAGAACAACCCGATCCGGGTGTACCAGGCGTCCTCGTCGGAGATGTTCGGGAAGGTCCGCGAGACACCCCAGACCGAGCAGACCCCGTTCCACCCCCGCTCCCCGTACGGGGTCGCGAAGGTGTTCGGCCACTCGATCACCGTCAACTACCGCGAGTCCTACGGGATGCACGCCTCGTCGGGCATCTGCTTCAACCACGAGTCGCCACGCCGAGGCCTCGAGTTCGTCACCCGCAAGATCACCAACGGGCTCGCGCGCATCAGGCTCGGCCTGCAGGACTCGATCACGCTCGGCAACCTCGACGCGGCTCGCGACTGGGGCTACGCCGGCGACTTCGTCGAGGCGATGTGGCTCATGGTCCAGCAGGACGAGCCGGGCGACTACGTCGTCGCGACCGGCGAGACGCACACCATCCGCGAGTTCCTCGACCTCGCGTTCCGCTGCGCCGAGATCGAGGGGTGGGAGCGCTACGTGCGCACCGACCCGCGCTTCGAGCGCCCGTCGGAGGTCGACGTGCTCTGCGGCGACGCGTCGAAGGCACGGGAGCGGCTCGGCTGGAAGCCCCAGATCACCTTCGACGAGCTCGTGCGCATGATGTACGAGGCCGACCTCGCCGAGGAAGCGGCCCGCGCCGAGCTCAACCGCTGACGCGTCAGCGCAGCGCCATCACCGCGTCGAGCGCGGCCTCCGCCTCGGCGACGAAGCGCCCCACCAGCTCCCCCGCGGGGACGAGGTCGTGGATCGCGCCGACGCCCTGCCCGGCCGGGTAGCACTCGCGGTCGGGGTCGACGCCGGTCGCCTCGTCGCTCTGAGGCAGGTGCAGGAACCCGCCGCTCGACGAGACGAGCATCTGGTCGGGGAACGGCTTCAGCTCCTCGGGATGCTCCTCGTAGTACTGCGTCGTCTGGTTGCGCACCGCCCGCAGCGTCTTGCCAGTGAACGCGCGGCTCACGACCGTCCCGTCCTCGGGCGTGCGGACCAGCGTCTCCTTGTACCCGGGGACGGCACGTGCCTCGGGCGTGGCGATGAAACGGGTGCCGATCCACACCCCGGCCGCCCCCAGAGCGAGCGCGGCGGCGAGCCCCCGGCCGTCGAAGATCCCGCCGGCGGCGACGACCGGGACGCGCCCGGCGACGGCGTCGACGATCTGGGGAACGAGCGGCATCGTCGCCACCGTCCCGGTGTGCCCGCCGGCCTCGGTGCCCTGCGCGACGACGAGGTCACAGCCCGCCTCGACGGCCGCGACCGCGTGGCGCACCTTGCCGCACATGTTCACCACGAGCACGTTGTGGTCGTGGCAGCGCTGGATCACCTCGCGGGGGACGCCGAGCGCGGCGACGAAGACGGGCACGCCCTCGTCGATGAGCACATCGACGCTCGCGAGCATCGCCGCGGGCAGCGCGGTGAGCAGGTCGACGCCGAAGGGCCGGCTCGTGAGCTGCTTCGTGGCCCGGATCTCCGACACCAGCTGGTCGGCGCTCATCGCGCCGGCCCCGAGCGTCCCGAAGCCGCCCGCCTCGGACACGGCGGCGACGAGGCGGTGATACGAGACGCCGCCCATGCCGGCGAGCATCACCGGATGCTCGATGTCCAACAGATCGGTCAAGGGCGTACGCATGGTCGCAGGCTAACGTCGCGCGCATGGCGTCGGACTCGCCGCTGGTCGGCGTCATCATGGGCAGCGATTCAGATCTGTCGGTGATGCAGGGCGCGGTCGACGTCCTCGCCGACTTCGGGGTGGCGCACGAGGTCCGCGTCGTGTCCGCGCACCGGACCCCCGACTGGCTCGTCGAGTACGCACGCGCCGCCCGGCCGCGGGGGCTGCGGGTGATCATCGCGGGCGCGGGCGGCGCGGCCCACCTCCCGGGCATGACCGCGTCGATGACGACGCTGCCGGTGATCGGCGTGCCCGTCCCCCTCGAGCGCCTCGACGGCCTCGACTCGCTGCTCTCGATCGTGCAGATGCCCCGCGGCGTGCCGGTGGCGACCGTCGCGATCGGGAACGCGGCGAACGCCGGGCTGCTCGCCGTCCGGATCCTCGCCACGACCGACGACGCGCTCCGCGATCGACTCGAGCGCCACCAGGCGGACCTGGCGGCCGCCGTCCGCGCGAAGGACGAAGCCCTCGGGGCGGGTTGACCCCGCGACGACGTGAGTAGCGTCGGCGGCGTGGCAGTGCGCGACGCCGAGGCCCGCAGCTGATGTGGCCCGGTGCCGTCGCCGCGGACCATCCGGACCGCTCGGCGGTCGTCATGGCGGGCAGCGGCGAGGTCGTCACCTACCAGGACCTCGACGAGGGATCCAACCGACTGGCGCGGCTGCTCTTCGCTCGCGGGCTGCGCTTCGGTGACCACGTCGCCATCTGCCTCGAGGACCACCCCCGCTTCCTCGAGGTCGCGTGGGCCGCGCAGCGCTCCGGGCTCTACTTCACGCCGATCAACTACCACTTCACCGCGGACGAGGTCGCGTACATCGCCGACGACTGCGACGCCCAGGCGATCATCGTCTCGGGTCAGCTCGCGCCGATGGTCACCGAGCTCCTCGACCGGCTCCCGGCCCGCGTCACGACGCGCCTGGCGATCGGCCCCGACGTCCCGGACGGCTACGAGGACTACGCCGAGGTCACGGCGGGCTATCCGTCGACGCCCCTCGACGAGGAGCTCGAGGGGCACGCGATGCTCTACTCGTCGGGCACGACGGGGCGCCCGAAGGGGATCCGGTACACACTCGAGAACGTCCCGGTCGGCAACCCCGTGGCGACGTTCGCCGGGTTCCGCACGACCTACGACCTCGACGAGGACAGCGTGTACCTGTCCCCCGCGCCGCTCTACCACTCGGCGCCGCTGCAGTTCTGCATCGCGGTGACGCGCATCGGCGGCACCGTCGTTGTGCTCGAGCACTTCGACGCCGAGGCCTGCCTGGCGGCGATTGAGCGCTACCACGTGACCCATGCCCAGTTCGTGCCGACGATGTTCGTCCGCATGCTGAAGCTGCCCGAGGCGGAGCGCACGAGCCACGACCTGTCGTCGCTGCGCATCGCGATCCACGCGGCCGCGCCGTGCCCGGTCGACATCAAGCGCGAGATGATCGAGTGGTGGGGCCCGATCCTCTTCGAGTACTACAGCGCGACGGAGGCGATGGGCTCGACGATGATCACCAGTGAGGAGTGGCTCGCGCATCCCGGATCGGTCGGCAAGCCGTTCCACACGACGGTGCACATCCTCGACGAGGACGACCGCGAATGCCCGGTCGGCGAGCCCGGCGTCGTCTGGTTCGAGCCCGGGGCACGGACCCTCGGGTTCGAGTACCACAAGGACCCCGAGAAGACGGCGCGCACCCGCGACGAGCGAGGGTGGGCCTCCGTCGGCGACATCGGCTACGTCGACGAGGACGGGTACCTCTACCTGACCGACCGGCGCGACTTCATGATCGTGTCGGGCGGGGTGAACATCTACCCGCAGGAGGCCGAGAACGTCCTCATCACGCACCCGAGGGTGATGGACGCGGCCGTGTTCGGGATCCCGGACACCGAGATGGGGCAGCGGGTGCACGCGGTCGTCCAGCCCCTCGACATGCAGGACGCGGGGCCCGACCTCGAGCGTGCGCTCGTCGCGTTCTGCCGGGAGCGCCTCTCCCACTACAAGTGCCCGCAGGCGATCGACTTCGACGCCGCGCTGCCGCGCCAGCCGACCGGCAAGCTGTACAAGCGGCTGCTGCGCGACCGCTACTGGGGCGACCAGACCAGCCGAATCGTGTGAGCGCCCCCGACTTCCCCGCGCTGCTCGCCGACCTCGCCGCCGAAGAAGCGGCCCTCGACCGGGTGGTCGCCGACCTCGAGCCGGCGGCGTGGGCGACGCCGACGCCGGCGGAGGGCTGGGACGTCCGCGACTCGATCGCGCACCTCGCCTGGACCGAGGACCTGGCGGTGCTCGCCCTGCGCGATCCCGGCGCGTTCGTAGTGCAGCGCGACGAGGTGCTCGCTGCGGGGGTGGACGACGTGCTGCTGGGGGACGGCCGCGCGATGCCCGGCGTCGCCGTGCGCGACTGGTGGCGCCAGTCCCGCGCGTCGGTGCGCCGCGAGCTGGCCACACGGGACGGACGGGACCGCATCGTGTGGATCACGGGTCCCATCGCCGTCATGTCGTTCGCGACCGCGCGGCTCATGGAGACCTGGGCCCACGGCCTCGACGTCCGCGCCGCACTCGGGCTCGGGCCCGAGGCGTCCGCTCGGCTGCGTCACGTGGCGGACCTTGGTGTCCGCACCCGCCGGTTCGCGTACGAGACGCGGGGCCGGCCGGAGCCGGTGACGCCGGTGCGGGTCGAGCTGGTCGCGCCGGACGGCGCCTCCTGGGCGTGGGGGGAGACGCGCGCCCGCGACGTGGTGCGGGGCTCTGCGCTCGACTTCTGCCTCGTGGTCACCCAGCGGATCAACCCCGACGACACCGCGCTCGTCGTCGACGGTGACGCGGCGAGGGACTGGATCGGCATCGCGCAGGCGTTCGCCGGGCCGCCGAGCGAGCATCGGCCGGCCCGGTCCACGGGACGCTCCGCCCCTTAGTGGGGGAGGTCGCGCCAGGGGCGGTCGGTGTCCACGCGCGGCTCGAGGGGCAGTCCCAGCACGCGCTCCCCGACGATGTTGCGTTGGATCTCGTCGGTGCCACCGCGGATCGACACCGACGGTGCGGTGAGGAACAGCGTGCGCCACTCGTCGGTGACCCGGCGCTCGCCCGCGACCGCCGAGGGCCCCAGCACCGCGAACGCGGCGTCGACGAGGCCCTTGAAGGTCGCGCTGCCGGCCAGCTTCGAGCCGGAGCCCTCGGGGCCCGGCGTTCGACCGGCCTCGGCGCGCGCGCGTGCGCGCAGCCGCGTGAGGCGCGCCACCTCGGCGCCGACGTGCGCACCGACCACGCGATCGACGAGCACCGCTTCGTCGGCGCGTCCCTCGGTGCGCGTGAGCGCCAGCAGCCGGGACGACGACACGGCCCCGCCCGTCCCGACCGCGCTGAGCGCGCCCCGCTCGTTCGCGAGCGCGGTGCGCGCCACCACCCAGCCGGCACCGATCTCGCCGATGCGGTCGACGTCGGCGACGAACGCCTCGTCGAGGAACACCTCGCTGAAGTGGGCGTCGCCGTTCATCTGGCGCAGCGGCCGCACCTCGACGCCCGGCGCCGCCATGTCGAGGGCGAACGCGGTGATCCCCGCGTGCTTGGCCACACCTGGGTCGGAGCGCGCGAGGAGGAACCCGTGCGTCGCGTACGCCGCCCGGCTGCTCCACACCTTCTGGCCGGTGACCCGCCAGGCGTCCCCGTGGCGCTCGGCCCGGGTGCTGACGTTGGCGAGGTCCGAGCCCGCGCCCGGCTCCGAGAACAGCTGGCACCAGATATGGGTCCCGGCCGCGATCGCCGGGAGCCAGCGGCGACGCTGCTCGGGTGTCGCCAGCGCCACGAGCGTCGGGCCGATCACGTGCAGCCCGACGAGGAACGGATAGAGGTCGGGCAGGGCGCAGCGCGCCAGCTCCTCGCCGATTACCGCGGCGTCGTCCGCGCTCGCCCCGCGCCCACCGCAGTCCGAGGGCCACGTGGGCACGGCCCAGCCGCCCGGGGCCAACGCGGCGAGGAAGCCACGACCGGGCGCGAGGTCGTCGGCGCCCGCGCCGAGCACCGTCACCGCGTCGTCGCGGCGTCGCGGCGCCAGCAGCCGCGCGAACTCGCCGCGCGCCTCGGCGCGGAGGCCGTCGCGCTCCATCGACGAGATCCTACGAAGCCGACGCCTCCCGGTTGGCAGGGCGGGCCGGGGGCGGGCCCGCCGTCGCCGCGCCGTCGATCATGAACTCGGCGCCGGTGCTGAACGACGCCTCGTCGGACGCGAGGAAGGCGATAAGCGCCGCGACCTCGTCGGGTCGGGCGAGGCGGCCCATCGGGTTCGTGGCCCGGGCCTGGGCCTCGGCGCCGGTCCCGAGGGTGCCGAAGGCCTCGGCCAGCATCGGCGTGTCGATTCCCCCGGGGTGCACCGAGTTCACCCGCACGCCGTGGCTGGCGAGCTCGAGGGCGACGGCCTTCGTCATGCCGCGGAGGGCGAACTTGCTCGCGACGTAGGCGACCAGACCCGCGTAGCCCTCGATGCCCTGGGTGGACGAGACGTTGACGATGGAGCCGCCGCCGGCCGCGATGAGCAGGGGCGCGGCGGCGCGCATGCCGAGGAAGGGGCCGAGCTCGTTCACCCGCAGCACCTCGAGGAACGTCTCGGGCGTGGTGCTGAGCAGCGACCCGAAGCGCAGGATGCCCGCGTTGTTGACGAGGACGTCGAGGCGACCCTCGGTCGTCGGGATCGACTCGCAGACGCGGGCCCACTCCGCCTCGAGCGTGACGTCGAGGTGCTCGTAGCGCGCGGCACTCCCGAGGGACGCGGCGACCCGCTCGCCGAGGTCGTCGATCACGTCGCCGAGCACCACGCGAGCGCCGTCGGCGACGAGCCGCCGCGCCGTCGCCTCCCCGACCCCCCGCGCCGCGCCGGTGATGAGCACGACCTTTCCGTCGAGACCCCTCACGGCGCGTCCCCCGCGCGGAGCAGGTCGAGGTCGGCGGCGCGCACGGCGGGCACGGGGTCGATCGCGATACGGCTTCCCAGGCCCTCAGCCGCCGAGGCGCTTCATGCGGTCCAGCACCGTGTCCGCCGACGGGCCCGCCAGCTCGTCCACGATGCGACCATCGGCGAGGAACACGACGCGGTCGGCGTACGCCGCCGCGGTCGGGTCGTGGGTCACCATCACGATCGTCCGCCCGAGGTCATCCACCGCCTGGCGCAGGAAGGCGAGGATCTCCTCGCTCGACTTCGAATCGAGGTTCCCCGTCGGCTCGTCGGCGAAGATCACATCGGGCCGGCTCAAGAGGGCCCGCGCGACCGCGACGCGCTGCTGCTGCCCGCCCGAGAGCTCGTTCGGCCGATGCGACAGCCGGTCCCGCAGCCCGACGGTGTCGACGACCTGGTCGAGCCACGCCTTGTCGGGCTTGCGTCCGGCCAGTGCCATCGGGAGCGTGATGTTCTCGAGCGCGTTCAGCGTCGGGATCAGGTTGTAGGACTGGAAGACGAACCCGACGTTGTCGCGTCGGATGAGCGTCAGCTGCTTCTCCGACGCCGCGCTGATCTCGACGTCACCGAGGTAGACCTGGCCCGACGTCACGCGGTCGAGCCCGGCCAGGCAGTGGAGCAGGGTCGACTTCCCCGAGCCCGACGGACCCATGATGGCGCTGTAGCGCCGCTGCTCGAACACGACGCTGATGCTGTTGAGGGCGCGCACGGCGGCTTCGCCGCTGCCGTACACCTTGGAGGCGTCGACCGCCCGGGCAGCGGTGCCGGTCTGCGTGGTGGTGCTCGTCAACGAGACTCCATCGACTGGGGAACCGGCCTACGGTACGCGATACGACGCGGGGAACCTGGCGGCGGCGTCCTAGGGGTCGCCGCCGGAGCCGACCGGCGCCGGCGCCTGGTCGCCCGGGTAGCGCGCCGGGTCGACGGTCCCGTGCCGGCCGAGCAGCCAGAACACGACGATCGCGCCGAGGCACCCGAGCAACGCCACCCAGGCGTTCACCCGCAGCCCGAAGATGTGGTGGGCCGGGTCGATGCGCAGGTTCTCGAACCAGAACCGCCCGAACGTGTACGTCGCGATGTAGAGGGCGACCGACTGGCCGCGGCGGAGCACGAAGCGCCGCTCCGCCCACAGCATGACGAAGACCAGCGCGAAGCAGTAGATCGATTCGTAGAGGAACGTTGGATTGAACGTCGTGAACTGCGTGTAGCCCGGCGGTCGGTGGATGAGGTCGATCTCCAGCCCCCACGGCAGGCGCGTCGGCTTCCCGAAGAGCTCCTGGTTGAAGTAGTTGCCCCAGCGGCCGATCCCCTGCGCGACGAGGATGCCGACCGTCATCGCGTCCATGATCCCCACCGTGTCGTAATGCTTGCGGCGCGCCATGACGATGACGCCGAGCGACCCGCCGATGATCACCCCCCAGATCGACAGCCCGCCCTGCCAGATCTCCACGACCTTGATCCAGTGGCCGTAGAAGAGCTGGTAGTCCGTCGCGACGTGGTAGAGGCGCGCGCCGACCACCCCGCAGATCACGACGACGACGATGATCTCGCTGATCTCGCGGCGGTCATGGCCCCACTGCTGCCAGCGGCGCTCCGCGATGAGCGTCCCGACGACAACCCCGACCGCCAGGAGCAGCCCGTACACGTGGAGGGGGATCGGACCCAGGTGGAAGGTGCCGCTCGACGGGCTCGGGATGAACCCCGGGATGGGCGCAAACCTCGGCATCGGCGCCTGATGGTATGACCCGCTCAACGACATTCGGTGTCTGGTCGATAGGAGACCCGTGACCGTGCGGCGGGCGTGCCTGCTCCTCGTGGCTCTGGCGATGGTGGGCGTCGCGTGCGCGCCCGCGGCCCCGGCGCCGCCGCCTCCCTCGGCGGACTGGCAGCAGAACGGGTCGCTCGGCTCCCGCCCGGTGTTCCCGGCCGACAACGCGTGGAACACGAACATCTCCGGCGCGGCGACGCTCTCGAACTCCCAGCAGATCGTGGACCAGGTCCTCGCGGATGACACCGGCAACCAGTTCCTGCACGCCGACTTCGGCGGCGGTGGCGCGTACGGGATCCCGTACGTCACGATGCCGGGGACGGAGCCGAAGGTGCCGATCAACTACACGCTCTACGGCGACCAGAGCGACCCGGGCCCGTTCCCGATCCCGCTCGGCGCGCCGATCGAGCAGGGCAGCGACGCGCACGTCATCGCCGTGGACCGTGACAACTGCCAGCTCTACGAGCTCTGGGACTCGAGCCCGACGGGGACGTCCTGGAACGCCGGCTCGGGGGCGACGTGGAACCTGCGCTCCGACGCGCTGCGCCCCGCCGGCTGGACCTCGGCCGACGCGGCCGGGCTCCCGATCTTCCCCGGGCTCGTCCGCTACGACGAGGTGAGCGCAGGAGCGATCCACCACGCGCTGCGCTTCACGGTGCTCACCACCCAGGACGGCTACGTCTCGCCCGCCCGGCACTGCGCGTCGTCGAACACGAACCCGAACGAGCCGGCCATGGGGATGCGGTTCCGGCTCAAGGCGAGCTTCCCGCTCACCGGGTACACCGGCGAGTCGCTCGTCGTCCTCCAGGCCCTGAAGACCTACGGGATGATCGTCGCCGACAACGGGACGAGCTGGTACATCACGGGCGCGGCCGACTCCCGCTGGAACGACAGCGACCTCGACCAGCTGAAGACGGTGCCCGGCTCGGCGTTCGAGGTGGTGGACACCGGACCGGTCACGTCGTGCTGACGTGCGACCCTGGACGGCGTGCGCCGTCCCCCGCCGGACCCGGTCGGACCCGGGCAGGTCTCGGTCTGGTCCTTCCCGCGGCCCCCGTGTCGCGAGCCTGAGCCGCGGCGCCTGCGCGTCCGCTTCGGCGGGCGCGTGATCGCCGACACGACGCGTGGGATCCGGGTGCTCGAGACGAGCCACCCGCCGAACTACTACCTCCCGCTCGACGACGTGGCGCCGGATGTGCTCACGCGGGGCGCGCACGCCTCGTGGTGCGAGTTCAAAGGGCATGCCCACTATTTCACCGTGCGCGTCGGCGACCGGGTCGCGCCGGACGCGGCGTGGGGCTACGACGAGCCGAGCGCGGGGTACGAGGACCTCGCCGGGACGGTCGCGTTCTACGCCGGGCGGATGGGCGAGTGCCTCGTCGACGACGAGGTGGCGGTCGCGCAGCCCGGCGGCTTCTACGGCGGCTGGATCACCCGCGACGTCGCGGGCCCGTTCAAGGGCGGGCCGGGCAGCGGCGGCTGGTGATCCTCACTTGACCAGCCGCGAGAGCCGGCGGTCGGCGAGCACCTTGTCGTCGGTCTGGCAGTGCGGGCAATACGTCACCTCGTACGCCTCGTAGGAGACCCGCCGCATCGGCGTCCCGCACGTCGGGCAGGGCTGGCCGGGACGACCGTGCACCTCGAAGTGGCCCCCGAGCTTCGGCTCGGACAGGCCGCCGGCGCGCGTTCGTTCTTTCGCGAGCCCGTCGGCGAGCACGGCACGGACCGCGTCGAGGAGACGGCGACGCTCGTCGTCGTCGAGGCTCGCCAGCGTCGCGTACGGCGACAGACGGGCACGCCACAGCGCGTCGTCGGCGTAGCCGCGCCCGATCCCCGCCACCGTGGCCTGGTCGCGGAGCAGCGTGTGGATGCGGCGGCGGTCGGTGCCGGTGCGGACGAGCTCAGCGAAGGCGTCGCTGTCCGGCTCGGGCCCGAGGTGCCCGAGGGGGCCCTCGTCCCCGTCGGCGAGCACCCACCACGCCGCCTTGCGCTCCGTGCCGTGCTCGCGCAGCAGCACGGCCGATTCCCCGTCGGGACCGTCGAAGCGCAGCCGGACGACGCCGCCCTTGCCTCCACGCGTGGTCTTCGGCGGCGCCTCGAGGTCCACGCGCCCGGCCTGGGACAGGTGGACGACGAGGCGGGGCCCGTCGTCGAACCCGATCACGAGGTACTTCCCGCGGCGCCCGACGCCGGTGACCGTGTGGCCGACGGCGTCGTCGGGTGACGGCACCACCGTCTTCAGCCCCGCGAAGCCCAGCGGCTGCCAGCCGGTGAGCACGTGGCCGCGCAGCGCCGCGTCGAGCCGCTCGGCGAGGGCCTGCATCTGGGGCTGCTCCGGCACCCCGCGAGTCTGACGCACGGCGGGGCGCGCCTGGACGGGTGCCGTCAGCGGCGCCGCCCCGGCTTGTCCCCCATCCGGCGCAGGATCGTGCGCCGCCGCTCCTGCAGGTCGGCGAACGTCAGCCGGTCGACGTCCGGCGGCACGAGGAAGCCGGCCTTGATCGCGTCGACGTCGACGCGGGCCTCGCTCGGGTCGACCCCCAGCTCGCGGGCGAGGCGCTCGCCGTGGTGGGTCAGGAAGTACTGGTGGATGTGAACGATCTCGCCGATGAGATCGAGGTCGGGCGCGAGCGTCGCCGTCGCGGCGTTCAAGAACATGAGGTTCTTCACGAACAGCATGAGGTCCTTCGGGGCCTGCGCGCCGTAGCCGAGCAGCTTCGACACGAGGCCCTGCAGCTCGTCGACCATCTCGGTCGCGGCCATCTGCGTCGGGTCCTTCACCGGCTGGTCGAGCTCGAGGTCCGCGAAGACGGCGGCGAGGTCGGTGTCGGGCGGGAACGCACCGAGGTCGCGCAGCGCCGCCAGCTGGCCCTTCACGTCGCCGGCCGTGCCGGCAAGGAGCAGCCGCAGGAAGGCGAGGCGCTGGGGCTCCGCCAGCCGGCCGGTGATCCCGAAGTCGAAAAGCACGGTGCGCCCGCCCGGCTCCACGACGAGGTTCCCGCCGTGCAGGTCGCCGTGGAAGACGCCGTAGAGCATGGCGCCCTCGAGGCAGCTGATGAGCCCGGCGCGCAGCACGGCCGTGGTGTCCACCCCGGCGTCGTGCATGGCCTGGACGTCGTCGAACGCGAAGCCCTCGAGGCGCTCCATGACGAGCACCCGCTTCGTGACAAGGCGGGGATGGGGTCGCGGCACGACCATGGTGCGCTGCTCGGTCAGCGCGAACACTCGGGCCAGGTCGAGCATGTTCTCGGCCTCGAGACGGAAGTCGAGCTCCTCCACGATCTGCTCGGCGAAGAGCTCCACGAGCGCCGGCGGGTTCGCCAGCGCCGTCACCGGGATCCGCCCGATGAGATGGGGGGCCAGCCACGCGAGGGCACGGACGTCGGCGTGCATGAGCGCGTCGACGCGCGGCCGTTGCACCTTCACCACGACGTCCTCGCCGGTCACGAGGCGCGCCGCGTGGACCTGGGCGATCGACGCTGCGGCGATCGGCCGGTCCTCGAAGTACGCGAACACAGTCTCGAGTGGCGCGCCGAGGTCGGCCTCGACCACCCGCCGGATGGCGTGCGTCGGCTCCGGCGGGACCTGGTCGCGCAGCTTCTTGAACTCGGTGACGAGGTCGTCGGGGAACAGGCCCTCGAAGGCCGAGACGATCTGGCCGAGCTTCACGTACGTCGAGCCGAGCTTCTCGAACGCCCGCCGCAGCCGCCGCGAGAGCCCGGCCCGCGAGCGAGGTGTGCCGCGCTCGCGGACGTACCAGACGCTGAGGGGCCAGCCCAGTCCGAGGAGCGACCGGGTGAGGCGACCGATCGGCGGGAGGCGGTGCGTCGCCAGGAGCGACGGGACCTCGGCCCGGGTGCGGGCCCGGATGTCGTCGAGCCCGGCGCGCCAGGCCAGGGCCTCGGGCTCCACCACCCAGGGGCCATGGTCGGTGAAGGCGAACGACGCGACGTCGGGCGACGGCGCGCCGAGCGTCCCGCCGGCACGGTCGCTCACGCGGGTGCCCCCACCGGCGTGCGGCCCAGGTCGCCGAGCACGACACGCGCCGCGTTGCGTCCGTTGCGGGCCATCACCGATCCGCCTGGATGGGTCGCGGCGCCGCACAGATAGAGGCCCGGGACCGGGGTGCGGGCAGCGAAGCGGCGGTCCCACATCTGGTCGGGAAGGATCTCACCCTGGAAGATGTGCCCGCCCGTCAACCCGATGCGCTCCTCGACGTCGGCGGACGTGAGCACCTGGCGCTCGATGACGCAGTGCGCCACGTCCGGGGCGAAGCGGGCGATCGCCGAGAGGACGGCGTCGCCGGCGCGCTCGCGCCACGCCGGCGCGTCCGGTGGCGACGCGGGCGCGTACTGCGCGAAGGCGCTCATCGTGTGCGCGCCCGGCGGGGCGACGCTCGGGTCGTGGACGCTCTGGAAGTACAGCTCGCACCAGGCGACCGCCAGCTCACCGCGACGCGCCGCGTCACAGGCCGCCTGGGTCTCGTCGATGCGCCCGACGA
This sequence comes from Acidimicrobiia bacterium, assembly GCA_036521915.1. GTDB lineage: Bacteria > Actinomycetota > Acidimicrobiia > IMCC26256 > PALSA-555 > PALSA-555. Next base: position 4,506 of record DATDGU010000225.1, on the reverse strand, counting down.
TCTCGACCTGGGCCCGATGCACCCGGGGGTCACCCTGCGCCGCCGGGAACTCGGGCAGGCGCGCCAGCGCGCAGTTGACCTTCACGACCGGGCTCGTGGTGCGCCATGCGCCGACCCGCGCGGCGAAGGCGGCCGGAGCCTCGTCCCCGAGCAGCTGGAGAACCCGCGGCGGATCGGCGTTGGCGACGACGGCGCGGGCCCGGATCCGCTCCCCGCCGGCGAGGTGGACGCCGACGCCGGGCTCGATCGCCGCGACCGGGGTGCCGGCCGCAAGCGACGCGCCGGCGTCGCGCGCCGCGTCGGCAAGCAGGAACGAGATCTGGCCCATGCCGCCCTCGACGAACGCCCACCCGCCGAGCAGCCCGAGCCGGTGATGGGCGTGCACCCAGGCCGTGCCGGCGTCGCGCGGCCCGGCGAACGTGCCGATGATCCCCTGACCGTGCAGCGCGCCCCGCACGCGGTCGTCGCGGACGTGGCGCTCCACGACCTCGGCGATCGACGCGTCGCGCACCACGGCCGCCGCTTCGGGATCGTCCGCGAAGAGGTCCGCGAGCACGGCGGGGGCGGGGGCCGGGTCGTCCCACGTGTCGCCGAGCGGCCCGCGGCGCAACCGGTCGCGGATCCGGTCGAAGAGCGCTTCGTAGCGCGCGAATCCGTCGACGTCGCCGGGGCTCAGCGCCGCCACGGCCGATGCGGTCGCGTCGGCGTCGCGCCACTGGTATAGCGAGGTGCCGTCGTCGAACGGCGTCCACGACGTCGGGTCGACCGGGAACGTGCGGAGCCCCGCCCGTCGGAGGCCGAAGTCCTCGATCACGACGGGGTCGAGCAGCCCGACGAGGTACGCGCAGGGGCTCATCACGAAGCGCGGGTCGGTGAAGGGCCGCTCGACCGTGCATGCGCCCCCCAGCTGCTCGCGCCGCTCGAGCACGAGGACGCGACAGCCCGCGCGCGCGAGGTACGCCGCCGCAGTCAGGCCGTTGTGCCCGGCGCCCACGACGACGACGTCCCAGTCCCGCGCCGCGAGCGCGCGGAGGCTGTCCGGCAGCCCGACACGACCGTCGGCGGCGGCGACGCTCATCGGCCTCCGGCTCCCCCGGAACTCGGCGCCGTACTCAGGGCGAGGCGCGAAAGTAAGGGTTCTGCGGCGCCGCGCGCGCCGCGAGCACCGCGTCCACGGTGGGCGCGTCCGTCGCACCGGCGCGCAGGGCGGCCAGCGTGGCCTCGTGATTGTTGGCGTAGACCGCCGATTCGTCCGCCGCGACGGGCGAGACCCACACGGCCGCGATGAGGAGCAGCGTCGTCACGTCCGCGCCAGGGATCACGCCCTCGGCGACGGCCGCGCTCACCCCGGTCGCGACGCCCGCCTGCGCGGCACCCCACGTGAGCATCTCGTGGCGATCACCCGAGAGTTGCGCCTTGTTGACGAACAGGGTGGGGGGCTGCACGGCGAGGTTCGGCTGGAGCACGACCACGAAGGGGACGTGCCCGGCCCGCGGGGTCGCCAGCGCCGTCGCCCACGCGGCCTCGACGGGGCTCCCGCGCCGACCGAGGACCGTGTTCACGTGGGCAACGTCGGACTCGGCACCCACGAACCCTTCGCCGACCTGCGTGCGCCACTGCCCGGCCCGGTCCTCGCCCATCGGCCGACCGTACACTCGACCCATGCGCGGACGGTCGGCCGCGACGCTCGTCGATCGGGCGCGCTACCCGCTCGAGGACCTCGACGCGCCCCACGGCCGCCGGCTCGTCGGCCGGTGCCGCGCCCAGCTCGCCGAGTCGGGCGCCTGCGAGCTCCCCGGCTTCCTCACCCCGGCGGCGGTGACCGCGCTCGCCGCCGAAGCGAGCGCGCTCGCGCCGCTCGCCCATCGCAGCCGCGTCGAAGGCACCTGCTACCTCGACTTCCCCGACGAGACCTACCCGGAGGGGCATCCGCGCCGCGTCCTCGGCCCGAACGCCCTGGGCGCCGTCGCGTACGACTTCTTCCCGGCGGACTCGGGCGTCCGCGCCCTCTACGAGTGGGCCGGGCTGCGCGCCTTCCTCGCCGCCTGCCTCGACCAGGCGACGCTGCACCCGTACGCGGACCCGCTCGGCGCCCTGAACCTCGCCGTCATGGCGGCCGACGACGAGCTCGCCTGGCACTTCGACCAGACGGACTTCGTCGTGTCCCTGGCGCTCGTCCCCGCCGAGCGGGGCGGCGACTTCGAGTACGCGCCGCGCCTGCGCGCCGCCGACGACGAGCGCTACACCGACGTCGCGTCGGTGCTGCACGGGGACGCGACGCCGGTGCGGCGCCTGCCGATGACACCCGGCACGCTGCTGCTCTTCGAGGGCCGCTACGCCCTGCACCGGGTGACGCCAATCGTCGGACCCCGGGCCCGGCTCGTCGCGCTGCTCGCCTACGACACGAAGCCTGGCACGACGAGCAGCGAGCTGCTGCGCCTCGTCCGCTACGGCCGCGCGGGGTGACCCCCGACCATCCACGGCGCGCACGGCACGGACCGGTAGGTTCGAAGCATGGCGAGGCTGTGCGCGCGCCCCAGTTGCAGCGCACCGGCCGCCGCGACGTTCAACTTCGACGGGCTGAACCGCATCGTGTGGCTGAACGACATCGCCGACTCGCCGATCTACACCGCCGGTGATCTCTGCTCCCGTCACGCCGAGCGGCTCCAGCCGCCCCGCAACTGGGAGCTGCGTGACGCCCGGGCCACCCGCGTGACTCGGCCGGCCCCCGCCGCGCCGAGCCGCCACCTGGCTCCCAGCCGGCCCGTCCCAACGCCGGCGGGTCCGACGCTCACGGCCCCGCGGAGCGCGCGTGGTCCGCGCCGCGCCCGCCAGCCGGTCAGCCTGGCCGGCGCCTCCACCCCGCTGCTCGCCCGGGCCTTCCGCGGCGTCGACGGGGCTTGACGGCCCCGGAGCCGCCCCGCTTCCCGAAGACCCGCCTCAAGCGCGGCTGGCTCCGCGCGCTGCAGGGCGAGGCCGATCAGCGGCGTCGGCGGCGTCGCCTCGCCCGCACGATCGTGGCGTTTGCGCTCGTCGACCTCGTCGTCCTCGTCGGGATCCTCGTGTTGGTCGGCGTGCTGACCCAAGGTGGCTCGTCGGCCCCGGCGCCCGTGCGCCTTCCCGCGTTCGTCACGGGCGCGGCCCGCCGGGCGCTCGCGCCCGTGTTCGCGCGCGCCGCGACCGAATCCCACGTGCCGGTGACGTTGGTGATGGCGCTCACCTGGCGGGAGTCCGAGTGGGAGGAGGGCCTCGTCTCGCCCGCGGGCGCCGTCGGGATCGGGCAGCTGCTCCCCGTCACGTCGACGTTCGTCGCGCGGGATCTGCTGCGCGAGCCGAACCTCGACCCTCGCCGTGCCACCGACAACATCCGCCTCACCGCGCGCTACCTCCGCGAGCTCATCGAGGAGCTCGGTGGGAGCGAGCGCCTCGGCGTCGGCGCCTACCTGCAGGGCTCGACGTCGGTGCGGGCCCAGGGCCTGACCCCCCAGACCGCGGCGTACATCCAGGATGTCGACACGCTGCGCGCCGCGTTCGACCGTGCACGACGCCTGGCCTGATCGCCTTGCCGCCGTCCCGGGCCGGGCGTACGTTCCCCAGCGGGGAGGCGCCGCATGGTCGAGACCGTGCAGTGCCCGGGGTGCCGTCGGGCGGTCGATGTAGCGAGGCCCCCGGGTATCGAGTTCGACATCGTGCCGACGCAGGATCCAGACGGGCGGATGGTCACGATCCTGGTCGGACGGGTGGTCATCCACTGCTGTCGCTGCTGCCAGGATGGCGAGTGGCGCTGATCGCGCGGCGCGTGGCCGCTCGGTCGGAGGTCATCCCAGCGGGCTGAGCGCCCAGGCCCCGTCGTCGGCCCCCACGCCGGGCCACCGGGGATCAGCGAGGGTGCGGGTTAGCCGCGCTCGTGGCCGGCGCAGCCCAGCGAGGGCCCCCGCTCAAGGGACGCGTCGGCGAGCCCGATCCAATACCAGAGCGCAGCCGAGGAGGAGGGTATGCACCGACGAGCCGTGCCCATCACGCTGGTCGTGCTGATCACAGCCGGCGTCGTGCTCTCGTCCGCGCTCGCCGGCGCGACCCAGCGGCGGCAGCAGAAGGCAGCGAGCATCGAGCTCGACTTCGTCGTTACTGGCGACCTCCGTTCGGTCTCCGGCCGGGTGTCGTCCCGCACCTGCTTCCCGCTGCCCGCCCCCGATCCCTTCTCCGTCGTTGGGAGCAACATCGTGCCCTTCGAGCTCGAGGCGCCGCCCTGCGAACTGGCGCAGCTCGAGTGGCGGATCCGCGCCGCCCCGAAGTCGCCGCACGACCCGCCGGAGTCCCTCGCGGTCGTGGTCCACTACACCTACGAGAGCTTTCGCCCCTGGGTGGTGGAATGCCAAGAGCTGAGCCCCGACGTCCGCTGCTCCGTCAAAGGACACCTCGGGTCGAAGTTGACGGTCGTGGACCTCTCCGGCCGATGAACGGTGAGCGCGTCCTGTAGGCCGAAGACACTTCTCATCCTGACGG
>DATDGU010000224.1:0-10855 GCA_036521915.1 Acidimicrobiia bacterium | reverse complement strand
CCGACTGCGCGGCCGACACGGCGACCGGACGCGTCGTCGCCGTCCCGACCGGCTACCAGCTCACCGAGCCCGACGGGCACGTCGCGTCGCTCACCGGCTATGTCGACCCGAGCGGCTCGCTGCACGTGGGGTACGCGCCGGTCGGTCAGCTCACGCCGACCCGGACCGGGACGATCGACTACGCGCCCGGGATCCAGGTCGTCGTCAGCCCCACGGGCTGCGAGTACGACGTGCAGGGCAGCCCGCCCGTCGCGATCCCGTGCTCGTTCACCCGGGTGGGCAGCCGGACCATCCTCGAGTTCCCGGTCCCGGACGCGGCGGTGCCGGGCGGCACGATGGTGACCGGGCTCGTCTTCATCGCCCGGCCGCGTCTGCTCGTCGGACCCGAGCTCGCCGACCAGGGCTACACGCGGTAGGGGCGCGCGGCCCGCGCCGCGCCCTCGTCGAGGCGCATCGGCGCCAGGAACTCGCCGAGCGGCGTGCGGGCCCACCACGCGCCGGTCTCACGCCGCTCGGCGCGCGTCGTGAACCGGTATTGGTACAGCCGGGCGCGCACGAACGTCGGCGCCTGCCCGTCGAAGGGGTCGCGGGCGAGCAGCCGCAGCGTCGCCGGGTCGGCCTCGAGCAGCCGGGTCACGAGCGGCCCGAACCACGGCTGGCGGGCCGGCGGCCCCATCGCCGCGAACCACATCAGCCAGTCGAGGCGCAGGTGGTACGGAGCGACCTGGGGCGGGAGCCGTCGCGGGTCGCCGGGTTTGCCCTTGAACTCGTACTCGCGCCACGCGGTGGCCGGGGAGAGCGCCGGGTCGAGGGTGCCCTCGACGACGACCTCGAAGCGCTCTTTGGTGATGTGACCGAACGCGCCGTAGGTCCCGACGAAGTGGAGCCGGTTGAAGCTGAAGTTCATGAGCTGACGACGCGACAGCAGGTTCCGGACCGGCCAGTAGCTCAGCGCCGCGACGAGCACGGTCACCGCGATCACGACCGCCTCGTACCACGCGGGCGCCGCGACGAGCGCCGGATGGTGGAACGGGAACACGTGGACGAGCCACGTCGAGCTGAGCGCCAGGAACGCCAGCGTGATCGTGACGAAGTTCAGCCACGAGAAGTTGCCGGACAGCACGAGCCAGGTCTGGGTGGCGATGATCGCCAGCGCGGCCACGCCGGCGACCGGCTGGGGCGCGAAGAGCAGGAACGGGACGACGAGCTGGGCCACGTGGTTGCCGAGCACCTCGACGCGGTGGAACCCGCGCGGCAGGTGGTGGAACCACCAGCTGAGCGGGTTCGGCATCGGCTGCGTCTCGTGGTGGTACGACAGGCACGTCAGGTCGCGCCAGCACGGGTCGCCCCGCAGCTTGATGAGCCCGGCCCCGAACTCGAGTCGGAACAGCAGCCACCGCACCAAGAAGACGACGAGCACCGGCGGCGCCGTGCGCGCGTTGCCGAGGAACACGGCTAGGGCCCCGACCTCGCAGAGCAGCGACTCCCACCCGAACGCGTAGAAGGTCTGTCCGACGTTCACGATGGACACGTAGAGCCCCCACAGCGCGAGCCACACGAGCGGCGCCACCCACAGGGGTCCGGACTGGGGCAGCCCCACGAGCAGCGTCACGGCGAGGAGGACACCCGCCCACGCGACCGCAAGCAGCCCGCGGTCCGAGTAGCCGAAATGGAACAGGCTCGGCGCGTCCTTGAAGGAGACCCGCCGCACGTAGCGGGGCACAGGCAGCAGACCGTGCTCGCCGAGCAGCGGTCGGAACTGGTTGATCGTCACGAGGAAGGCGACGACGTAGATGACGGCGAGCGACCGCTCGAAGACGAACCGGCTCAACCAGTACTGGGGCGCAGCGAACCAGGCCATCTACAGGACCGGCGCAGCGCGATCGACGCTCATTCCCCGGCGTGGTCTCCCTCGTCCGCCCGAGTGTCGCGCCGGCCGAACACCCGACGCAGCGCCACCCGCGCCGCGTGGTACCCGCACATCCCGTGGACGCCGGGCCCCGGCGGCGTCGCCGCGGAGCAGAGGAACACCGACGGGTCCGGCGTCGCGTAGGGCACCACGGCCACCACGGGCCGGAACAGCGCCTGGCGCCCGCACACCGTCCCGTTCGCGAGGTCACCACCGAGGAGGTTGGCGTTCTGGGCCTCGAGCGCGGCGGGGGAGGTGACCGCCCGGTCGAGCACGACGTCGCGGAACCCGGGCGCGAACCGCTCGATCTGGCGCTCGATCGCGTCGGTCAGGTCGCCCGACCACGCGTTGGGCACGTGCGCGTACGCCCAGAAGGTGTGACGACCCGCCGGGGCCCGCGACGGGTCGAGGAGGCTCGGTTGCGCGGCCACGACGAACGGCCGGGTCGGCGCGTCGCCGCGGGCGATCGCGTCGAGCGACGCGCCGATCTCGTCGACGGCGCCGCCCAGGTGCACGGTGCCGGCCCGGCGGCACGTCGGATCCCGCCACGGCACCGGCTCGGCGAGCGCGTAGTCGAGCTTGAAGACGCCCGGTCCGCGCCGGTACCGCGCGAGCCGCCGCGTGTAGCGCGCCGGGAGCCGCGCGCCGGCAAGGCCGGCGACGGCTGACGGCGCGACGTCGAGCAGGTAGGCCCGGGCCGGAGGCAGCTCGTCGAGGCTCGCGACGGCGTGACCCGTGGTGATCGTCCCGCCGAGCGCGCGGAGCCGGCCCGCCAGTGCGTCGCTGATGGCCTGCGCGCCGCCGCGTGGAACCGGCCAGCCGACCTCGTGGGCGGCGAGGCTCAGCATGAGCGCCGGGCCGCCGGTGACCGGCGCGCTCAGGGGCACACCGGTGTGACCGGCCATGCCGGAGAGCAGCGCCGCGCCGGCGCGGGTGCGGACGCGGCGGGCGAGGAGCGCGACCGACGGCAACGCGCGCAGGCCGAAGCGCGCCAGCAGGAAGGGGTGGCGGGGCAGGGGCGCGAAGAGGCTGCGCAGCACGTCCGGCGCGAGCGCGTCCCAGCGACCGACGAAGGGGCGGACGAGGCGCCCGTAGCCGGGGCCGAGCCGCTCCACGGTGCGTGGCACCGACCGGTCGAGCAGGGCCGCGTCGGCGTCGTCGAAGGGGTGCGCCAGGGCGAGCTCGGGCTGGAGCCATTCGAGGCCGTGGGCGGCCAGGGGCAGGGAGCGGAACACCGGCGACCCCGCGGCGAAGGGATGGACGGCGGACCCGACGTCGTGATGGAAGCCGGGGAGCGTCAGCTCGGCGGTGGCGGCGGCGCCGCCGATGGTGGTCGCCGCCTCCCATACCCGCACGGCGAGACCGGCGGCGGCGAGCGTGACCGCCGCGGTCAGCCCGTTGGGTCCCGCACCGACCACCGCGGCGTCGAGAGGACGCTCGTCCATGTCGTTGAGGCTCGCACATCCCGGGCGCTGCGCCCGGGTCTGGTGGTGCTCAGAGGCGAGCGGCGGCGGGCACGACCTGTTCGCCGAGGACCTCAAGCGGCGTCACCCGCCAGACATCCGTCACGCGGCCGTGCGCGACGTCGAAGCCGAGCGCCGCGAGCCGGCGGAGCCCCTCGAGCGTCTCGTCGACGCGTGCGCCGTCGTCGCCGACATCGAAGTTGAACAGGACGGTCTTCTCGATGTCGTCGAAGTCCCGGCCCTCGCGCTCGCAGTGCGCGCGGAGGACGTCGAGCTTGTGGTCGAGATCGGGCGTGGGGAAGAGGTTGCACGCCGACGCGTACTTCGCGACGAGGCGCAGCGTCTTCCGCTCCCCAGACCCACCGATCAGGATGGGCGGGTGCGGGCGCGACAGGGCGGCGGGGACGTTCAAGGTGCGCCCGAGGTGATAGTGCTTCCCGTCGTAGCGCCCGTCGCCGGCGCTCCACATCTGCAGGCAGATCTGGAGTGCCTCCTCGAGGCGCTCGAAGCGCTCCGCGGTGGGCGGGAACGGCAGCCCGAGACCCTCGGACTCCTCGGCGTTCCACGCCGCGCCGATCCCGAGCCAGGCCCGCCCACCCGACAGGACGTCGAGCGTCGTCACCATCTTCGCCAGCAGCCCCGGCTCGCGGTAGACGACGCCGGTCACGAGCGTGAGGAGCTGGATCCGTGTCGTGTGCGCGGCGAGGAACCCGAGCGTCGTGTACGCCTCGAGCATGTCGTGGTCCGTCGGCCCGACGTTTTGGATCTGCCACACGTGGTCCATCACGCTCAGCCGGTCGATCCCCGCGGCGTCGGCCGCGGCGGCGACGCGTGCCAGATCCGCGCCCAGACTGGTCGGCCCGCCCGGCCACGTGAAGTCCGGGATGTGCACGCCGATGCGCAACGCTCGTCCTCTCTCGTGCGCCCGCCGGGTCGGGCGACCCCTCGACCATACTGGCGAGATTCGGATCGCCCGCCCGCCGGCGCCGTCGACGCGCCGGCCCGGATGGTGACATGCAGGTACATCTGGTGGACGGGACCTACGAGCTCTTCCGTCACTACTACGCGGTCCCGGAGCACGAGAGCCCCGAGGGGATCGACGTCGGCGCGACCCGCGGCGTCGTCGGCTCGATGATGCAGCTCCTCGAGGAGGGGGCCACCCACGTCGGTGTCGCGACCGACCACATCATCGAGTCGTTCCGCAACGAGCTCTGGCCCGGCTACAAGACGGGCGAAGGCATCGACCCCGACCTGAAGGGGCAGTTCCCGCTCGTCGAGGACGCGCTCGGCGCGCTCGGGCTGACCGTGTGGGCGGAGATCGAGCTCGAGGCGGACGACGCCTTGGCGTCGGCCGCGATGGTCGCCGAGGCCGACCCGACGGTCGACCGCGTCGTGGTGTGCACCCCCGACAAGGACCTCTCGCAGTGCGTCCGGGATCCCCGAGTCGTGCAGCTCGACCGGCGCAACGACAAGCTGTTCGACGAGGCCGCCGTGCGTGCCAAGTTCGGCGTCGGGCCGGCGTCGATCCCCGACTGGCTCGCCCTCGTCGGTGACAGCGCCGACGGGTTCCCGGGCCTCCCCGGGTGGGGCGCGAAGTCCGCCGCCGCGGTGCTCGCAACGTACGAGCACCTGGACGCCATCCCCGACAACGCCCGCGACTGGACGGTCGACGTGCGCGGGGCGGCGCGCCTCGCCGGCACCCTGGCGGAGCAGCGGCCCCTCGCCGACCGCTTCCGCGTCCTCGCGACGCTCCGCACCGACGCCGACGTCGGCGTCCCCGCGGCATGGCGATGGGCCGGGCCCACCGACGCGCTCGCCGAGTGGGCCGACCGCCTCGGCTCGCCCGCCCTCGTCGGCCGGGCCCGGCGCCTCGCCGAGGCGCGAACCTGACCCGTCGACGAGCGGAGGGATCAACGCACATGGGACTCGAGGGACGGGTGGCGCTCGTCAGCGGCGGCGGACGGGGGATCGGAGCGGCCATCGCGACCGGCCTGGCCACCGACGGCGCGGACGTCGCCGTGAACTACCGCCGCGACGAGCAGGCGGCCGAGGCGACGGTCGCCGCGATCGAGCGGCTCGGCCGGCGGGCGGTCGCCTACCAGGCATCCGTCGACGACGCCGAGGCGGACACCCGGATGGTCGAGGCCGCGCTCGCGGACTTCGGCCACGTCGACATCCTCGTGAACAACGCGGGGATCGCCAGCCGGGGCCAGTCGATCGCCGACACGGACCCGGCCGAGTTCGAGCGGGTCTGGCGGACCCACGCGTTCGGTGCGTTCGTGCTGAGCAAGCTGGTCGTGCCGAGCATGCGGACCCAGCCCCGCGGCGACATCGTGATGATCTCGAGCGTCGCGACGACCTTCATGGCGGGGTTCTCGGCGCCGTACAACGTGGCGAAGGCGTCCCTCGAGGCGTTGGCCCGCACGCTGGCGAAAGAGGAACGGCGCCACAACATCCACGTGAACGTCGTCGCGCCCGGGCTGGTCGTGTCGGAGATGGGCCGACGGCTCGTCCGCGCCACCCAGGGCGTCGAGGAGATCCACGACCTGGACGAGCGGTCCGCCTTCGGGCACGTCTGCACCCCCGAAGAGGTCGCGGACGTCGTGCGGTTCCTCGTCTCCGACGCCGCCCGCTACGTCACCGAGCAGCGCCTCACGGTGGACGGCGGCAGCTTCTGACCGGGCCCGGGCCGGACCGCGACATGCGTTTGGCCTGGTCAGACGCCATCCGCGGGGCTGTCACAGCGCCATGTGACGCTGGAACGCATGGAACCCATCGTCATCGGCGCGGCGGTCCTCGGACCGCTTCTCGTCGCGGTCCTCGCCTGGCGGGTCCTGCGGGGCCAGCGGATCGAGGCCGAGCGCCTCGTCGCCGACGAGCGCCGTCTCCTCGTCGAGCAGCGCGACGCCGTCGTCCAGTCCGCCATCGACCACCTCCTCGCCCACAACCGGACCGCGCTCGTCGCCGAGCGCGAGCTCGCCGGCAAGGACCTCGACGCCAAGAAGTCCCTCATCGACCAGCAGCTCGCCTCGATGGCGACCAAGCTCGACCAGGTCTCGACGATGGTCCAGGACGTCGAGACGGAGCGGGCCCGCAGCTTTGGTGAGCTGAACCAGCAGCTCTCACGCCAGCACGAGGGACTCGCCAACCTGCTGCACACGACCCAGACCCTCCGCGAGGCGCTCTCGAGCACCAAGGCCCGCGGTCAGTGGGGCGAGCGGATGGCGGGCGACGTGCTGCGTCTCGCCGGGTTCGTCGAGAACGTCAACTACCGCAAGCAGCGTGCCGTCGAGTCGGGCCGGGGGATCCCCGACTACACCTTCTTCCTGCCGAACAACCTGCTCCTGCACATGGACGTGAAGTTCCCCCTCGACAACTACATCCGGTTCTGCGACGCGACGTCCGACATCGAGCAGAAGCGCTACCGGGCCGACTTCCTGAAGGACGTCCGCGCGCGGGTCCGGGAGCTCGCGGCCCGTGACTACATCGACGCCTCGGGCGGCACGGTCGACTTCGTGCTGCTGTTCATCCCCAACGAGCAGCTGTACGCATTCATCCACGAGCAGGACGACGCGATCCTGGACGACGCCATCAAGCAGGGCGTCGTGTTCTGCTCGCCGCTCACACTCTTCGTCGTCCTCGCGCTGATCCGCCAGATGGTCGACAACTTCCGCCTGGCCCGCACGTCGGACGAGATCCTGGCGCTGCTCGGTGAGTTCCTCGACCAGTGGGGCAAGTTCAAGGGTCAGATGGAGAAGGTGGGGCAGCGCATCGACGCCGCGTCGACGGCGTACACGAGCCTCGCCGGCACCCGCACGAACATGCTCGAGCGCCCGCTCCACAAGATCGACGCGCTCCGAAACCCGAACGCCGAGCCCCTCGAGGCGCTCGACACGGACGACGACCAGCCGCCGTTGGCGCTCGAGGCCTGACCCGCCCGCGCGGCCCGGCCGCATGGCGCCGGTATTCTGGCGGTATGCGCCGGTTCCTCGGGTTTACCGCCGTCCTGGTGATCGCCGAGCTGCTCATCATCATCGGGGTCGCCGACCTGATCGGCGTCCTCAACACGATCGGGCTGCTCATCCTGGCCGCGGTGCTCGGCGTGCTGGTCGTCAAGGCGCAGGGCCTCGCGACGCTGCGCCGCGTCGTCGACGACGTCGACGCCCGTCGGGTGCCGGCCGCGACCCTCGCCAACGGGGCGCTATGTGTCACCGCCGGCATCCTCCTCGTCGTCCCCGGCTTCCTCACCGACATCCTCGGGCTGCTGCTGCTCGTCCCTGGGGTGCGGACCGGCGTGCGCCGCTACCTGGGCTACCGCTGGACCCGCCGGTTCGTGATCGTCCGCGGCGACGCGCAGGCCGCCCGCCCGGTGGCCCGACGAGCGCTAGGCCCGCCGGCCGATCAGTAGGCGCCGTCGCAGCAGGAGTCGCGCCAGCCGCACACCGGGCAGCGATAGTGGGCGTGCTCCTCGCGCATCGTCGCCCCGCACTGCCAGCACATGGTCGAGAGGTCTCGCCGCGGCTCGATGCTGCGCAGGTCCGGTGACGGCACGACGCGCACCGTAGCGACGCCCGACGGCGCCGACGGTGATGCTCAGAGGCGCAGCAGCTCGGGAGCGATCGGGCAGTCGACGTGACGCCCCAGACGGGCGGGCTCGTCGAGGCCCCACGGCCCGGCGACCTGCGCAGCGTCGCCGACGTCGACGAGCTCGCTGTCCTCGTCGATCTGGCCGCGCAGCACGGCGAAGAGCCGATCGGGGAGCAGCCGGCCCACCGGGACGACGAGCCACAGGGGCGTGGCGTCGAGCGCCCAGCGCAGGTCGGCGGTGCCCTCGGGCACGACCGCCGTGTTCGACCCCGCGGCGAGCACTTCGACGAGGAGGAGGGTTGGCGCGGCGGCGGTCGCTTCGACCGCGTCGAGGACGCGCACGCGGCGGTCGGGATGCCGCAGACGGCGGCCGCCGGCGCGGACGACGACCACGTCGAGGTCGGGCCGCTCGGCGAGCGCCGCGCCCGTCACGTCGGGCCAGCCGAGCACGGCGATCGGCTCGTCGTGCGGAAACGGCAGCACGTTGGCGAGGCGGCTGGCGGTGCGGTCGCGACCCAGCCGCTGGGTCGCCTCGTGGGCCCCGCTCGCCGGGTCCCCGGCGGCGAGGACGTGCGCGCACGTCCACCAGAGCGCGCCGCTCGCGGGATGATGCGCGAGCAGCCGGCGACAGACCGTCACGAGCTGCGCCGGGTCGTCCGCGAAGTCGGCGAGGCAGTCGGCCGCCTCGAGCACGAGCTCTTGGTCATCACTGGAGTAGCGGGCCAGCGCCCGCAGCCGCTCGAAGGGCAGCACGTCCGCTACCGGCCTGTCGGGCCGGGCGGCTCCTTCGGCAGGCCGAGCACCCGCTCGCCGACGATGTTGCGCATGACCTCGTCCGTGCCGCCGGCGACGCGCGCGCCCGGGACCCCGAGGATGAACTCCGCCCAGGCGTAGGTGCCCCACTCGCCGCTGTCGGCGACCAGCCGCGGGCCGAGCAGCTCGCCGAGGGTCTGCGCGACGCGCTGCATGTTCTGGGTCAGCGCGAGCTTCGCGATCGACATCTCCGGTCCGGGCAGCTGCCCGGCCCGGATCTTCGTCATGGCGCGCAGGTTCGTGTACCGGGCGACGCTCTGGTGGACGTAGATGTCCGCGAGTCGCTGGCGCGTGAGCCGATCCTCGGCGAGCCCGAAGTGGTCGGCGATCTCGCGCAGCCGCGTCAGACCGATCGACCCGCTGCCGACCCCGCCCCCGCCGATCGCGGCGCGCTCGTTCATGAGCGTGGTCAGCGCGACCGTCCAGCCCTCGTCGACGTCACCGAGCCGGTGCGTGTCCGGGACCCGGACGTCCGTGAAGAACACCTCGTTGAAGGACGCGCCGCCGGTCATCTGGCGCAGCGGCCGGACCTCCACGCCGGGCGCGTGCATGTCCACGAGGAACATCGTCAGGCCCTTGTGCTTGGGCTTGTCGGGTGAGGTCCGCGTGATGATCTCGCCGATGTCGCTCAACTGCGCGCCGGACGTCCACACCTTCTGGCCGTTCAGGATCCACTCGTCGCCGTCGCGAAAGGCGGCGGTCTGGATCCCGGCGAGGTCAGAGCCCGCGATCGGCTCGGAGAAGAGCTGACAGCCGACGATGTCGCCCCGGTGCAGCGGCTGGAGGTAACGGGCCCTCACCTCGGGGATGGCGTGCGTCAGGATCGTCGGCGCGACCATCCCGAGTCCGATCGCGAAGAGGCTCTGGGACGGGATCGCGTAGGCCGCGGCCAGCTCGCGGTAGGCCCGGTCGAAGCTCGTCGGCAGCGCCCGCCCGCCGTACTCCTCGGGGCCGGAGATCCAGCCGAAGCCCGCGTCGAACTCGACCGCTTTCCAGCCCTGGGCGGCGGCCAGGTCGGCCCGCTCCTGCTGGGGCGTCTTCTCCTCCAGCAGCCCCACGCGGTCCGAGCCCTTGCCCCATTCGAACTTCTCCTCCAAGCGGCGTTCGGCATGATCGTCGAGGAACGCCTGGGCCTCGGCCCGAAACTCGGTCTCAGAGAGCACGCTCACTCCCGGCTCGCAACGAACGCGCCCGATCGTAGCGGCGGCCGTCAGCGCCACTGCCGAGCCCGGCGTCGCCCGGGCGGGCGTCAGGCGACGCGCAGCGTGTGGAGGGCGGCTTGGACGTCCGCGTCCTGGCTGCCGTCGTCGGCCGTGCCGAAGATGACCGCGTACACGCCCTTCGACGTCCCGACGATGAACGCCGTCGAGTGAACGGTGAGCTGACCCCCGCTGGCCACGGTGAGCGGCACCGTCCCGGTCAGGCTCAGCCCGCGAGTGTCGGCGATCGTGGCCGGGACGACGACCGCGTTCGGGACCTCGTTGCGGAACGCGCTCTGTGCCGCGACGACGTTCGACAGTGCCGCCTTCGGGATCCCGAGATCCAGTACCTCGACATTCGACGCGTACCCGGCAGTCCCGGTCGCGACGGCGAGGTACTTGATGTTCGACGTGGACGTCCCGACGGCGGCCGCCGCCGACGCGAACTGGGGTTCACCGACGCGACGCGCTGGATCGCCTGCTGGAGCGTGGGCGAGGAGGGATCGATCGAGAGCCACGCGTCCGGTACGGCGAAGCTCACGCCGGCCGACGAGACGGTGATCGACTGGTACCCCGCGGGCGCCTGCGCCGACGACGAGCCGTTCCGGTTCGCGCCCCAGGTCGTGACGGCATAGGCGCCGACGACGACACAGCCGACGAGCACCACCGCCGCGAGCGCGGCCGTCAGCCGGTTGTGGCTGTGGCGCTCCGCGCGCCACTGCGCCGCCGAGTCTTCGGCGACGCGGTTCAGATCGTCGGTCGGTGGCGCGAGCGGCGTGGCGCGGAAGCGCTCCACCACCTCCCGGACCGCGTCACTGTTGGCCGGCGTGACCGGTGGCGGCGCGACCCGTGGCGGCGCGACGGGCGGCGGCGCGACGGCTGGC
>DATDGU010000223.1:0-5881 GCA_036521915.1 Acidimicrobiia bacterium | reverse complement strand
GAAGCTCATCGACATCGTCGAGATCGGCAAGCAGCTGCTCATCACCCGGGGCTCGCTCACCACGTTCTCGATCGCCAACGACGTCGCCAAGTACTTCGCCATCATCCCGGCGATGTTCGCCGGCTTCGCCACGGTGAAGGTGCTGAACCAGCTCAACATCATGGGGCTCGCCAGCCCGCGCTCGGCGATCCTCTCCGCGGTCATCTTCAACGCGCTGATCATCGTGGCGCTCATCCCGCTCGCGCTGCGCGGCGTGAAGTTCGTGCCGAAGGCCGCGAGCCAGCTGCTGCGGCGCAACCTGTTGATCTACGGCGCGGGTGGCGTGATCGCGCCGTTCGTCGGGATCAAGCTCATCGACCTGCTCATCACCGCGCTGGGGGTGAAGTGATGCGACGCCAGCTGCTGTCCGCGCTGCTCATGATGCTCGTGTTCACCGTGCTGCTGGGCCTCGCGTATCCTCTGGTGGTCACGGGGATCGCCCAGAGCGCGTTCCCCGACAAGGCGAACGGCTCGCTCGTCCACCAGCACGGCACGGTCGTCGGGTCCCGCCTCATCGGCCAGAGCTTCACCGACGCGAGAGGCCGCCCGTTGCCGCAGTACTTCCAGTCCCGGCCCTCGGCGGCGACCGGCGTCGGCGGCAAGACGAAGGTCGGCTACGACCCGACGCTGAGCTCGGGTTCCAACCTCGCGGCGACGAACCCCGCGCTGACGACGCTGGTCGCGCAGCGGGTCCAGGCCTACCGGGCGTTCAACGGGCTCGCCCCCGACCAGGCGGTCCCGGTCGACGCGGTGACCGCCTCGGGGTCGGGCCTCGACCCCGACATCTCGCTCGCCAACGCCCGGCTGCAGGCGCCCCGCGTCGCACGCGCCCGGCGGCTCTCGGTCGCGACGGTGCTCGGGCTCGTCGACGCGCACGCGTCGGGCCGCACCCTCGACTTCCTCGGTGAGCCGACGGTGAACGTCCTGTCGCTCAACCTGGCCTTGAACAGCCTGCGGAGCTAGGACACAGCCGTGGCCGGCGGTCGACTCCGCATCTATCTCGGCGCCGCGCCCGGGGTCGGCAAGACGTTCGCCATGCTGAACGAGGGGCGGCGGCGCCATTCCCGGGGCACCGACGTCGTCGTGGGCATCGTCGAGACGCACGGCCGCGAGAACACCGCGGCCCAGATCGGTGACCTCGAGGTCATGCCCCGGCGCCACGTCCACTACCGGGACCGCGACTTCGAGGAGATGGACCTCGACGCGATCCTCGAGCGTCATCCCACGCAGGTGCTCGTCGACGAGCTTGCGCACACGAACGTGCCGGGCTCGACGCACGAGAAGCGCTGGCAGGACGTCCACGACATCCTCGACGCGGGGATCGACGTCATCTCGACGCTGAACATCCAGCACCTCGAGTCGGTCAACGACCTCGTCGAGCGAATCACCGGCGTGAAGCAGCACGAGACGATCCCCGACTCGGTGGTGCGCGCCGCAGGCCAGGTCGAGCTCGTCGACATGACCCCCGAGGCGCTGCGCCGGCGGTTGGCCCACGGGAACATCTATCCGTCCGAGCGCGTGGACTCCGCGCTGGCCAACTACTTCCGGCCCGGGAACCTCGCCGCGCTCCGCGAGCTCGCGCTGCTCTGGGTCGCGGACCGCGTCGACGAATCCCTGCAGCAGTACATGGAGGACCACGGGATCGACACCTCGTGGGAGACCCGCGAGCGGGTCGTCGTCGCGCTCACCGGCGCGCGGGCGGGCGACGACCTGATCCGCCGGGCGGCCCGCATGGCGCAGCGGACGCGCGGCGACCTGCTCGGCGTCCACATCCGCAACACGAGTGGGCTGGCCGAGCACCACAACGACGACCGCCTCGCCGAGCACCGGGCGCTGCTCGAGGCGCTCGGCGGCAACTACCACGAGGTCGCGGGCGACGACGTGGGCCGTGCCCTCGTCGAGTTCGCCAAGGCCGAGCGCGCGACGCAGCTCGTCATCGGCGCGTCGCAGCGGTCGTGGTGGACCGAGATGCTTCGGGGCTCCGTCGTGAGCCGGGTCCTGCGCCAGTCCGATCGCATCGACGTCCACGTCATCTCGGGCGCGGCCGCCGAGCACGAGCACGTAACGGTCGGCTCACTCCCGCGGCCTCCCCGCGGGCCGACGCGGCGCCGCGAGCTCGCGGGCTGGGCGGTCGCGGTGGTCGGGCTGCCGGTCCTCACCTTGATCCTCACCGCGACCCGCAGCAGCGTCAGCCAGGCGAGCGCGCTCCTGCTCTATGTGCTCCTGGTCGTCGTCGTCGCCGCGATCGGCGGCCTTCGACCGGGCGTGACGGCCAGCGCCGCGGCGTTCCTGCTCGGCGACTACTACTTCACGGCACCGATCCACGAGCTGTCGATCACGTCCACCCAGGACGTCATCGCCCTCGTCGTGCTGCTCGTCGTCGGGGTCACGGTGAGCACCTTCGTGATGATGAGCGTGCGCCGCGCCGCGGAAGCCGCGCACGCCAAGGCCGAGGCCCGCACGATGGCCACCCTCAGCGGCTCGGTGATCGGCGCAGCCGACCCGCTCGGCCTGCTGATCGCGCGGCTGCGCGACACGTTCGGCGTCGAGGCCGCGGCCGTGCTGCGACGCGAGGGCGAGAGCTGGCGGGTCGAGACCTCGGCGGGCGAGCCCGTCCCGACACGTCCGGAGGACGCCGACCTGACCATTCCGCTGGACGACGACGAGCTGCTCGTGGTGCGCGGCGAGGGGCTCGACCCCGAGGATCTGAACCTGCTCGAGGTGTTCACCGGGCAGCTGTCGCTCGCCCTCGAGTCCCGGCAGCTGCGGGCCGAGGCGGCGCTGGCGACGGGCCTCGCCGAGGCGGACCGGTTCCGCACCGCGCTCCTCGCGGCCGTGTCGCACGACCTGCGCACGCCCCTCGCGTCGATCAAGGCGTCGGTGACGAGCCTGCTCCAGCGCGACGTCGAGTGGCCACCCGACACGCAGCGCGAGCTGCTCCAAGCAGTGGACCGCGGTGCCGACCGCCTCACGTCCCTCGTGAACAACCTGCTCGACATGGGTCGCCTCCAGACCGGCACGCTCGAGCCGATGCTGCGCGACGTCGGCTTCGAAGAGGTGGTGCCGGCCGTCGTCACCGAGCTCCCGAACGGCGCGAGCCAGGTGGTGCTCGATCTCCCCGAGACCCTGCCGCGGGTGCGCGCTGACGCCAGCCTGCTCGAGCGCGCCGTCGCGAACGTGCTCGAGAACGCGGTCCAGTGGTCCCCCGACGACCAGGCGGTCCGCGTGTCGGCCGGCTGCTTCGGCTCCACCGTCGACCTGCGAGTCGTCGACTCCGGCCCCGGCGTCGCCGCCGAGCAGCGCGAGGCGATCTTCCGCCCGTTCCAGCGCCTCGGCGACAGCCCGAACGGGGCCGGCGTCGGCCTCGGCCTCGCCGTCGCCCGCGGGTTCGTCGAGGCGATGGGCGGCCGCATCAGCGTCGACGACACGCCGGGCGGTGGCCTGACCGTGACCGTCTCGATGCCCCGCGCCGACGCGTGAGCCGCATCCTCGTCGTCGACGACGAACCCGAGATCTGCCGCACGCTCGGCATCAACCTGCGCATCCGCGGCTACGACGTCGACCTCGCGCCCGACGGCGAGGCGGCCCTCGACCTCGCGGCGCGCCACCACCCCGACGCCGTCGTCCTCGACCTCGGCCTGCCCGGGATCGACGGCGTCGACGTGATCGCCGGGCTGCGGGGCTGGAGCCGCGTCCCGATCGTCGTGCTGTCCGCGCGCGACGGCGAGCCCGACAAGGTGGCGGCGCTCGACGCCGGCGCCGACGACTACGTCACGAAGCCGTTCGGGATGGACGAGCTGCTCGCCCGGCTGCGGGCCGCGCTGCGCCGCGCCACGCCGGCCGAGGAGGACGCGGTCATCGAGACGGCCGACTTCACGATCGACCTCGCCACGAAGCGCGTCACCCGCGGGGACGAGGAGATCCGGCTCACCCCGACCGAGTGGAACCTCGTGGAGCTGCTCGTCCGCAACCCGGGCAAGCTCGTCTCGTACCGCCAGCTGCTGCGCGAGGTCTGGGGCCCCGGGTACGAGAAGGAGACGCACTACCTCCGCGTCTTCATGGCGCACGTCCGGCGCAAGCTCGAGCCCGAGCCCTCCCAGCCGCGCTACTTCCACACGGAAGCCGGGATGGGCTACCGGTTCCACAGCGACTGACCAGGCTCACGGGCGCAGCGCACGTCGGCGTAGGCTGCCGCCGCCAGGAGACCAGGTGAAGCCCGCACCGTTCGAGTACCACGCGCCCGAGACCGTCACCGACGTCGTCGACCTCCTCGCGGCGCACGGCGACGAGGCGAAGCCGCTCGCCGGCGGCCAGAGCCTCGTGCCGATGCTCTCCCTGCGCCTCGCCCGCTTCGAGCACCTCGTCGACCTCAACCGCGTCGCCGAGCTGTCGAGCGTCGAGCGGCGCGACGGCGCCGTGGTGATCGGCGCGATGACCCGCCAGGTCGTCCTCGAGCGACCCGGACCGGCGCGCGACGTGCCCCTGCTCGGCCTCGCCGCCCCGCTCATCGGCCACTTCCAGATCCGCAACCGGGGGACCGTCGGCGGGTCGGTCGCGCACGCCGACCCGGCGAGCGAGCTGCCGGCGGTGACGCTCGCGCTCGACGCCGAGCTCCACGTCGCCGCGCCCGGCGGGCCCCGGGTGGTCCCCGCCGCCGACTTCTTCGTCGGGAACTGGACCACCGTCCTCGACGCCGACGAGCTCCTCACCGCGATCGCCTTCCCCGTCTGGGCGGGACGCTGCGGGTACGCCGTCGAGGAGATGGCGCGCCGCCACGGCGACTTCGCCCTCACCGGTGCGGCGTGCGCCGTCGCGCTCGACGGCGATGGCCGGATCGAGCGCGCCGCCGTCGCCCTCTTCGGGATGGGCAGCACGCCGCTGCGCGCCGCCGCGGCCGAGGCGGCGCTCGTCGGCCGCTCGGGTGACGAGGCCGAGCTGGCCGAGGCCGCCGAGCTCGCGGTGCGCGACCTCGAGCCACCCGACGACGTGCACGCGTCGGCCCGGTACCGGCGAGCCGTCGGCGCGCACGTCGTGCGGCGCGGGCTGCAGCGCGCCCTCGAGGAGGCCCGCGCGTGAACGAGGTCGCCGTGGAGACCACCGTGAACGGCGAGGCGCGGCGCGCGCTCGTCGAGCCGCGCAAGACCCTCGCCGACTTCCTCCGCGAGGACTGCGCGCTGACGGGCACGCACCTCGGGTGCGAGCACGGCGTCTGCGGGGCCTGCACCGTGCTCCTCGACGGGACCGCCGTCCGCTCGTGCCTGCTCTTCGCCGTGCAAGCCGCCGGCGCGGAGGTCACGACCATCGAGGGTCTCGGGACGCCCGGGACGTTGACCCCGGTGCAGGACGCGTTTCGCGAGGAGCACGGCCTGCAGTGCGGGTTCTGCACGCCCGGTTTCGTCGTCTCGGTGCACGCGTACCTCGCCGAGCACCCGCACCCCTCGCACGACGAGATCCGCGAGGCCCTCTCCGGGAACCTGTGCCGCTGCACCGGGTACCAGGGGATCATTCGCGCCGTCGAACGGGCCGCCTCCGCGATGGCGGACCACCCGGCCGACACCACCTAGTCGCGCGGCCCGCCACCGCCAAGCTCGGCCAGGACCCGCTCGGTCGACCCGCCCGCACACTCGGCGGACGCCGCGGCGGGCGCGGCGCGCGGCGCCGCGACCTCGGTCGCCCGCGCGCCGTGCGCCACGACCCACCGGTCGGGACCGACCTCGGTGATGCGGTGCTGCCGTGCCGGGGCGACCGCCGGACGGGCCAGCCACGCCGCCGTCCCGGCCAGCGACACGTCGACGAGCACCCCACCCCCGCGCGCGAGCGCGGTGGCGCCGCCCAGGGCCGC